>NZ_SZYE01000399.1 GCF_005239125.1 Cellulomonas hominis | reverse complement strand
CTCCCGCCGGCCCGGCCGTCGACGAGAGCGAGCGGGGCGCCGTGCACCAGTTCTGGGACCGCGGCCGGTCGCGGGGCGCCGAGGCGCGCGCCGCCCGCCCCGCACCGACCCCGCTGCACGGCACCACGGCGTCCTGACCGCGCCGCCCCCGCCACCTGCACTGCCCCGCCACCCGCACTGCCCCCGCCACCCGCCCCGTCCGCGCAGCCCCGCACCGCCCGCCGAGGGGGTACTCGACACGTCGAGCGTGCATCCGCCGACTACTCGCTCGACGTGTCGGATGCACACTCGGCGACTCGGCGACTCGGCGACTCGGCGACTCGGCGACTCGGCGACTCGGCGGCTGGCGGCTGGCGGCTGGCGACCGGCGGGCCGGCGACTGGCGACCGGCGGCGGGCGACCGGCGGCGGGCGACCGGCGGCGGG
>NZ_SZYE01000398.1 GCF_005239125.1 Cellulomonas hominis | reverse complement strand
GCCGCGGGCGTCGCGCCGTCGCGCACGGCCGCGAAGGTGCCGAGCTCGGTGGCGGGCAGCCCCTCGGCGGTCGGCGCGTACGCCCCCAGCGTGTCCCGCACCAGCAGGGCGACGCCGTCGACGCGCGTGCCCACGGCGTCGGCGGCGAGCGCCGTGGTCGGCCGGCCCGCGTCGGTCAGCGCCCGGGCCACGTCCCGCGCGGTGGCCCCCGAGGTCTCGGCGAGCACCACGACGTCCGCGTCCTGCTGCTGGACGAGGGCCGTCAGGTCGTCGGCGCCCACGACGCCGAACGTGTTGAACGACAGCACGACGAGCTCGGCGTCCGCCGCGGTCCCCGGTCCCGACCCGACGACGCCGCGGCCCCCGAGCACGGCGGCCTGGGCGGCGCCCCCGAGCACCAGCACGACCGCCAGGGCCAGGGGCAGGCGCCAGCCGGGGCGGGGGAGCCCGGCGCGGCCGGCGATCCGGCGCCAGCCGCCGACCACGCCGAGCAGCAGGACCGCGCCGGCCGCCAGCAGGACCGCGACGAGGCCGC
>NZ_SZYE01000397.1 GCF_005239125.1 Cellulomonas hominis | reverse complement strand
CATCTCGGCACCTGGGCGGCCCCGGCACCCCCGGCCCGGGACGCCGCTCCGGCCGAGGCCTTCCGCGCGGACACCTCCGGCTGGCAGCCCCCGAGGGGCCCCGCCAGGCGTCCCCGCGCCTGACCCACGGCCCCGCCCCACCCCCCGACCCGAGCGTCGCCGGTCGCCCGGGGTCGGTCGCCCGGGGCCGGTCGCCGGTCGCCGGTCCCCGGTCGCCGGTCGCCGGTCGCCGAGTGTGCAAGCGACACGTCGAGCGAGTAGTCGGCGGATACACCCTCGACGTGTCGAGTACCCCCTCGGCGCAGCAAGCGGGTCGGCGGGTCGGACCTGCGGAGGCAGCTGCGGGCGCGCGACCGGGCCGCTTCACCCGGGCCGGCCTCACCCGGTCCGCCCTCACCCGGGCCGCCACACCCGGGCTGCCTCACCCAGGCCCGGGCCGCCAGCCGCCGCCACGCACCGGGCATCGCCCGGCACGGCTCGGCGGGCACTGGCCACCGGCACCCCGCACCGCCCGCGGACGCCGGCCCGCCGGTCGCCCGC
>NZ_SZYE01000396.1 GCF_005239125.1 Cellulomonas hominis | reverse complement strand
CCCGGCCGCCACCGCCGCGGCCCTGGGCCTCGCGCCCGGCGACACGCTCGACCTCGCCCCGTCGCCCGACGCCCCGGCGGCCGCCGCGCGCACGACGGTGCGGGTGGTCGGCGTCTTCCAGCCGCTGCACCGGGGCGATCCCGGGACCCCGGTGTGGCGGCGGGACCTGCTCGGCGGCGCCGGCGTCGACCCGGACCACCCGCGCCCCGGGACCTCGGGCCGGAAGTCGTCGCCCGCGTACGGGCCGCTCGTGGTGGCGCCCGGCGCGCTGCCCGCGGCCGGTACCGGCGTCGGCGCCGTCACCGTCACGCTCGTCCCGGAGCCGGCCGGTGCCTCGGTCGCGGCGCTGGAGCAGGCCGCCCGCGGGGCCGCGCGGCTGCGTCCGGCCCTCGTGGACGCGCTCGGGAGCCGTGCGGACCGGGCGGTCGTCCGGACCTCGTTGCCGGCGACGGTCGGGGCGACCGCGACCCAGCACGCCGTGGCGGGGGCGACGGTGCTGACCGCGGGGCTGGTCGGCGTCGCGCTGGCGGCGGCCGCGCTGCT
>NZ_SZYE01000395.1 GCF_005239125.1 Cellulomonas hominis | reverse complement strand
CCGGGACGCCGCCGGTCAGCGCCTGCACCGCGTCCACGACCCACCGGCCGACGACACCGGCGACCGCGCCCGCGGCGACCAGCACCGCGAGCGTGCGGGTCAGCCCGGCGACGGCCTCGGCGCCCGCGGCGGCGCGCAGGACGGCCAGCAGCGCCACCCCGGCGACGACCATGCCGATCGTGTTGCCGAGCGACAGCGCGTGCAGCGTCGCGGCGGCGTCCCGGCCGCCGGGCACCAGCACGAGGCACGCGACCCAGGACGCCACGGCCACGGTCAGCCAGCCGGCGCTGGCGGCGAGCACCGCCAGCCGGCCGCGCTCCAGCGCGTACAGCGCCCGGGACACGTGGAAGACGAGCGCGAACCCGAGCAGCCCCGGCGCGACGAGCGTCAGGGCGTCGGCGACCGCGGCGATCAGCTCGGTGTTGCCGCGCCCGATCGCCCGGAACACCGCCGTCGCGGCGGGCGCCACCGCCACGAGCATCGCCGCGCCGGCCGCACCGGCGACGAGCACGCCGCGGGTGGTCACCGCGGCCAGCGGCG
>NZ_SZYE01000394.1 GCF_005239125.1 Cellulomonas hominis | reverse complement strand
CCGGGTCGGACACGAACACCGGGGTCGGGCTCTTGGTCCACGAGGCGGGGTCCAGCAGGTCGGACCCGAGGTCGGCGGTCAGCACACCCATCGCGTAGTCGATGCCGGTCGCCGCGCCGGAGTACGTCAGGAACACCCGCCCGCCGCGCACCAGGACCGAGGGGCCCTCGTTGACCCAGAACCCCTTGACCTCCCAGTCGAACTCCGGGCGGGTCAGCTCGACCGCCGGCCCGGCCAGGGTCCACGGGTTCGCCATCGGGGCGATGTACAGGTTGGAGTGGCCGCGCACGTCGAACGCCTGCTGCGCCCACACCAGGTACTGCGTCCCGTCGATCACGGCGCTGGTCGCGTCCAGGGCGAAGGACTCCCACCCGGTGTCGACCTGCCCACGCTCGACCCACTCGCCCTCGAACGGGTCCTCGGCGGTGTTCTCCAGCACGAAGACCCGGTGGTTGAACGTCTCGGCCGTGCCGGGCACGTCCACCGTCCCGTGGTCGTCCGGCGCCGCGGCGTAGTACACGTACCAGGCGCCGGCGATCCGGTGGATCTCCGGGGCCCAGATCAGGTGCGACTGCGGACCCGACGCGTGCCGGGTCCAGATCGTCACCTCCTGCGCGGCCTGCAGGTCCTCCAGGCGCTCCGCACGACGCAGCAC
>NZ_SZYE01000393.1 GCF_005239125.1 Cellulomonas hominis | reverse complement strand
ACACGCGGCGATCGCCTCGACCTGCCGCTGCTCACCGGTGCGCGGCGCCCCACCGAACGCCACCACGGGGTCGGGCCCGTAGTCGGTCAGGCAGACACCGTCGGGCCCGTAGACCGGCAGCACCAGGTCGGCGAGGGTGTCGCCGTCGGGGTGTTCCTGCAGGTCAACCATGCAAGAACGCTACCGGCGACCACTGACACGCCCCCGGCCCGGGGCCACTCACGGACTCGCGCCGGGGCGTCGGGTCCGGTCGAGGTCAGTAGCCCTCGTCGACCGGCTCGTCGATGACGGTCGCGCCGAGCGCCTGCGCGAGCAGCGGGATGCCCGAGAGCGTGCTGGAGCCGATGTCCGGGTCGTCCATCGACGGCTCGTCGTCGGCCCAGGTCACCCGCGGTGCCGCGGCCGCCGTGCCACCGGCGGCGGCAGCGCGAGCGGCGGCCCGCACGCGATCGGCGCCGCTCGTGGGCGCCTGCGTCGGCGCCGGCGCGGTCGGGCGCCCGGGTGCCGCGTACGGGTCCGGTCCGGGATCCGGCGGGAGCGGGACGTCACGTGCCCAGTCGTCGTCCGGCGGCTCGGGGGCGCCCGGGTCGTCGGGGTGGTCCCAGGGCGGCGGCGCGCCGGGGTCGGTGGGCGCCGGGCGTGCGGCGGGACGCGCG
>NZ_SZYE01000392.1 GCF_005239125.1 Cellulomonas hominis | reverse complement strand
GCTCGCCGCGCACGGCGTCCGGGACGTCGTCCTGGCCCCCGGCTCCCGCAGCGCCCCGCTGGCCTACGCGCTCGCGGAGGCGGCCCTGCCCGACGGCGAGCGCCCCGCCGGCGCTCCCGCGGTCCGGCTGCACGTGCGGGTGGACGAGCGGTCGGCGGCGTTCCTCGCGCTCGGCCTCGCCCGGGCCGCCGCGGCGGAGGGTGCGCCGCGCGCCGTCGCCGTCGTGACCACCTCCGGCACGGCGGTCGCCAACCTGCACCCGGCCGTGCTGGAGGCGCACCACGCAGGCGCCCCGCTGCTGCTGCTCACCGCCGACCGCCCGCACGAGCTGCGCGGCACCGGCGCGAACCAGACCACCGTGCAACCGGGGATCTTCGGCGCGGCGACCCGGCTCGCGGCCGACGTGCCCGCGCCGTCCGGCCGCGCGGGGGAGGACCGCGACCTGCGGCACCTGCTGTCCCGGGCCGTCGCCGCGGCGCTCGGCGCCCGGACCGGCGACCCGGGCCCGGTGCACCTGGACCTCGCCTACCGCGAGCCGCTGGTCCCCGGGCCCGAGCCCTGGCCGGCGGAGGGGGCGGCGG
>NZ_SZYE01000391.1 GCF_005239125.1 Cellulomonas hominis | reverse complement strand
CCTCGCGACCGGCGTCGTGCCCGGGCGCCGCCGGGGCCGTGCCGGGGCTCTCGACCCGGCCGAACCCGGGGCCGTCGAGCGGACCTCGCTGCCGCCCGCCGGGCCCGCCGCGCGTGCTGCCGCGTCCTCCGCCGTGCGCCGGTACGTGGACGGCGCCACCACGGACGCCCCGGACGCCTGGGCGCTCGCCGTGCGGGACGCCGTCGGGGCGGCCGACTTGGCCGACGACCTGGACCGTGCCGTCGGCGGGACCGCGCTGCTGCCGGACCGCCCGGGGGTGTGGGTGCGGGTCGCCGGAGTGCTGCAGTGGCTGCTGCTCGCGGCGGCCGTGGCGGGCGCGCTGTGGCTCGGGGCGCTCGCCGGGATGGCGTACCTGCAGCTGCCGGTGCCGCGCACGCCGGAGTGGGGACCGTTCCCGGTGCCGACCGCGCTGCTCGCCGGTGGCCTGCTGGCGGGGGCCCTGCTGGCGCTGCTCGCGTCGGTGCTGGCGCGGGTCCTCGCACGGGGCCGGGCGCGGGCGGCGCGGGCGCGGCTGCTCGCGGCGGTGACCCGGGTGGCGCGGGAGCGGGTCGCCGACCCGGCG
>NZ_SZYE01000390.1 GCF_005239125.1 Cellulomonas hominis | reverse complement strand
GCAACCTCCAGACGTCTTTCTTCTAAAGTGGCTTGTAAATGTTGGGTTAATAAGCGATCCCTTTTTTCTAATGTATTATTGATTCTATGTTCAAAAGCCTGAAACATTGCTTCTCTTTCTTCTTCAACTGCTTCTTTTACAGCCTCCTGTACGAGTTCCTGTAATTCCAGCCTCGATAAACGCACTTCATCTTCAATAACAGGTATCGTAATCACACCGTTATTTTCACTAGGAAACATTGATACAACAGCCTTAACGGCGTCATTTTTGCTCATATTGTTCCCTAAGAATTCTTTCAATTTCTTTAACGGCATGATATCTCTTTCAAGGTAAGCACGACGGTGATGTTCATCCCGATAAAAGGAGTATCCCTCATTTTCTAAATCAATTGACCATCTTCTTAAGTTCGATGTTGATATATCAAGGAGTTCAGCAATTTCCTTTGCCCAGTAAGACTTTAACGTTTCCTCATTTTTTACGTTTTCCGTCACGTTAACCACCTCGCTATAGCATTCTATGTGATTATAGAAAACACCTTCTCCCCCTTCGTTTTGGGGTGTGAGGCTGGCTTTTTAAATTGTGTATCTGCATTTCGGAAAAGAAATGAATCATAGGACAGTTGCTCTGGCGGTTCGGCAGGGATAATTGTTCAACCAAGCC
>NZ_SZYE01000038.1 GCF_005239125.1 Cellulomonas hominis | reverse complement strand
CCCCCGGCCCGCGGCGGCCGCGCCCGCGGGCCCGGCCGCCCCGGCCCCGGTGTCCCGCGCCGGCGCCTCGGCCGCCGTCACCGCCCCACCATGCTCTGCCCGCACACCCGCAGCACCTGCCCCACGACCCCGCCCGCCTGCGGCGACGCGAGGAACGCGACGGCCTCCGCGACGTCGACCGGCAGCCCGCCCTGCTGGAGCGAGGAGAGCCGCCGCGCGACCTGACGGGTGAGCGCGGGCATCCGCGCGGTCATCTCGGTCTCGATGAACCCGGGGGCGACGGCGTTGGCGGTGCCGCCGAACGCGGCGAGCAGCGGCGCGGTGGCCTGCACCATGCCGATCACCCCGCCCTTGGACGCGGCGTAGTTGGACTGCCCGCGGTTCCCGGCGATGCCGGAGGTCGACGCGAGCGAGACGATGCGCGGCGCGTCCGCGAAGTCGCCGGAGGTCAGCAGCGCCTCGTTGATCCGCAGCTGCGCGGCGATGTTCACCGCGATCACGGACTCCCACCGGTCGGGCGTCATGTTGGCCAGCAGCTTGTCCCGGGTGATGCCCGCGTTGTGCACCATGACGTCGAGCCGCCCGTGCCGGGCCAGCGCGTGCTCGAGGATCCGGGCGCCCGCGTCGTCGGCGGTGACGTCGAGCTGCAGCGCGGTGCCGCGGACCCGGTTGGCGACGGCGGCCAGCGCCTCGCCCGCGGCGGGCACGTCGACGGCCACGACCGTCGCGCCGTCCCGGGCGAGGGTGGTCGCGATGGCCTCGCCGATGCCCCGCGCCGCGCCGGTCACCACGGCGACCCGGCCCTCCAGCGGCCGCTCCCAGTCGGCGGGGAGCGCGCCGGCCGCGGAGTCGACCGGGAGCAGCTGGCCGTCGACGTACGCGGACCGGGCGGACAGCAGGAACCGGAGCGCGCCCAGCACGGCGGGGGCGGTGACCGGCACGTCCTCGGCCAGCACCACGCCGTTGCCGGTCGCCCCGGCGCGGAGCTCCTTCGCGATCGACCGCAGCGCGCCGTCGACGCCCTGCCGCGCGGCGGCGAGCGCGGGCGCCTGGTCGGGGGTGGCGCCGCGGGACACGGTGACGACCCGGCCGCCCGGCGCCAGCGTCCTGAGCACGGGCGCCAGCGCCAGCAGCGGCTCCGCCAGGTCCCGGGGGTGCGCGACCTCGGTCAGCGCGAGCACGACGGCCGCGAACCGGGTGCCCTCGCCGGCGTGCCGGCGGACGTCCAGGTCCCAGCCCTTGTGCTCGGGGGAGGTGCCGGAGAGGAACTGCGCGAGCGTGTCGGCGTCCGCGCCGTCGCCGAGCACGAGCACCGGCCCGTCGACCAGCGGCGCCCCCGCGCGGTACCGGCGCAGCCGCGCCGGCCGGGGCAGGCCGAGCTGCTTCGCGACCTTGGCGGTGAACCCGCTGTTCACCAGGTCCAGGTAGGTGTCGGTGGCCATCACACCGCCTCCAGGACCGCGGCGACGCCGAGGCCGCCGGCGGCGCAGACGGACACGAGCGCCCGGACCGGCCGGTCCTCGCCCGCGGCGAGCAGCTCGGCGCGGCGGCGGTGCAGCGTCTTGGCGACGCTCGCGACGATCCGCCCGCCGGTGGCGGCGAACGGGTGCCCGGCGGCGAGCGAGGAGCCGTGCACGTTGAGGCGCTCGCGGTCGACGGTGCCGAGCGCGTCGTCGAGCCCGAGGCGGGTCAGGCAGAACTCCTTGTCCTCCCAGGCGGCCAGCGTGGTGAGGACGGTGGACGCGAACGCCTCGTGGATCTCCACGAAGTCGAGGTCGGCGAGCGTGAGGCCCTGCCGGGCGAGCAGCCGCGGCACGGCGTACACGGGCGCCATCAGCAGCCCGTCCTCGCCGTGCACGAAGTCCACGGCGGCGGTCTCGGCGTCGACCACGGCGGCCAGCGGGGTGAGGCCGCGGGCCTGCGCCCAGTCCTCGGAGGCGAGCAGCACGGCGGAGGCGCCGTCGGTGAGCGGCGTCGAGTTGCCGGCGGTCATGGTCGCGGGGGTGTCGAGCCGGGTGCCGAACACCGGCTTGAGCGTCGCGAGCTTCTCCAGCGAGGTGTCGGCGCGCAGGTTCTGGTCGCGCACCAGCCCGCGGTACGGGGTGATCAGGTCGTCGAAGAACCCCGCCTCGTAGGCGGCGGCGAGCCGCTGGTGGCTGGCGAACGCGATCTCGTCCTGGGCCTCGCGGCTGATGCCCCACTGCGCGGTGGTGAGCGCCTGGTGCTCGCCCATCGACAGGCCGGTGCGCGGCTCGTCGGTGCGCGGGGTGGCGGGCTTGAGGTCGCCGGGCCGGAGCGCGGCGGCGGCCCGGAGGCGCTGCGGGACCGTCTTGGCGCGGGTGAGCGTGAGCAGCGTGCGGCGCAGGCCCTCGCTGACCGCGATCGGCACGTCGGAGGCGGAGTCGACGCCGCCCGCGACGCCGGACTCGACCTGGCCGAGCCGGATCTTGTTCGCGATCGTCACGACCGCCTCGAGCCCGGTCGCGCAGGCCTGCTGGAGGTCGTAGGCGGGGGTGCGGGCCGACAGGGGCGAGCCGAGCACCGCCTCGCGGGTGAGGTTGAAGTCGCGGCTGTGCTTGAGCACCGCGCCCGCGACCACCTCGCCCAGCACCTCGTCCTGCAGCCCGAACCGGGCGACGAGCCCGTCGAGCGCGGCCGTGAGCATGTCGAGGTTGCTGACCCGGGCGTAGGGCCCGCCGGCCCGCGCGAACGGGATCCGGTTCCCGCCGACGACCACGGCGCGCGTCGCGCCGGCCGTCGGAGTGGGGGTGGCTGCCATGTGGGGGTCCTCCCGCATCGTCGTCGATGTCGCTGGGTGGTGCTGTCCCGGGTCTCCGGCGCTGGGACCTCGGTCCCTTGCGCAGTGCCCGAAACTCACAGTACCTGATACCGTCGGTTCTGTGAGCCCGGTCACGCGTGCACCGTCGACGACGACGGACGACGGCCGGTCGACGCGGTGGGAGGACCACCGCGAGGCCCGCCGCGCCGAGCTCGTGCGCGTCGCGCGCCGGGTCGTGCACCACCAGGGGCCCGATGTGTCGATGGACGACATCGCGGCGGCCGGGGGCACGTCCAAGTCGATCGTGTACCGGTACTTCACCGACAAGGACGGGCTGCAGCTCGCGGTCGCGGCGGCCGTCGTCAGCGACATCCGGGACGCCCTGGACGCCGCGGCGGCGGGGGCGAGCACCCCGCGGGACGCGCTGCGCGGGATGGTCGACACCTACCTGTCGATGATCGAGTCCTCGCCGCACGTGTACGCGTTCGTCACCCGCGGCGGCTCGGTCGGGCACTTCCTCGACTCCGTGACGGAGCTGGTCGCCGCGCCGTTCGTCCGCGCCCTCGGCCCGGACGCGTCGGAGGGCGCCGAGGCCGCGTGGACCCGGCTGTGGGCCGCGGGCGCCGTGGGGTTCGTGCGCGGCGCGGGCGAGCGGTGGCTCGCGGAGGCCGGCCGGCCGGGTGCCGACCGCGAGGACGTGGCCACCCGGGTCGCGGCGTGGCTGTGGGCGGGGCCGGTCGGCGTCCGCTCGCGCGAGCAGGCCGGGCGACCGGCACCGGACCAGCGGGACCCGGGCGACCAGCCCGGCTGATCCACCCGAGCGTGCGCCGACGGCGACGCACCGACACAGGGGAGACACGCATGACGACGACCGCACCGACCCCGGCCACCACCCCCGGCCCGGCGGTGACGAACCCGACGGCGACCGTCCGGCCCACCGGCGCCGGCCACCCGCGCGGCCGGGAGCACGCGGACCCGCGCGTGGACGTGCCCCGGCTGACCGACCTGCTGCTCGGCCCGTACGCCGACCTGCGGCGCGGCGCGCGCGGCGTGATCGCGGAGCCCCGGTTCCAGCGGGTCGAGGGCCTGCCCGTGCCGGAGCACCGCGCCCGGGTGCTCGACCAGCTCCGCGCCCTGGCGGCGGAGGGCGACGTGCTGCGCGCGTTCCCGACCCGGCTGGGCGGCGCCGACGACCACGGCGGCAGCCTGGCCCGGTTCGAGGAGCTGGTCGCGGCCGACCCGTCGCTGCAGATCAAGGCCGGCGTGCAGTGGGGGCTGTACGCGTCGGCGATCCTGCACCTCGGCACCGAGCGGCACCACGACCGGCTGCTGCCCGGCGCGATGTCGGTCGACGTGCCGGGCGCGTTCGCGATGACGGAGACCGGCCACGGCTCGGACGTCGCCAGCATCGGCACGACGGCGACCTACGACCCGGCCACCGAGGAGTTCGTGCTGCACACGCCGTACCGCGCGGCGTGGAAGGACTACCTGGGCAACGCGGGCCAGCACGGCACCGCGGCGGTCGTGTTCGCGCAGCTCGTCTCGCAGGGCCCGGCGGACCCGCGACCGGTCAACCACGGCGTGCACGCGTTCCACGTGCCGATCCGGGACGCGGCGACCGGGGAGTTCCTGGCGGGCGTCGGCGGCGAGGACGACGGCCTCAAGGGCGGGCTGAACGGCATCGACAACGGGCGGCTGTGGTTCGACCACGTCCGCGTCCCGCGCGCCGACCTGCTCGACCGGTACGGCTCGGTGGCCGCGGACGGCACCTACTCCTCGCCGATCGCGAGCCCCGGGCGGCGGTTCTTCACGATGCTCGGCACCCTCGTGCAGGGCCGGGTGTCCCTCGACGGCGCCGCGGTGAACGCCGCGAAGCTCGGCCTGGTGGTCGCGGTGACGTACGGCAACCAGCGCCGGCAGTTCGCCGGGGCGTCGCCGACCGACGAGGTGGTGCTGCTCGACTACGGCGAGCACCGCCGCCGCCTGCTGCCGCTGCTCGCCGAGACGTACGCGGCGACGTTCGCGCACGAGCACCTGCTCGCCGCGTTCGACGACGTGTTCTCGGGCCGGGACGACACCCCGGAGTCCCGCGAGGAGCTCGAGACCCTGGCGGCGGCGCTGAAGCCGACGTCGACCTGGCACGCGCTGCGCACGCTGCAGACCTGCCGCGAGGCGTGCGGCGGCGCGGGCTTCCTGACCGCCAACCGGCTGACCTCCCTGCGGGCCGACCTCGACGTGTACGTGACGTTCGAGGGCGACAACACCGTGCTCTACCAGCTCGTCGGCAAGCGGCTGCTCGCCCGGTACGCCGCGCAGGTCGGCGGGGACCCGGCGGTGGTGGCCCGGCTCGTGGCCGGCAGGGCCGCGGACGCCGCGCTGCACCGGATGCCGCTCGCGCGCGCCGCGCAGACCCTCGTGGACGCCGGCGACGCGCGGCGCTCGGCCGGCCAGCTCCGGGACCCGCACACGCAGCGGGACCTGCTCGCCGACCGGGTCGCCACGATGGTCGCCGAGCTGGCCCAGGCGCTGCGCCCGGCCCGCCGCGCGACGCCGGAGGTCGCCGCCGAGCTGTTCGACGCCCACCAGCACGAGCTGGTCGAGACGGCCCGCGCGCACGCCGAGCTGCTGCAGTGGGAGGCGTTCACCCGGGCGCTCGACGCGGCGCCGGACGCCGGGACCCGCCAGGTGCTCACCCGGCTGCGGGACCTGTTCGGGCTGACCGTCATCGAGCGGAACCTGGCCTGGTACCTGGTGAACGGCCGGCTGTCCGCGGGCCGGGCGCGCACCGTGACCTCGTACATCGAGCGGCTGCTGGTCCGGCTGCGGCCGCACGCGCAGGACCTGGTGGACGCGTTCGGGTACGGGCCGGAGCACGTGCGGGCCGAGATCGCGTCCGGGGCGGAGGCCGCGCGGCAGGCGGAGGCGCGGGAGGCGCAGCGCGCGGCGCGGGCGTCGGGGACCGAGCCGGTGCCGGAGCCGAAGCCGCGGCGGTGAGGTGCGGGGCCGGCGGGTCGCGGGGCCGCCCCGTCGGCTAGCGTGCGGCGCGGGCCCTCCGGCGACCGGGAGCGGCCCCGGGTCGCCCTGCGCGGGTGTTACCGTTCACAACGGTGTGTCGCTCGCGTGGGAGGTGTCGCTGATGGAGGCGATCCGGAGGCCGTGCCCCGGGCCTTGCGCCGGTGTGCGCCCCGCGCCCGGCACCGGGGCGCCGCGGCGGCGCCGATGACCGGCGGACCCGCCACGCGGCCCGCGGACACCGGGCCGCGCACCACGCCGCACCAGCCGGACGGGGAGCACGGGGAGACCCCGCGCCGGCGTCCCGGCATGCACGACGTCGCGCAGGTCGCGGGGGTGTCGCACCAGACGGTGTCCCGGGTCCTGAACGACCACCCGAACGTCAGCGCGGCGACGCGGGCGAAGGTCCAGTCGGCGATCGCGCAGCTGGGCTACCGCCGCAACTCCGTGGCCCGGGCGCTGGTCACGCGCCGGACGGGCTCGATCGGCGTGGTCACGGAGGACTCGGCGCTGCACGGCCCGACGATGACGCTGATCGCGCTGGAGAACGCCGCCCGCGCGACCGGGATGAACGTGAGCGTCGCGACCGTGACCCAGTGGGACGTGGCGGCCGTGCAGGCGTCGCTGGAGCACTTCCTGGACCAGGGCGTCGACGGGGTGATCGTCATCGCGTCGCACGACGAGGCGGTGCGCGCGGTGCAGGGGTTCGCGCACCGGCTCCCCGTGGTGATGGTGGGCCCGTCCGACCTGGGCGGCGAGGTCTACACGGCCGCGGTCAACCAGTACGCCGGGGCGCGGCTCGCCACCCGCCACCTGATCGAGCTGGGGCACACCGACATCCTCCACGTGATGGGGCCGTCCGTCTGGCTGGACGCCCGGTCCCGCGCCCGCGGGTGGAGCGACGCCATGCGCCAGGCCGGGCTGACCCCGCGCGAGCCGGTCCCCGGGGACTGGAAGGCCAGCACCGGGTACCGCATCGGCGCGGAGCTGGTGGCGCGGGCCGGCGCCGCGGCGGGGGCCGAGCCGCTGCCCACGGCGGTGTTCGCCTCGAACGACCAGCTCGCGCTCGGGCTGCTGCACGCGTTCGCCGAGGCGGGCGTGCGGGTGCCGCACGAGATCTCGGTGGTGGGCTTCGACGACGTCGAGGGCTCGGCCCACTTCTTCCCGCCGCTGACGACGGTCGCGCCCGACTTCGCCGCGCTGGGCCGCCGGTGCCTGGAGCAGATGGTCGCGGCGATCGCGGGGGAGCCGGCCGTGGACGGCCTGGTCGGCGCGTCCATGCGGGTGCGCTCCAGCACCCGCCGCCGCAGTGAACGTTAACAACCGTTACGCATTCGTTACCGCGTATCGTTGACCCTCCAAATTGTGAGCGTTCACAATCGGTCTCGCCGACAGTGCGGTCGGCCGAGGACTCGAGGAGGAGCTCATGTTCGGACGCGCAGCCAGGAGGGGCCTGGTCGGCCTGGTCGGGACGGCGGCGCTGCTGTCCGTGGCGGCATGCAGCAGCGGCGGCGGTGGCGAGACGGGAGCCGGCGGGGGTGGCGGCGACGACCTGATCCGGGTCGGGTTCTCCCAGCTCGGCGCCGAGAGCGGCTGGCGGACCGCCAACACGGAGTCCGTCAAGGAGAGCCTGACGGAGGAGAACGGCTTCGACCTGACGTTCGTCGACGCGCAGCAGAAGCAGGAGAACCAGATCAAGGCGCTGCGCGACTTCGTGGCGCAGGACGTCGACGTCATCGCGTTCTCCCCGGTGATCGAGACGGGCTGGGACGAGGTGCTGCAGGAGATCAAGGACGCCGGGATCCCCGTGGTCCTGGTCGACCGGACCGTCGACACCACGGTCGAGGACCCGTACGTGACGTGGATCGGCGCGGACTTCGAGCAGGAGGGCACCACCGCGGGGGAGTGGGTGGCGGCGAACGCCCCCGACGCCAAGGTGTTCGAGCTGCAGGGCACGCTCGGGTCCGGGGCGCAGGTCGACCGCGAGGAGGGCTTCAACGCCGTCGTGGGCGACCAGGTGATCGGCAAGGCGAGCGGCAACTTCACGCGCGCCGAGGGCAAGACCGCGGTGGAGGCGGCGCTGCAGGCCTACCCCGAGACGACCCTGATCTTCAGCCACAACGACGACATGGGCCTCGGCGCCATCGAGGCCATCGAGGCCGCCGGCAAGGTGCCGGGCAAGGACATCCAGCTCGTCACGGTCGACGGCGTGCGGGACGGCCTGCAGGCCCTCGTCGACAAGAAGTTCAACTACGTCGTCGAGTGCAACCCCGTCTTCGGCGACCAGCTCGCGGAGCTGATCACGGCCGTCGCGAACGGCGAGGACGTCCCGGAGACGACGATCGTCGTCGACGAGGCCTTCGACCAGACGATCACCCAGGACGAGGTCGACGCCCGGGCGTACTGACCCCGGGAGCGGGGCGGCCGGGAGGTCCGGCCGCCCCGCACGACCGGCGGCCGGCCCGTGCCCCCCGCGAGGAAGGACGAGGATGTCCGAGACCCACCCGCCGCACGACGAGGTCGTGCGGATGACCGGGATCACGATCACGTTCCCGGGCGTCAAGGCGCTCGACGGCGTGGACCTGACGCTGCGCGCCGGCGAGGTCCACGCCCTGATGGGCGAGAACGGCGCGGGGAAGTCCACCCTGATCAAGGCGCTCACCGGCGTCTACCGGGTCGACGCCGGCGGCATCGAGGTGCGCGGCGAGGAGCTCGCCCTCGACGGCCCCGAGCAGGCGCAGGCCGCCGGCATCTCCACGGTGTACCAGGAGATCAACCTGTGCTCGAACCTCAGCGTGGCGGAGAACGTCATGCTCGGGCACGAGGTGCGGCGGGGCCCGTTCATCGACTGGCGGGCGACCCGCCGGGAGGCGCGGCGGTTCCTGCAGCGGCTGCACCTCGACCTGGACCCCCGGTCGATGCTCGCGTCGCACAGCATCGCGGTGCAGCAGCTGTGCGCCATCGCGCGGGCCCTGGTGGTCGACGCCAAGGTGCTGATCCTGGACGAGCCCACGTCGTCGCTGGACAAGGCCGAGGTCGCCGAGCTGTTCCGCGTCGTGCGCACCCTGCGCGACGAGGGGGTGGCGATCCTGTTCGTCTCGCACTTCCTGGACCAGGTGTACGCGATCGCGGACCGGATGACGGTGCTGCGCAACGGGCGGTTCGTCGGCGAGTTCCGCACCGCGGAGCTGCCGCGGCGCGAGCTCATCTCGCACATGATCGGGCGGACCGGCGAGGCGCTGGCGGGGATCGAGCAGCAGGCCCGCGCGGCCGTGACCAGCCACTCGTCCCGGGAGACGCCGCTGCTCACCGCGGTCGGGCTCGGCAAGGACGGCTCGGTGCAGCCGTTCGACCTGGCGCTCTACCCGGGCGAGATCGTGGGCGTCGCCGGCCTGCTGGGCTCCGGCCGCTCGGAGGTGGCGCGGCTGCTGACCGGCGCCGACCGGCCGGACCACGGGGAGATGGCGGTGCACGGCACTCCCGTGCGCCGGGCCACCCCCCTCGCCTCCCTCAAGCGGGGCGTCGCGCTGTCCAGCGAGGACCGCAAGCGCGAGGGCATCATCGGCGACCTCACCGTGCGGGAGAACGTGGCGCTCGCGCTGCAGGCGAGCCGGGGCACCTGGCGCCGGGTGCCGCGCCGCGAGCTCGACGAGGTGGTCCAGCGGTACATGGTCACGCTCAACATCAACCCGCCGAACCCCAACGCGCTGATCAAGAACCTGTCCGGCGGCAACCAGCAGAAGGTGCTGCTGGCCCGGTGGCTCGCCACCTCGCCGCGGCTGCTCGTGCTCGACGAGCCGACCCGCGGCATCGACATCGGCGCCAAGGCGGAGATCCAGAAGCTGGTGACCGACCTCGCCGCCGACGGCATGTCCGTCGTCTTCATCTCCTCGGAGCTGGAGGAGGTCCTGCGCCTGAGCCAGCGGATCGTCGTCATGCGGGACCGGCAGAAGGTCGCCGAGATCGAGAACGGCGACGACGTCGGCACCGGCACCGTCCTGGAAGCGATCGCGGCGAGCGGGGAGAGCGCCTGATGACCACACCCACGTCCACCCCCGGGGCCCGGGGCGCCGACCGCGGCCTCGTGCTGCTGCGCCGGGTCGCCGACCACGGCCTGCTGTGGCCCGTGGTGGCCCTCGTCGTGCTGATCGTCGCCTGCGGCCTGAAGAGCCCGGGCTTCCTCGACGTCGCGCTGCGCGACGGCCACCTGTTCGGGCAGCTCATCGACCTGCTCCGCAACAGCGCGACCCCGCTGCTCCTGGCGCTGGGCATGTGCCTGGTGATCGCCACGGGCGGCATCGACCTGTCGGTGGGCGCGGTGATGGCCATCGCCCTCGCCGTGTCGCTGACGTTCCTCGACGGGGCCGCCGACCCCGGCGCACCGGCGACGGTGCTGCTCGCGATCGGGCTCGGGCTCGCGGCGGGGGTGGTCGGCGGCTCGTTCAACGGCTTCATGGTCGCCGTGCTGGGCATCCAGCCGTTCATCGCGACGATGATCCTGATGGTCGCCGGGCGCGGCATCGCCATGCTCATCACCCAGGGGCAGATCACCACGGTGACCAGCCCGCCGTTCAAGTCGATCGGGTCCGGGTTCGTGCTGGGCATCCCGACGCCGGTGGTGATCGCGGCGGCCGCCTTCGTGCTCGTGGCCGTGCTCGTGCGGCGCAGCGCGCTCGGCATGTTCCTGGAGTCCATCGGCATCAACCGCGAGGCCAGCCGGCTCGCCGGCGTCCGGTCCCGCTCGACGACGTGGATCGTCTACGTCATCGCCGGGACGCTCGCGGCCCTGGCCGGCCTCGTGTACGGGGCGCCGACGATGGCCGCCGACGCCAACAACATCGGCCTGCTCAAGGAGCTCGACGCCATCATGGTCGTCGTCCTCGGGGGCACGAAGCTCGACGGCGGCCGGTTCAACCTCGGCGGGCTGATCGCAGGGGCGCTGCTCCTGTCGGCCCTGGAGCGCGCGGTGATCATCTTCCAGCTCCCGTCCCAGACCACGCCGCTGTTCAAGGCGGTCGTGCTCATCGCGGTCTGCGTGGCGGGGTCGCCCATCCTGCGGGACCGGGTGCAGGCACGCCGCCTGCGCACCCGGGCCGCCCGACCCGTGGAGGTGGTGGCATGACCACCGACGAGCTGACGCAGACCGGCCGGCCCGCCCCGGCGGCCGGACCCGGCCCCGCGCGCCGCGTGCGTGCGCTCCTCGACCGGGTCGACCGCCGGTTCCTCCCGGTCATCGGCACCGTGGTGACGCTCGTCGCGATGCTCGCGGTGGGCCAGAGCCGCTACAGCACGTCCCGGTCCGACTTCATCAGCATGAAGCTGTTCTCGAACCTGCTCGTCGACAACTCGTACCTGCTGGTGCTGGCCGTCGGGATGACCTTCGTCATCCTGACCGGGGGCATCGACCTGTCCGTGGGCGCGGTCGTGGCGCTGGTCGGCCTGTCGGTGGCCAAGCTGTTCTCCGCCGGGTTCCCCCTGCCGGTGGTGCTGGTCCTCGGCGTGCTCATCGGGACGGCCTGCGGCCTGCTCATCGGCGTGCTGGTGCAGGTGTTCGACATCCAACCGTTCATCGCCTCGCTCGCGGTCATGTTCCTCGCGCGGGGCCTGGCGAACGTGGTGAGCACGAGCTCGCTCGCCATCGACGACGCGGGCTTCTCCTCGCTCGCCGCGTGGAGCATCACGTTCGGCGAGCTGCGGGGGATGTGGCGGATCAACGCGAGCATGCTGGTGGCCGTCGCGGTGCTCCTGGTGGCGGTGTACCTGCTGCACTACACGCGGTTCGGGCGGACCGTGTACGGGCTCGGCTCGGGCGACCAGGGCACCGCCGTGAGTCTCATGGGGCTGCGCCCGGCGCGCACGCGGATCTGGGTCTACGTGATCAGCGGCACCTGCGCGGGGATCGCGGGCATCCTGTTCGCGCTCTACACCAAGTCCGGGTTCAACCTGACCGGTATCGGGATGGAGCTCGACGCGATCGCCGCCGTCGTCATCGGCGGGACGCTGCTGTCCGGCGGCGTGGGCTTCGTGCTCGGGACGGGCGCCGGCGTCCTGGTCTACGGCCTGATCCAGGTGCTGATCGCCCGCGAGGGCCTGGACTCCTGGTGGACGCGCGTGTTCATCGGGGCGGTGCTGCTGGCGTTCGTGATGCTCCAGCGGATCATCACGGTGCGCCGGCGGTGAACCGGCTGCCGGCGGTGCTGACGCAGGGGGTCGCACCGCCGGCAGCCGCGGCTCCGCCGGGAGCGACCGGGTCCGTCGGACCCGCCCCGCGGTCGCCGGCCGCCGCGGGGCCCGCTCCGGAGACCCTCGACACCCGCGGCCACCTGGTGGCCGCCGGCGGCACGGGGCCCGCCCCCGGGTGCACCATGCGGTCGTGCACCAGACCAGCCCCGCCCGCGTCGTCGTCCTGCACGGATACCAGGCGTCCCCGGACGCCCACTGGTTCACCTGGCTCGCCGACGACCTCCGGCCCGACGGCGTCGACGTCACGGTCCCCGCGCTGCCGGACCCGGACGCTCCCGTCCCTGCCGCGTGGCTCGCCGCCGCCCGCGCGGCCATCGGCGTGCCCGACGAGCGGACGGTCGTCGTCGGGCACAGCCTGGGCTGCGTCACCGCGCTGCACGCGCTGTCCGCGACGCCGGGGGAGTGGCGGCTCGGCGGCCTGGTGCTCGCGTCCGGGTTCGACGCGACGCCGTCGGTCGTGCCGGAGGTCGCCGCGTTCACGGCGGCGCCGCCCGACCACGACCGGGTGGCGGCGGCGACGGCGGCGCGGCACGTGGTCGGCTCCGACGACGACGTCGTGGTGGAGCCCGCCCTGACCCGGGCGCTCGCCGAGCGGCTGTCGGCGACGTTCGACCTCGTCCCGGGCGGCGGCCACCTGCTGGCGCGGGACGGGTTCACGACCCTCCCGGTCGTGCGGGACCGGGTGCGCGCGGCGCTCGGGCTGCCGCCCCGCTGACCGCGGCCCGCCCGGCGGGTGGTCAGACCCCCGGGAGCTGCGGGACCGCCGCCAGCAGCCGGCGGGTGTACGCCTCCTGCGGGTCCGCGAGCACCGACGCCGTCGGCCCCTCCTCGACGACGCGGCCGTGGTGCAGCACGACGGTCCGCTCGCACAGCCGCCCGACGATCGCGATGTCGTGCGACACCAGCACCAGCGTCAGCCCCTGCTCCGTGGCGAGCCGCTGCAGCAGCTCGACGACCTGGCCGCGCACGGACACGTCGAGCGCGGACACCGGCTCGTCGGCGATCAGCACGGAGGGCCGCGGCGCCAGCGCCCGGGCGATCGCGATGCGCTGCCGCTGCCCGCCGGAGAACTGCGCCGGGTACCGGGTCGCGACGTCGGGGTCGAGGCCGACCGCGGCCAGCACCTCGGTGACGCGCTCCCGGTGGTCGCCGGGGACGCGCAGCGAGCGCAGGGGCTCCGCGACGACGGCGCCGACCCGCATCCGGGGGTCGAGCGAGGACCGGGGGTCCTGGAACACCGGCTGGACGTCGGCGCGGAGCCGCCGGAGCAGCCCGCGGTCGCGGCACGCGAGCGGCTCCCCGCGGTACCGGACCTCGCCCGCGGTGGGGGAGTCGAGCGCCAGCAGCTGGCGCAGCAGGGTCGACTTGCCGGAGCCGGACTCGCCGACGACGCCGACGCTGCGGCCGGCCTCGACGCGCACGGAGACGCCGTCGAGCGCGCGGGTGGCGCCGAACGTGCGCACGACGTCGACGGCCTCGAGCACGGGTGCGGTCATCGCGGACCTCCGGTCGTCGGGAGCCCGGTGACGGCGCGCGCCGCCCCGACCAGCTCGCGCGTGTACGCGGCCCGGCCACCGGCGAGCGCCGCGGCGACCGGGGTGTGCTCGACCACCCGGCCGTCGCGCATGACCACCAGGTCCCGCGCGACGCGGGCGACCACGGGCAGGTCGTGCGTCACGAGCACCAGCGCCACGCCGGTGCGGTCCACCAGGTCGTCCAGCAGGTCCAGCACCTCGGCCTGCACGGTCACGTCGAGCGCGGTCGTCGGCTCGTCGGCCAGCAGCACCCGGGGCTCGCAGGCGAGCGCCATCGCCAGGGCGACGCGCTGCCGCTGCCCGCCGGACAGCTGCCACGGGTAGGACCCGAGGATCCGCTCGGTGTCGTCGAGGCGCACGAGCCGGGCCAGCCGGGCGGCCTCGTCCCGCGCCGCCGCCCCGCGCAGCCCGCGGTGCAGCCGCAGCGGGCCGGTGATCTGCCGGCCCACGGGCATCAGCGGGTCGAGCGCGGTCAGCGGCTCCTGGAACACCATCGCGACCTGCGCGCCGCGGACCCTGGCCAGCCGCCGCGGGGGCAGCGTCAGCAGGTCCTCGCCGTCCAGCAGGACCCGGCCGGAGGCGCGCATCCCCTCCGGCAGCAGGCCGAGCACGGCCAGGGCGGTCATCGACTTGCCGGACCCGGACTCGCCGACGACGCCGAGCCGGCCGCCGGCGTCCAGCGACCAGGAGACGCCGTCGAGGATCCGGCGCCCGGACGACGTCGTGACGGTCAGGTCCTCGACGGACAGCAGGGCGGTCATCGGTCACCTCGCAGGCTGGGGTCGGTGCGCTCGCGGACGCCGTCGCCGAGCAGGTTCAGCCCGAGCACGGCGACCACGATCGCGACGCCGGGCAGGATCGCGCCCCACGGCTGGACGAGCATGGTCGACTGCGCCTCCTGGAGCAGCCGGCCCCAGGACGCGTTGGGCGGCGGGGCGCCCAGGCCGAGGTAGGACAGCGACGCCTCGGCGAGCACGGCGCCGCCGCCGAGCAGCATGAGCTGCACCAGCAGGGTCGGCCAGACGTTCGGCACGACGTGCCGCGTCACGGTGCCCCACCAGCCGGTGCCCGCGGCGTGCGCGGCGGTCACGTAGTCCTCGCGCAGCACGCGCGCGACGTTGACCCGGGTGACCCGGGCGATGACGGCCGACCCCGAGATGCCGATCGCCCAGATCGCCGACGACAGGGACGCACCGCGCACCGTGACGATCAGCATGGCCAGCAGCAGGGTGGGGAACGCGATCAGCAGGTCGACCGCCGACAGCAGCGTGACGTCGACCCAGCGCCGGGTGGCGCCGGCCAGCACGCCGACCGCCACGCCGAGCAGCCCGGCGACGAGCATCGAGGCGACCGCGACGACCAGGGCGTTGCCCGCGCCGGTCATCAGCTGGGACAGCAGGTCGCGGCCGAGGCGGTCGGTGCCGCCCCAGTGCGCGGCGCTCGGGCCGGCCAGGCGCTCGCCGGTGCCGGTGTCGTCGAGGGCGTAGGGCGTCCAGAACAGCGACACCAGCCCGACGAGCGCGACGACGCCGACCAGGACGGCGCCGGCGACGAGGGACGGCGGCAGGCGGCGCGCGCCGCGGACGCGGGCTCCGCCCGGGGTGCCGGGAGGCGCGGCGGGCGCCTCGACGCCTCGCGCGACCGGGGTCGTCGTGGTCAGCTCGCCGGTCACGCGGCCACCTCCGTCGTCCGCAGCCGCGGGTCGATCGCGCGCTGGCCGAGGTCGACCAGCGCGTTCATGACGAGCACGATCGCGGTGAGCCCGAGCACGAGCGCCTGCACCACCGGCAGGTCCCGCGAGGTCACCGAGTCGAGCAGCAGCGTGCCCAGCCCCGGCAGGGCGAACACGTTCTCGATCACCACGGCCCCGAGCAGCGAGGTCGCCAGCTCGATGCCGAGGATCGACACGACCGGCACGGCCGCGTTGCGCAGGCCGTGCCGCGCGAGCGCCCGCCACCGGCCGTAGCCGAGGGACCGCGCGGTGCGCAGGTAGTCCTGGTCGAGCACGTCGAGGGTCGCGGACCGCACGTACCGGACCATGACCGCCGACATGGCGATCGCGACCGTCACCACCGGCAGCACCAGCGACCGCACCGCCGCCGCGGGGTCGTCCCACCCGGTGCGGGGGAACCCGCCGGCCGGCAGCACGCCGGCCTGCAGGGCGAACACGAGCACCAGCAGCACGCCGACCCAGAACACCGGGACGGCCACGCCGAGCTGCGACACGGCCGACACCGCGACCCCGACCGGCCCGCGCCGGTGCACCGCGGCGATCACGCCGAGGGGCACCGACACGAGCACGGCCAGGACGAACGCGGACAGGCTGAGCGGCACCGTGATGGGCAGCTTCTGCGCGATCAGGTCGGCCACGGGCAGCCGGGACACGAAGGACGTGCCCAGGTCCCCGCGGACGATCTGCCCGAGCCACTGCACGTACTGCGTCACCACCGGCTGGTCCGTCCCGAGCTCGGACCGGAGCTGGTCGAGCTGGTCCGTGGTGGTGCCCACGCCGAGGGTCGCGCCCGCGGCGTCGCCCGGCAGCAGCCGGAGCACGACGAACACGACGACGCTCGCCAGGACGAGGGAGATCAGCAGGGCGCCGATCCGCAGCAGTGCGGCCCGCACGGTGTCAGGACTCCCGGACGATGTCGGCGACGTAGAACGACTCGGTCACCTGGTCGACGGGGAAGCCGGTGATGCCGGCCCGGGCGACGCGGATCTGCGGGTCCAGGTACAGCCAGGCGGACGCCGCCTCCTCGCCGATGGTCTCGTTGACCTGCTTCAGCAGGTCGACCTGCTCGGCCTCGGTGCTCGCCTCGTCGGCCTGGGCGACCCACTCCTGCACCTGCGGGTTGTCGTAGCCCCAGTAGAAGTCGGGGTTGGCGTACCAGAGCACGTCGCGCGGGTTCACGTGGCCCATGAGCGTGGTCTCGAAGTCGTGGTCCGTGTAGACCTTCTGGTACCAGGTGGCGTCGTCGACCGGGTTCGGCGTCAGGGTGACGCCCACGTCGGCGAGGTTCTTGGTCAGCAGCGCGAGGATCGCCTCGGTGGTGTCGTCCGGGATGTAGTCCACGGAGATCTCCAGGTCGGTCACGCCGGCCTCGTCGAGGAGCGCCTGCGCGGCCTGAGGGTCGTAGCCGTGCACGTCGGCCTGGTCGACGAACCACGGGTCGGTGGGCGGGACCATCGAGCCGATGACCTGGCCGTAGCCGTCCCACACCGCCGACAGGATCGCGTCGCGGTCGATCGCCTTGTACAGCGCCTGCCGGACGCGGACGTCGCTGAACGGCGCCTCGCGGTCGTTGAACGCCCAGATCTGCTTCGTCGTCGAGGTGCCCTCGGTGATCGTGAAGTCCGGGTTGTCCTCGAACTGCACGAGCTGGTCGGGGGAGTCCTCGGCGATGACCAGGTCCAGGTCGCCGGTGAGCAGCGCGTTGTTCAGCGCGGTCGTGTCCTGGAAGAACCGGAACGTCACGCCGGCGTTCTGCGCGGGCTCGCCCCAGTAGCCGTCGTACGTCGAGATGGTGAGGTGGTCGCCCTGCACCCACTCGACGAACCGGTAGGGGCCGGTGCCGTTGTCGCTGGTCAGCTCCTTGTCGCCGTCCTTCACGATCGTGACGGAGGCGAGGTAGAACGTCAGGCCCTGCGACGGGCGGGACAGGTCGAGCTCGACGGTGGCGTCGTCGACCGCGGTGGCCTGCTGGATGACGAGCAGGTCGCTCTTGCGCGCCGACTTCGACTCCGGGCCGATCGCCTCGGAGATGCTCCACACCACGTCGTCCGCGGTCAGCGGGGTGCCGTCGTGGAAGGTCACGTCCGGCTGCAGGTGGAACGTGTACGTCAAGCCGTCCTCGGACACGTCCCAGGACTCGGCCAGCGTCGGGACGACCTGCCCGTCGACGTCCACCGAGGTGAGGCCCTCGAAGACGTTGCGGGTCATGGTCTGCGAGACGCCGGACGAGCCGCCGACGTTGCGGACCAGCCCCGTGGGCTCGTTGGTGGAGCCGATGACGATCTCGGCGGAGGCGTCGGGCGTGCCCGAGGCGGCGGACGAGCCGCCGCCGGAGCCGGAGCCGCAGGCGGCCAGCGCCAGGGCGGCGGCGACGGCCAGGGCGGCGCCGAGCGGGGCGCGGCGGGAGCGACGGGTGCTCACGGGGGTGTCCTTCCGGGAGGGCTGCGCGGCGGGTGCCGTGCGGGGGTGGGCGGGTGCGTCCGCGGCGTCGGGCGGGTCGCCGTCGCCGGGTCGCGTCGGGTGGGCCGCGCGTCCCCGGAGGACGGGAACCAGACCGGACGGTCGGGAATTCCCGGCGCGGGCGGGCGCGGCGGCGGAGAGCGGTGCTCGCGGGCGGTGCTCGGCGGGCAGGGCCGGCACGCGGTGGTGCGGCGGCCCGCCGGGCGCGTCAGGGACGCGCGGGCGTCAGGGACGCAGGGCGCTCAGCGACGACAACAGCACGCGGCGGTCGACGCGGGTCGACAGGCGCGGGTGCGTGCGGGGAGGGTCGTCTGGCGCATGATGCGGGTGACTGTAGCAACAACCGACCGGGTGCCGGGACGGGCCGTCCGGCATGCGGGCGACCGGGCGCCCGCGCGGGTCACGGGTTGCAGAGCGCGCCGATGGTCTCCAGCAGCCCGACGTCCGGCCGCCAGGGCTCGAGGTTCCACGTGGCCTTGTCGGGCGCGCCGATCAGGTGGCAGGTGAGCTGGTCCCGGACGTTCTGGGCGTCCGCCTCGGGCGCGGCGGCGACCAGCGCGGACCACACCGCCTCCTCCGCTGCGAGGCTGCCGTGCCGCGCCCACGCCGCGGGCTCGACGGCGAGCGAGCGCCCGCCCTCGTCCGCGAGGTCCCGCCAGGTGGCGTCCAGGACCGCCGTCGCGGCGAACGTGGCGGTGACCGTCCCGCCCGCGGCCCCCGACCCGGCGGCGCCCTCCGCGAGCCAGGTCACCGCGCCGTCCGCGGAGGTCCGGACCCGGACCGTGCGGCCGGCGGGGTCGTCCAGCAGCGGCGCGGTGAGCCCGGCGAGCACCCGACCGCCCGCGTCCCGGACCACCGCCGACAGGTCGTCGAGCACGTCGACGGTCCCGCCCTCCGGGGGCGCGAGCGTCGCGACGGCGACCAGCGTGGCGGCGGGGTCGTCCGTCGGCACCGCGACCGTCAGCAGCACGGCGTCGTCCTCCGCGGGCGTCGCCGTGGGCGGGCCGCCCGGGGCCAGCACGGACAGCGTGACGGGGCCCGAGGCCACGGGGGTGCCGTCGGCGCGGACGGCACCGGCGTCGGGGGAGGCCGCGCCGTCGGGGGAGGACGCGGTGGTGGCCGGCGCGGGCGCGGTCGGACCCGGGGCGCGGTCCGCGGTGCACCCGGCGAGCAGCAGCGACCCGAGCAGGGCGGCGGCCGGCAGGGCCAGGAGGGCGCGTCGCGTCACCGCGCCATTGTGACGGCACGCACCCGCCCCCACCCGCCCTGCGCCCGACCCGCCCCCACCCACCCGGCCCCCCGCCGCCGAGAGGGCAACCGACACGTCGAGCGAGCAGTCGCCGGCTGCTCGCTCGACGTGTCGAGTACCCGCTCGGCGACGCCGGCCGGCCGGACGCCACCCGCCCGGTGGCCCGCGCCGGGGGCGCGCGGTCCGCCCGCCGGGCGGCGTACGGGCGCTGCCCGGCGCACGGGTAACCTGGGTCACGTCTGCCGATGCCCGCCCGCCGCCGCCGGCCCGGTCCCCCGACCGCCGCACGCGCGGGCGCCCAGCCCGAGGGATTCGATGACCAGCGCGCCCACCTCGCAGCACACCGCCGAGCCCTCGTCGTCGGGGCAGTCCGACACCGTGGAGCACGCGGCGGCGACCCCCGACCAGGAGCAGCCGTTCGCTGAGCTCGGTCTCAAGCCGGACGAGTACCAGCGGATCCGGGACATCCTCGGCCGCCGCCCGACCGCCGCCGAGCTCGCGATGTACTCGGTCATGTGGTCGGAGCACTGCTCCTACAAGTCGAGCAAGACCCACCTGCGCAAGTTCGGCGAGCGCGTGACGCCCGAGATGACCGAGCACCTGCTGGTCGGCATCGGCGAGAACGCCGGCGTGGTCGACATCGGCGACGGCTGGGCCGTGACGTTCAAGGTGGAGTCGCACAACCACCCGTCGTACGTCGAGCCGTACCAGGGCGCCGCGACCGGCGTCGGCGGCATCGTCCGCGACATCATCTCGATGGGCGCGCGCCCGGTCGCCGTCATGGACCAGCTGCGGTTCGGCGCGGTCGACCACCCCGACACCGCCCGGGTCGTGCACGGCGTGGTGTCCGGCGTCGGCGGCTACGGCAACTCGCTCGGCCTGCCGAACATCGGCGGCGAGCTCGTGTTCGACGCCTCCTACCAGGGCAACCCGCTGGTCAACGCGCTGTGCCTCGGCGTGCTGCGGCACGAGGACATCCACCTGGCCAACGCCTCGGGCGTCGGCAACAAGGTGGTGCTGTTCGGCGCGCGCACCGGGGGCGACGGCATCGGCGGCGCCTCGATCCTGGCCTCCGAGACCTTCGACGACACCAAGCCGTCCAAGCGGCCGAGCGTGCAGGTCGGCGACCCGTTCATGGAGAAGGTGCTCATCGAGTGCTGCCTGGAGCTGTACGCGGCCCGCGTGGTCGAGGGCATCCAGGACCTGGGCGCGGCGGGCATCTCCTGCGCGACCTCCGAGCTCGCGTCCAACGGCGACGGCGGCATGCACGTCGACCTGGAGAACGTGCTGCTGCGCGACCCCACCCTGACGGCCGGCGAGATCCTCATGTCGGAGTCGCAGGAGCGGATGATGGCGGTCGTCACGCCGGAGAAGCTCGACGAGTTCCTCGCCATCACCGGCAGGTGGGACGTCGAGACCGCCGTGATCGGGGAGGTCACCGGCACCGGCCGCCTGACGATCGACCACCACGGGCAGCGGATCGTGGACGTCGACCCCAAGACGGTCGCGCACGAGGGCCCCGTCTACGACCGCCCGTACTCCCGCCCGGAGTGGCAGGACGGCCTGGTGGCCGACTCGGTCAGCACGCCCGAGGGCACGCAGCGGTACGCCCGGCCGACGGCGCCCGCGGAGCTGCGGGCCACCGTGCTCGAGCTGCTCGCGTCGCCGAACCTCGCGTCGAAGTCCTGGGTCACCGACCAGTACGACCGGTTCGTCCAGGGCAATACCGCGCTCGCGCAGCCCGACGACGCCGGCGTGGTCCGCGTCGACGAGTCGACCGGCCTGGGCGTCGCCCTCGCCACCGACGCGAACGGCCGGTACGCGAAGCTCGACCCGTACGCCGGGGCGCAGCTCGCGCTCGCCGAGGCGTACCGGAACGTCGCCGCCTCGGGCGCCCGCCCGCTGGCCGTCACCGACTGCCTGAACTTCGGCAGCCCGGAGGACCCGGCGTCGATGTGGCAGCTCGTGCAGGCGATCGAGGGCCTCGCCGACGGCTGCGCCGTGCTCGGCGTCCCGGTCACCGGCGGCAACGTCTCGCTCTACAACGGCACCGGCGAGCCCGGGAAGATCGACTCCGCCATCCACCCGACGCCGGTCGTCGGCGTGCTGGGCGTGATCGACGACGTCGCCGAGGCCACCCCGTCCGGCTGGACGACCGCGGGGCAGTCGGTCTACCTGCTGGGCACGACCCGGCCGGAGCTGGACGGCTCCGCGTGGGCCGACGTCGCGCACGCGCACCTCGGTGGCACCCCGCCGCAGGTGGACCTCGAGGCCGAGCGCCGGCTCGCGACCGTGCTGGTCCGGGCGTCGCGGGACGACCTGGTCGACGCCGCGCACGACCTGTCCGAGGGCGGCCTGGCGCAGGCGCTGGTCGAGTCGTCGCTGCGGTACGGCGTCGGCGTGCAGGTCGACCTGGCGGCGCTGTGCGAGCGCGACGGGGTGACGGCGTTCGAGGCGCTGTTCTCGGAGTCCACGGCCCGCGCGGTCGTCGCGGTGCCGCGGTCGGAGGCCGTGCGGTTCGAGGACCTGTGCACCGCGCAGGGCGTCCCCGCGCTCGCGATCGGCGTGACCGCCGAGACGTGCAGCCCCGGCGCCGGCGCCCCGACGCAGGACGCCCCGGAGCAGCACGTGCACGCGCCCGCCGTCGAGGTGACGGGCCTGTTCACGCTGCCGCTCGCCGAGGCCCGTGCGGCCCACGAGGCGACGCTCCCGCGCCACTTCGGCTGACCGCGACGCCGGACGGGCCGGCCCCACCGCGGTGTGCGGTCGGGCCGGCCCGTCCGTGGTGCCTCAGCCCGCGGCGGGGACCGGCACGACGACGAGCTTCGAGCCGGCGCCGTTCACCTTGGCGGTGCCGCCGTAGACGGCGGTGAGCCGGTGCGCGCCGGGCGCCAGGTCCAGCGGGACGCGCGCGGCCCCGGACACCAGCGTGCCGGAGCCGACGACGGCCGTGCCGTCGAGCAGCTGGTAGGTGCCGGTGACGACCGTCTGGGGCGCCTTCACCGTGACGACGGCCGTGTAGTCGGTCGTCGACGGGGTGGTGGCGACCGGGGTCACGTGGAGCGTGACCTGGGGCGCGACCTTGGCGGCCGCGACGGGCGGCTTCGGTGCCGGGGCCTTGGGGGCGGCGAGGGCGGCGCCGGCGGTGCCGAGCGAGAGGGTGGCGGCGAGGGCCAGCGCCAGGGTGGCGCGGCGGGGAGAGCGGGGCACGAGAGCTCCTGGGGGGGACGGTGCCGACGGGTGGGTGCATCGGCTGCAGCCGGGACATCGGCCGCTCCGGGGCGGGCGTGACCGGTCGGCGCGCGATCTCACCCGCCCGACGGCGGGGGAAAACCTGTCGCACCGGCCGCACCGGTTCCCTAGCGTCGGGCGCATGGAACCAGTCCGGCCCGCCCTCGACGGGCGCGTGGTGCGCGTCGACCGCGGCGCGGTGCTCGTGCTGCCCGGGGACGGCGACGGCCCGGTGCGGGTGCCGCTGCCCGGGGACGCGCTCGTGCCGCTGCTCGACGACGACGGCGTCGCCGGCGGGCCCGTGCCGCCCGCCGTCGGCGACGACGCGGTGCTCGGCACCGGCCCGGACGGCGCGCCCGCCCTCGTCGCGCTCGGGCCCCGCCGCACGGCGGTCGTCCGCGACGGCGCCGACCGCACGTCCCGCTCGCAGGTGCTCGCCGCGAACGTCGACGTCGTGCTGGTCGTCGAGCACCTGGACCCGGACCCCAGCCCGGGCCGCGTCGAGCGGCTGCTGACCCTGGCCTGGCGGTCGGGCGCGACCCCGGTCGTCGTGCTGACCAAGGCCGACCTGGTGCCCGACCCCGAGGGGATGGCGGACGAGGTCCGGGCGCTCGCGATCGGCGCCGAGGTGCACGCCGTGAGCGTCGCCGCCGGCACCGGGCTGGACCCGGTGCGGGCGCTGCTCGGGCCGGGCCGGACGCTGGTCGTCGTCGGGCCGTCGGGCGCCGGGAAGTCGACCCTCGTGAACGCCCTCGCCGGGACCGACGTCATGGGCACCGGGGAGCGCCGGGCCGACGGCCGCGGTCGGCACACGACCGTGCACCGCGAGCTCGTGCCGCTGGCCGGCGGCGCGTGCCTCATCGACACGCCGGGCCTCCGCGGCGTCGGGCTGGTCGCGGACGCCGCGGCGCTGGAGGCGACGTTCGCCGACGTGACCGAGCTCGCCGCCGGCTGCCGGTTCGCCGACTGCGCGCACCGGACCGAGCCGGGCTGCGCGGTGCTCGCCGCGGTCGAGGACGGCACGCTGCCCGCGCGGCGGCTGGACTCCTGGCGGCGGCTGGCCCGCGAGGCGGCCTACCAGGAGCGCCGGGCGGACGCCGCGCTCGCCGCCGCGGAGCGGAACCGGGTGCGGCGCGCGACGGCCGCGTACCACCGGTTCCAGCAGGGCCGCCCGGTCCGCTGACGCCGGGCTCAGCCGGCGTGGACCGCCAGCGCGATCACGGTGCCGGTGGCGGCGAGCCCCGCGACGAGCGCGGCGAGCGCGCCCCACAGCGCGGCCCGGGCTCATGGGCGTCGATCCTGGCACGGGCCGCGGCGGGCGGTCGCGACGGGTCCCCGCCGGCGCCACCGGGGATGATGGGGCCATGCCTCCCCGTCGCCGCACCGACCCCGCGGTCGGCCGGGCCGCCGTCGCCGCCTGGCGCGCCGACCCGACCGACGCGACCGCCCGCCGCACCGCCGTCAGGTTCACGCTGGAGGAGCTGGCGGAGGTCGCGCCGGGGCACACCGTCGAGGTCCGCGTCCCGCCGGACGGCGCGGTGCAGGCCGTCGAGGGCCCGCGGCACACCCGCGGCACCCCGCCGAACGTCGTGGAGACCGACCCGCAGACCTGGCTCGCCCTGGCGACGGGCGCGGAGACGTGGCACGCCGCGATGGCCGACGGCCGGGTGCACGCCTCCGGCGAGCGCGCCGACCTGGCGGCCTGGCTCCCCCTCCAGGCCACCCGCCCGCGCACCCGCCCGTAGCCCGACCTCGGCGCGCGGGGGCTAGCGGGAGAGGACGACCGTGGCGCCGCGGGCGGCGCGGAGGGTGCCGGACGTGGCCGCCGCCAGGGCGGCGTCGAAGGCGTCGAGGGCGCTCGGCGGGACCAGGAGCGTGAAGCGCGCCTCGGCGGCGTAGGCGACGTCCTCCAGGGAGGCCTCGTGCGCCTCGGCCCAGTCGCGCAGGACGCCGTGCAGCCGGCCGGCGTCGGCGTGCGGCGCGTCGACGGTCACCCGCACCGCGGCGCTGCGCCGGACCAGCCGCGCGCGGTCCAGCGCCTCGGAGGTGGCCGTCGAGTACGCGCGCACGAGCCCGCCGGCGCCGAGCAGCACGCCGCCGAAGTACCGGGTCACGACGGCGACCAGGTCGGTCAGCTCCCGGCGCCGCAGCACCTCCAGCATCGGCACGCCCGCGGTGCCGGAGGGCTCGCCGTCGTCGGTCGACCGCTGCTGCTCGGCGAGCGGCCCGACGGACAGGGCGACGCAGTGGTGCCGGGCGTCCCAGTACCGCTTGCGCACCGCCGCGACGACGGCGTCCGCCTCGGCGACCGAGGACACCGGCTGCACCAGGGCGAGGAACCGGGACCTCTTGATGACGAGCTCGTGCTCGACCGGTCCGGCGATCGTGGCGGGGTACCGCGGCGCGGGGTCGGCGGCGGTCTCCATCGACCCGAGCCTAGGGCGTCGGCGGGGACGACCTAGGATCTGCGGGTGGCCGACACGACCGAACCCGGGCGACCCGACGACGAGCGGGGCGCCGCCCCCGCCCCGACCGACCCCGCGCACGCGCCGGCCGACCCCGCGACGGAGCGGGCCGGCGCCGCGTCCGGCGAGGCCGCCCCGGACCCCGTGG
>NZ_SZYE01000389.1 GCF_005239125.1 Cellulomonas hominis | reverse complement strand
GGACCGGTGGGGCGCCCTCGCGGTCCCCGGGGTGCGGGTCGCGGTGACCGCCTCCGTCGCGGTGTTCCTCGCGCTCGCCCTCGTCCAGGCAGCGTGGGCTTCCTGGTGCAGGACCGGTACGGCCTCGGCCCGGCGCCCGCCACGGCGCTGACCGGGACGCTGCTGCTCGCGGCGGGGCTGGGGTCGATGCTCGCGCAGGGCGTCCTCGTCCCCCGGCTGCGGTGGGCGCCGTGGCGGCTCGTGCGGGTGGGGTCCGCCGTCGCGCTGGCCGCGCTGGTGGCGTACCTGGCGCCCGTCCCGGCGCCGGTGCTCGTCGGGGTCGCGGCGGTGTTCGGCGCCGCCGTGGGCGCCGCCGCGGCGGGCTGCACGTCGGCCGCGTCGGTCGCGGTCGGCGCCGGTCACCAGGGCGACGTCGCGGGCGTCGTCAACGCCGGCAACGCGCTGACCTTCGTCCTCGGGCCCCTGCTCGCGACGACGGCCTACGGGGTCCGGCCGGAGCTGCCCGCCGCCCTCGCGGTGGCCGCCGGCGCGGTGGCGCTCGCGGCCGCCCTGCGGAGCGGCCGGTGACCGCCGTGCGCCGGGGCGTCCCCC
>NZ_SZYE01000388.1 GCF_005239125.1 Cellulomonas hominis | reverse complement strand
CGGGGGCGCGCGACGTGCTGGCGCTCGCGGGCCGGCGGGTCGGCATGGCGGCGGGCGTGCTCACCGACCTGCTCGACGTCCCGGCCGTGCTGGCCGGCGGACCGCTGTGGGACCGGATCGCCCCGCACGCCGGCGCGGCGCTGGCGGCCGAGATCGCGGCGCACCCGGTGCCGGGCGGGCACGCGCTGACCGCCGCCTCGTCCGCGTTCGGGCCGCAGGTCGGCGCCGTCGGCGCGGGGTGCATCCTGCTGAGCCGCGCGTTCACCCCGCGCCCGACGGACCTGCTGCTGGTCAGCTGACCCCGGCGGGCGTCAGGCGACCGTCAGCACCACCTTGCCGCGCGCGGCGCCCGAGGCCACCCGCTCGATCGCGGCGCCGGCCTCCGCCAGCGGGTAGGTCCGGTCGAGCACCGGCGCCAGGTCGCCGCCGGACAGCAGGTCGCGCAGCCGCGCGAGGTCCGCCGGGTTCTCCCGGGACACGACGCTGCGCAGCCGGTGCCGGACCCACGGGTCGAGGGCCGCGGCGCGCGCCTGGCGGGCGAGCCCGCCGCCGAGCACCCGGCCGCCGCCCTCGGCGCCGACCAGCACGAGCGACCCGCTGCTCGGCC
>NZ_SZYE01000387.1 GCF_005239125.1 Cellulomonas hominis | reverse complement strand
CTGGTCCCCGGGGCGCCGGTCGCTGCGGGGCCGGGCGCTGCCCGGCCGGGCGCTGCGGGCGTCCCGCCGACCTGCGGCTCCGTCGTCACGCGCCCTCCCCGCCGTCGTCCGTCCCCGACCAGCAGGCTACGGTGCGGCGCGCCGACCCGCCCGCCCCCGGACGGCGCGGCCCGGGGCCGCCGGTCCGCCGTGACCAGGCGGGGATGGACCGGCGGGGATCGACCGGGGGGAGGGGGTGGGCCGAGCGGGTCGGTGACCGGGCGGTGCGTGACCGGGCGGTGCGTGACCGGGCCGGTGCGCGACCGGCGCGTCGCTCCGGCCGCCCGCCGTCGCCCGCGGCCCGGGTGACCCCGCGACGCCGGGCGCCCCGCCGGTCACCCGCTCCTGCCGGGACCTTCGTCCCGGTGATGCCGTAGCGTCGGCGCCGTGGACCCGTCCGTGCAGCGTGCGCTCGTCGTGGGGCGCCTGCTCGGCGTCGCGACGACCGTGCTCGTGCTCGGGTCCGGTGCGCACGTCCTCGGTGGCGGCCACGCGCCGTCCGGCGGCGCCCTGGCGCTGATCGGCGCGCTCGTGCTCGTCGGCTCGGCCGCCCTCGCGCGCCGGCCGCTGACGGTCCGGGTGCTGCTCCCCGCCGCGGTCGCCGGGCAGCTCGGCGTGCACGCGGCGCTCACCTGGCTCGCGCCGGCCGGCGCCGGCGCGGTCGCG
>NZ_SZYE01000386.1 GCF_005239125.1 Cellulomonas hominis | reverse complement strand
CCGGTGCGCGGCGCTGGGCACGGGCAGCCCCTGGCGCCACCGCACCCGGGCCGCCGCGCGCACCTGCTCGCGGCGCAGCGGCACGCCGAGCACCGCGGCCGCGTCCCGCAGCGCGAGCTCGGTGAGCGCGTCCAGGTCCCGCGGCAGCGCGTCGGCCGCGCCGGTGTCCTCGCCGGCGCGGCCGTAGGACAGCCGCACCACGTGCCGGCCCGGGCCGGCCGCCTCGGCCAGCCACGCCCACTTGGCCGTCGCGTGCGTGAGCGCCTTGGCCCGCACGCCGGCCACGCCCCGGGCGACGAGCACCCCGGTGCCGCGCGGCGCGGCGTCGAGCGCGGGGGCGTCCAGCACGAGGGTGACGAGCACGATGTCCGCGCCCGGGTCGGTGGTCAGCCCCGTCAGCCCCGGGGCGACGCCGGCCAGCAGGTCGACGGCCCGCGGGGTGGCGACCACCAGGCGCGGGGTGGTCAGCGTCTCCGCGGCGCCGTCCGGCCCGCCCGGCCCGTCGAGCGTCACGGCGAACCCGTCGCCGGCGCGGGTCACCGTGCGCACGGCGGCACCGGTGCGGACCG
>NZ_SZYE01000385.1 GCF_005239125.1 Cellulomonas hominis | reverse complement strand
CCGCGCTGGCCGCCGGCCTCGGCGCGGCGCTGCCCCCGGCGGTCGACGACCTGCTGCTCCAGGCCGACCTCACCGGCATCGTGCCGGGCCGCCCGAGCCAGGAGCTCGAGGCGCTGCTCGACGCGTCCGCCCGGGTGGAGTCCCGCGGCGGGGCCGTGACGGTGCGGTTCACCCCCGAGTCGGTGCGGGACGCCCTGGACGCCGGGGCCACCGCCGACGACCTGCTCGCCGACCTCGCGTCGCACGCCCGCGGCGGCGTGCCGCAGCCGCTGGAGTACCTGGTCCGGGACGCCGCGCGCCGGCACGGGCGGCTGCGCGCCGGGGCCGCCTCCTCGTACGTCCGCACCGAGGACCCGGCGCTGCTCGCCGGGCTCGCGGAGGACCCGCGGCACGCGGACCTCGGGCTGGTCCGGCTCGCGCCGACGGTGCTGGCCGCGCAGGCGCCGCTGCACGAGCTGCTGGCTGCGCTGCGGGGGCACGGCCTGGCGCCGGTGGCCGAGACGCCGGACGGGCAGGTCCTCCACGCCGCCCCTACGGTGCGGCGCGTGGCCGCGGCCCGGCCCC
>NZ_SZYE01000384.1 GCF_005239125.1 Cellulomonas hominis | reverse complement strand
GCGCTGCGCGAGCACTTCGCCCGCCTGGGCTTCGACCCCGAGATCCGCGGGAGCGAGGTCCGGCTGCGGCGCTGCCCCGTGCTCGACCTGGCGCACGAGCGCGCCGAGGTGGTGTGCGGCGTGCACCCGGCTGAGCTGGTCCCGCAGCCAGGGCTCGCCGTCCGGCCCGGCCGGCCCGCGCGCCGTGTACAGCGTCCGCGGGCGCCCGCGGGTGGCGCGGGCCTCGGCCGTCCGCGACGCCAGCCCGGCGGCGACCAGCACCTCGAGGTGCTCGCGGGTCGTGTTGACGTGCAGGCCGACCAGGTCCGCGACGCGCTCGACGGCCAGGGCGGCGCCCTCGGCCCGGAGCACCGCGAGGATCGCGGTCCGGCTCGGGGAGGACAGCGCCCGGTGCCGGCCCGCGGCGTCGACGGCCGCCCGGCCGCCCTGCTCCACGGGCACCGCTCCCGCCCCGCCCGTCGTCACCACGGCCGTCAGCGCAGCGCCGCGTCGTAGCGGTCGAGCACGATCCGGGCCAGGTCCGGGTGCGGCCCGAGCGGTGCCGTCACGAGGTCCGCGCCCGCCCCGGCCAGCGCGCCGTGGAAGTGGCCCGGCGCGAGCAGGTACGACGCCACGACCACCCGCCGCGCGCCGGTGGCACGCGCCTCGGCGACCGCGGTCGCGACGTCCGGCCGGGCCGCGGCGCCGTAGCCGACCGTGACCGGCCCGGGCCACCGCGCG
>NZ_SZYE01000383.1 GCF_005239125.1 Cellulomonas hominis | reverse complement strand
TCGCGGCGGTGCTGCTGACCGCGGGCCGCGCGGACGCGCACAACTCCCTCCTGGGGACCGACCCGGCGGACGGGTCGACGGTGGACGCGCCGCCGGCGAGCATCACGCTGACGTTCGACCAGCCGGCGCAGTCGCTGGGCACCGAGATCGTCGTGCTGGGCCCTGACGGCAGCGCGGTGAGCACGGGGGACGCCGCGCTCGTCGACAACACCGTGTCCCAGCCGCTGACCACCGGGCTGCCCGCGGGGGCGTACACCGTCGAGTGGCGCGTGACGTCCGCGGACGGCCACCCGCTGTCCGGCACGCTCGCCTTCACGGCGGCGTCCGGCGCGGAGGCAGCCGTCCCGGCCGCGCCCGAGACGATCGAGCCGACCGCCGAGCCGACGGCCGAGCCCCAGAACGAGGCCACCGTCTCCGCGACCCTCGCGCCGCAGCAGGAGCTCGCCGAGGACGAGGACGCCGGGATCGCGGCCGGGGTGGTCGCCGCGATCGTCGTGGCCGTGCTCGCCGCGGGCGCGGTGGCGGTGTTCGTCGTGCGCGAGCGCCGCCGGTCGCACGCGGCCGACGGCCCCGCGGGCACCGACGGCCCGACCGGCCCCACCGGCGGGGACGGCCGGGCGGAGGGCTGATGGCGCCCGGCGTCGCCGCC
>NZ_SZYE01000382.1 GCF_005239125.1 Cellulomonas hominis | reverse complement strand
CACGCCTCCATCATCACCCGGGGCCGCCGTCCGCCGCGCCGCGGGTGGCGCGGATCACCCGCTGCGACGCCGCCTACGGCTTCCGGCGACGCCGACGCCGGTCGCGGGCGGCCAGGCCGGAAGCCGCAGGCGGCACGGCGGGTGGCACGCCGGGCACGCCGGGCGGGCCGGCCGCGCGGAAGCCGGCCTGTGGACAACCGGATCGGAGCCGGGTGCCGCCCCTAGGGTCGAGGAGGTGACGACCCCGATGCTCGCCGACCTCGACCCGGACCAGCGGCCCCGGGAGCGGATGCTGCGCCTGGGCGCCGACGCGCTCTCGGACGTCGAGCTGGTCGCCCTGCTGCTGGGCTCGGGCCGCCGGGGTTCCAGCGCCCTCGACACCGCCCGCGACCTGCTCCTGGCGCACGGGGGCCTGTCGGGCCTCGCGCACGCCGACCCGCCGGCCCTGCTGCGGTCCCCCGGTGTCGGCCCCGCCAAGGCGACCCGCGTCGTCGCCGGCCTCGCGCTGGCGCGCCGGTTCGGCACGTCGACCGACCGGAGGGCGACCGTCCGCACGCCGGCCGACGTCGCGCGGCTCGCGGCGCCGCTGCTCGCCGGTCCGGCGGACGGGCGGGTCGTGGCCGTCGTCGGCGACCGCGCGGCCCGGCTGCTCGGG
>NZ_SZYE01000381.1 GCF_005239125.1 Cellulomonas hominis | reverse complement strand
CGAGGTGGCCGGTGCCCTGCGGTCGCTGGCGTCGCCGGTGCTGCTGGTGCTCGACGGCTACGAGGCGGTGTCCTCGCCCCGCGTCGACCACGACCTGGTCGAGGTGATCGCCGGCGACCTCGACCAGCGCGTCGTGCGGCGCGGTGCGCAGGTCCACGTGGCCGGCCGCCCCGGCGAGCGCCACGGTCCGCACCAGCAGGCCCAGGCCGTCGGTGGCCGCGCGCACCCGCCCGGCGGCGTCCGGGGCCTGGCCGGCGCGGGCGAGCACCTCGGCCACCTCGTCCTCCGCCAGGCGCAGGTCCTCCGGTCCGAGGACCGCGACGTCGACGCGGACCGCGGCCGCGGCGAGCAACCGGTCCTGGGACCCACGGGTGGTGACCGCGACGTGCAGGTGGTCGGTGCCGGCGATCACCTCGACCAGGTCGTGGTCGACGCGGGGCGAGGACACCGCCTCGTAGCCGTCGAGCACCAGCAGCACCGGCGACGCCAGCGACCGCAGGGCACCGGCCACCTCGCCGGCCACCGCACGTCCGCCGCGGCGGGCCGCCGACTGCGCGGCGCCGGCGGCGCGGGCGTCCAGGAGCCCGGCCTCGACGAGCTGGTCGAGCACGGCGGCCCACGGCTCGGGGCCGGCGGCCTCGGCGTCCAGCCACAGCACCGCCCGG
>NZ_SZYE01000380.1 GCF_005239125.1 Cellulomonas hominis | reverse complement strand
TTCGACGACTCGTTCTCCGCGCTCGACTTCGCGACGGACGCCGCCCCGCGGGCCGCGCGCACGGCGGCGGCGCGGCGGCCGTCGTCGGAGGCGAGGATGGCGTGCACCGCGAGCATGACCCGGCGCACCCGGCGGCCGCGGGCGGCCATGACGTCGGCGAGCTGGGTGAGCTCGGCCGCGAGGTCCGGCGCCGGCGGCAGGTCGTCGATCTCGGCGACGCCGGTCGTGGGGTCGAGCGCGCGCTCGGCGGCGGCGGTCAGGAGCTCGACCTTGTCGTCGAACGCCCGGAACAGGGTGCCCTCCGCGACCCCGGCGGCCACGGCGATCTGCCGGGTCGACACCTGGGCGCCGTGGCTCTCGAGCAGCGGGACCGTGGCGAGCGCGATGGCGGCGCGGCGCTCGTCGCGGCTCATCGGCCGCGCGCGTCCGGTCCGGGGCTCGTCCATGCCGGCGAGCGTAAGTGAGTGAGCGCTCACTCGTCCAGGCCGTTCGTCCCGGGCGAACGCGCGCCCCGCCGCCGACGGCCGTGACGGCCCGCCGAGATCGGCGCTCCCACCCGAGATCGGCGCTCCCCACCACCGATCTCGACCCGAAGCACCGATTCGGGCGTCAGGGCAGCGCACTCCGCCGCCGTGGGCACCCGGCGCGGGCGGGGGGCTCGCGGCTCGGCGCGGAGCGCGCGCGGCGACGCCCGCCGCGCCCCGAGGGGGTGCGACGGGCGTCGTCGGTCGA
>NZ_SZYE01000037.1 GCF_005239125.1 Cellulomonas hominis | reverse complement strand
GAGCGGCACCGGGTCGGCCCGGGCGCGGAAGCCCTCGAGCGCGAGAGCCGTGCGACGCCGCGCCTCGGCGACGCGGACCTCGGCCGGCGCGTCCTCGGGGCCGCGGCTGCCGAGGAGCACCAGGACGAGGTCGTCGGGGACGACGTCCGCCCGCAGCACCCCCGCCGCCTGGGCGCGGCGGACGAGCGCCGCGAGCGCGTCGAGGGCCGCCGCCCGCGACCCACCGGCGCGGGCATCGCCGCGCACGCTCGCGAGGAGCGCGTCCTGGAGGTGCCGGTTCCGTGCGCTCGCCTCGCCGATGCTCATGACGACGCCGGCGAAGCCCCGCCACGGGTCGGGGTCGGCCAGGCCGTCCTGGACGGTGGCCGCGCAGGTGCGCAGCTCGTCCGCGACGACCTCGGCGACGAGCGCCTGCTTGGTCGGGAAGCTCCGGTACACCGTGGCGGGCGCGACCCCGGCCCGGCGCGCGACCTCGCTGACGGGTGCCGCGAGGCCGGCACCGGAGAGCAGGGCCCGCGCCGAGGCGAGCACCCGGCTGCGGTTGTCCGCCGCGTCGGCACGCAGGATCCGAGGCAGTCCGCCGCTCATCGCTCTCACTTCCGCCGAGGACGTGGCGCGCGTCCCTAGCGTCGCCGTCGTCAGGCTACGACGACAGACACGGAGTGATGATGCAGGCAGTGGTGGTGGAGCGGTTCGGCGGCGCGGACGGTCTGGTGGTGGCCGACGTGCCCGAGCCGACGGCCGGGCCCGGGCAGGTGCTGATCGAGACCGAGGCGATCGGCGTCGGCGGCGTCGACGTGCTGATCCGGCGCGGGGCGATCGGGGTCGCGGGCGTCGCCGAGGGCTTCGTGCCGGGCAGCGAGCTCGCCGGGCGCGTGGTCGCGGTCGGGGACGGCGTGGACCCCGGGTGGCGGGGTCGTCGGGTGTGGGCGTTCACCGGGACGGCCGGCGCGTACGCCGCCCGCGCGGTCGCCGGGCTCGACGACATCACGGTCCTCCCCGACGGGCTGTCGTCCGTCGACGCGGTCACGGTGGGCGGTGCCGGCCCGGTGGCCCACTTCGCGCTGCGGCACGCGCAGCTCGGGCCGGGCGAGTCGGTCCTCGTGCGCGGCGCCGCCGGGAGCATCGGGATCCTGGCGATCCAGCTCGCCGCCGCCGCGGGCGCGTCCACGATCGGCGTCACCACCTCGTCGCCGGAGCGGGGCGCGGTGCTGCGGTCGTTCGGCGCCGAGCACGTGCTCGACCGCGCCGGGGCCGGAGCGGGTGCCCCGGACGAGTGGGACGTGATCGTCGACATCGTGGGCGGCGCGGACGTCCCGGCGTTCCTCGAGCGCCTCGCCCCCGCGGGTCGCATGGTCGTCGTGGGCGCCGTGGCCGGGTTCCCGCCGCCCGACTTCGGCGTCACCCTGCTGCGGTCCTTCCAGCGGTCGCTGACGTTCAGCACGTTCAGCCTCGACACCGTCGCCGTCCCCGACCGCAACCGGGTGCGCGCGGAGCACCTCGCGTCGGCGGCAGCGGGTCGGCTCGTCGGCGTCGTGCACGACGTGCTGCCGCTGACCGCCGCGGCCGAGGCGCACCGGCGCATGGACGCGGGGGAGGTCGTCGGGCGCATCGTCCTGACCGTGTGAGAGCCGGCGTCCGGGACCGCGGGTCCCGGACGCCCGTCCCTCGCCCCCGCGCCCCGTTCCCGGACATGGCAAGAGCCCCAGGTCGATGACCTGGGGCTCTGCTGGTGGGCGATACTGGGATCGAACCAGTGACCTCTTCCGTGTCAGGGAAGCGCGCTACCGCTGCGCCAATCGCCCGGGTGCTGCTACGAGGTGGAGATGGGATTCGAACCCACGTATACGGCTTTGCAGGCCGCTGCCTCGCCTCTCGGCCACTCCACCCTGAGACCTCAGTCCTCAGCGACCGAATGGCCGGCCGGGAGTGTCTGCCTCCGAGCGGACGACGGGATTCGAACCCGCGACCCTCACCTTGGCAAGGTGATGCTCTACCACTGAGCCACGTCCGCGCGCCTGTCCTGCCGGTTCTCACCGGCGTTCCTGGTGCGTCGAGAACATTAGCCGACTTCCGAGGCGGGAGTCCAATTGGCTGACCAGGGCCCCGGAGTCCCGCGTGATGACGCGGATCGGGCCGCTCAGCAGGGCCGTCGGGGCCGGCGGAGCCCCGGGACGGGCGGTGCGACCTGCGCCACACCGCCCGCGGCGGGGCTGGCTACCGTGGCCCCGTGCCGACTCCTCCCGCCGCGCCCGCGACGCCGTCCGCCCCCGCCGCCGGGGTCGCCTGGTTCGGCGGGCGCGTGCTGCGGGACCCGGTCGAGCACGTCCCGGACGTCGCCCACGAGCCCGGGCGTCTGCGGGCGCCGGGGCACTGGGTCGTGGTGGGGGACTTCGAGGGCCCGGTCGCGGCGTGGCGGTTCCGGGAGGCCGAGGGCGACCCCGGGGCAGCGGCAGCGGCGCCGGCGGACCCCCGCGGCCCGGCGGCGCCCCTCGACGCCGCGTGGCGCGGGCCCGACCCCGCGGCCTGGACGACCTCCCTGGACGAGCCCGCCTACCTCGCGGCCGTCGCGGCGGTGCGCGAGGCCGTCCGCGAGGGCGACGTCTACCAGGCCAACCTCTGCCGCGTCCTCGCCGCTCCGCTGCCCGTGCGCGACGGCCGGGAGCCCGACGCGCGGGCCCTCGGGTCGCGGCTCGCCGCGGGCAACCCGGCCCCGTACGCCGGCGGGGTGCACGTGCCGGCCGGGGGAGCGGTGCCGCCCGTCTGGGTCGTCACGGCCTCGCCGGAGCTGTACCTCCGGGTGGCCGACGGCTGGGTGACGTCCGCGCCGATCAAGGGGACCGCGCCCACCGCCGACGGGCTGACCGCCAAGGACCACGCGGAGAACGTGATGATCACCGACCTGGTCCGCAACGACCTGCAGCGGGTGTGCGACCCCGGGACGGTCGAGGTGACCACCCTGCTCGGCGTCGAGGAGCACCCCGGGCTGGTGCACCTGGTGTCGACGGTGCGCGGGCGGCTGCGCGGCGACGTCCGGGACGGCGCCGACCTGTGGGCGCGGCTGCTCGGCGCGACGTTCCCGCCGGGGTCGGTGTCGGGGGCGCCCAAGTCGTCGGCGCTCGACCTGATCCGCCGGCTGGAGCCGGTGCCGCGCGGCCCCTACTGCGGGGCGGTCGGCTGGCTGGAGGTCGGCGAGGACGGGACGACGCGTGCGGAGCTGGCCGTCGGGATCCGGACGTTCGTCTGGGCGGACGGGACGCTGCGGTTCGGCACCGGCGCGGGGATCACGTGGGGGAGCGACCCCGGCGCGGAGTGGGCGGAGACCGAGCTCAAGGCGCGGCGGCTCGTCGGCCTCGCCTCCGGCGGCCCGGTGGCAGGATGACCGCCGTGGTGAGCGTCCTGTGGGCCGGCGGCCGGCTGCGCGACCCGTGCGAGCCCGTCGTCGCGGGCACCGACCCCGGCTACGCCACGGGCCTCGGCCTGTTCGAGACCTGCGCCGTCGTCGGCGGCCGGGCGTTCGCGCTGACCCGGCACCTGCGCCGGCTCGCCGCGTCCGCCGCCGCCCTGGAGCTGCCGGCGGTCCCGGACGACGACGTCCGCGAGGCGGTCGCGGCGGTGCTGGCCGCGAGCGGGCCCGAGGTCGGCCGGCTCCGGATCACGGTGACCCCCGGCGCGCCCGGCGGCCCCGGTTCCGGCGGCCCCGCGCCCGCCCGCCCCGCGGCCCCGGCCCCCGTCCTGGTCGTCACCGCCGGACCGGCCCCGCCCCGCGGCCCCGCGCACGTCGTCCGGTCGGCGTGGGTGCGCAACGAGCGATCCCCGCTGGCCGGGCACAAGTCGACGTCCTACGCCGCGGACGTCCTCGCCCTGTCCGCGGCGACCCGGGCCGGCGGGAACGAGGCGCTGCTGGCGAACACCCGCGGGGCGCTGTGCGAGGGCGCGACGTCGAACGTGCTGGTCGAGCGGGGCGGCGAGCTGCTCACCCCCGCGCTGTCCTCGGGGTGCCTGCCCGGCGTGACGCGCGCGCTGGTGCTGGCGTGGGCCGCGGAGGCGGGCCTGCCGGTCCGGGAGGCCACCGCCGACGAGCTGCCCTGGTCCGTGGTCGAGGACGCGCGCGCGGGCGCCGCCGGGCTCGCGCTGGCCGGGTCGCTGCGCGGCGTCGTCGGCGTCGAGGTGGTCGAGGGCGCGCGCGTGGCGGTCGGTCCGCTCACCGCCGAGGTGGCGCGGCTGTTCCGGGCGCGCGCGGCCGACGACCTGGACCCCTGAGCCGGCCCGGGAGGAGGGTGCGTCAGGCGGTGAGGAGCGCCGCGATGAGGGCGGCGATCTCGCCCTCCATGCGGTCGCTCTCGGTGCCGAGCGCGACGAGCTGCTCGGTCGCGGTGAGGAACCGCTCGAGCGGCTCGGACGGGGACGCGAGCAGCGCGCTGCCCTCGATCCCGGTGAGGGACACGAGCGTGAACATCGGGTCCTCGTCGCGCCACACCTGGACGTCGCCGCAGCCGGCGGGGTCCTCGGCGTCGGCGAGCATGCCCTGGAGCAGGAGCTCGCGGCCGAGCAGCCACACGGAGGTGGACTGCGGCGAGGTGAACACGGCGCGCACCGTGTAGGGGTCGCTCACGCGGTAGGACAGCTCCGCGGTGACAGGCAGGACGCTGGCATCGGAGCTGATGAGCTGCATGGCGACGGTCTCGACGACGTCGTACGAGCGCTGGGCCACCGCATCCTCCTTCACACACGTCTCGCGAGACGACCATCATGACGCACGGGTCGCCAGGAGCGGAGGTCCCGGGCCGAACTTCACCCACCCGGACGCCTCACCGGCGGCGCGCGCCGGTCGACACGGCGCGACCGCGGCGGTGCACGCGGGGCGGGACGCGCTCCCCGGGCGGGGCAGCCGCGCCGATTTCGGATCCGCGCCCCGGGTCGGGTAATGTTCTCGTCTGCCGGGCGATTGGCGCAGTGGTAGCGCGCTTCGTTCACACCGAAGAGGTCACTGGTTCGAACCCAGTATCGCCCACCGGCTCGAAGGCCCCGGTCCCGCTGCGGACCGGGGCCTTCGTCGTGCCGCGGGCCCTCGACCGGGTGACCGGTCGGTAGCATCGACCCGGACCCCGTGCGCGAGGCGCGGGCCGACCGGAGGAGACCCCGCAGTGTCCGAGCTCATCACCCTCACCGTCGACGGCACCAGCACCACGGCCGAGGCGGGGACGACGGGCACGGACCTGTTCGGCGCTCGCCGCGACGTGGTCGTCGTGCGCGTCGACGGGGACCTGCGGGACCTGTCCCGTCCGCTGCCCGACGGCGCCGTCGTCGAGGCCGTCACGGTCGACTCGCCCGACGGCCTGGCCGTGCTGCGCCACTCCGCCGCCCACGTGCTCGCGCAGGCGGTGCAGGAGGTCAACCCCAAGGCCAGGCTCGGCATCGGCCCGCCCGTCACCGACGGCTTCTACTACGACTTCGACGTCGAGGAGCCGTTCACCCCCGAGGACCTCAAGGCCCTCGAGAAGGTGATGTCCCGGATCGTCAAGGAGAACCAGACCTTCCGTCGCGTCGAGGTCACCGACGACGAGGCGCGCGCGCTCGCCGCGGACGAGCCGTACAAGCTCGAGCTCATCGGCCTGAAGTCGACCGCGGACACCGCGGGGGAGGGCGCGTCGGTCGAGGTCGGCGCCGGCGGCCTGACCTACTACCAGAACGTGCGCGGCGCGGGCCGCGAGTCGGAGACGGTCGTCTGGCAGGACCTCTGCCGGGGCCCGCACGTGCCCAGCACCAAGGTGCTCGGCAACGGCTTCCAGCTGACCCGGTCCGCCGCCGCGTACTGGCGGGGGAGCGAGAAGAACCCGCAGCTGCAGCGGATCTACGGCACCGCGTGGCCGACCAAGGACGAGCTCAAGGCGTACCTGGAGCGGGTGGCCGAGGCCGAGCGCCGCGACCACCGCCGGCTCGGCACCGAGCTGGACCTGTTCTCGTTCCCGGACGAGATCGGCTCCGGCCTGGCGGTGTTCCACCCCAAGGGCGGCATCATCCGGATGGAGATGGAGGAGTACTCCCGGCGCAAGCACGTCGAGGCGGGCTACTCGTTCGTCAACTCCCCGCACATCACCAAGCAGCAGCTGTTCGAGATCTCCGGCCACCTGGACTGGTACGCCGACGGCATGTACCCGCCCATGCAGCTGGACGAGGAGCGCGACGCCGAGGGCAACATCAAGCGCGCGGGGCAGAACTACTACCTCAAGCCGATGAACTGCCCCATGCACAACCTGATCTTCGACTCCCGGGGGCGCTCGTACCGCGAGCTGCCGCTGCGGCTGTTCGAGTTCGGCACCGTGTACCGGTACGAGAAGTCCGGCGTCGTGCACGGCCTGACGCGCGCCCGCGGCTTCACCCAGGACGACGCGCACATCTACTGCACGCGCGACCAGATGAAGGGCGAGCTCACCAGCCTGCTCACCTTCGTCCTCGACCTGCTGAAGGACTACGGGCTCGACGACTTCTACCTGGAGCTGTCGACCCGCAACCCCGAGAAGTCGGTGGGCGAGGACGCGGCGTGGGAGGAGGCGACCGAGACGCTCCGTCAGGTCGCCACCGAGTCGGGCCTCGAGCTGGTCCCGGACCCGGGCGGCGCCGCGTTCTACGGCCCGAAGATCTCCGTCCAGGCCAAGGACGCGATCGGCCGCACCTGGCAGATGTCGACGATCCAGCTCGACTTCAACCTGCCCGAGCGGTTCGACCTGGAGTACACGGCGGCCGACGGCACCCGCCAGCGCCCGGTGATGATCCACCGCGCGCTGTTCGGGTCGATCGAGCGGTTCTTCGCGGTGCTGACCGAGCACTACGCGGGCGCGTTCCCGGCCTGGCTCGCGCCGGTCCAGGTGCTCGCGGTGCCGGTCGCCGAGCCGTTCGAGCCGTACCTCGAGGACGTCGTCGCCCAGCTGCGGGCCCAGGGCATCCGCGCCGAGCTCGACCGGTCGAGCGACCGGTTCGGCAAGAAGATCCGCAACGCCTCGACGCAGAAGATCCCGTTCGTGCTGATCGCGGGCGGCGAGGACGCCGAGGCCGGCGCGGTGTCGTTCCGGTACCGGGACGGCCGCCAGGAGAACGGCGTGCCGGTCGCGGAGGCCGTGCAGCGCGTCGTGACCGCCGTGCGCGAGCACGCGCAGGTCTGACGCGGTGACCGCGCGCGACGACGACCCGAGGGGGCCGGCGGTGGAGGACGCCGCCGGCCTCCCCGGCGTGCCCGACGGCTTCGGCCGGCTGTGGACCCCGCACCGGATGGCCTACATCGGCGGCGAGAACAAGCCGGCCGACGGCGAGCAGGGGGACGGCTGCCCGTTCTGCCGCATCCCGTCCCTGTCCGACGAGGACGGCCTGGTCGTCGCGCGCGGCGCGGTCGCCTACGTGGTGCTCAACCTCTACCCGTACAACGGCGGCCACGTCCTGGTGGTCCCGTACCGGCACGTCGCGGACTACACGGACCTGACCGGCGCCGAGGTGGCCGAGGTCGCGGACCTCACCCGCACGGCCATGCGCGTGCTGCGCGAGGTGAGCGGCCCGCACGGCTTCAACCTGGGCATGAACCAGGGGGCCGTGGCGGGCGCGGGCATCGCGGCGCACCTGCACCAGCACGTGGTGCCGCGCTGGTCGGGGGACAGCAACTTCCTGCCGATCGTCGGCCGCACCCGGGCGCTGCCGGAGCTCCTGCACGACACCCGGGCGCGCCTCGCGGCGGCCTGGCCGGCGGCCGACGGCGCCGCCGGCGACCAGAAGGGATGACCGGCCCGTGCTGAACGGACTGCGGGGGGCCATGACCCGGCTCTTCACCCCGGTGGCGGACGCGCTGCTCAAGCGCGGCGTGTCCCCGGACGCGGTGACCATCACCGGCACCGTCGCCGTCGTCGCGGCGGCCCTGTGGCTGTACCCGGCGGGGCACTTCCTGGCGGCGAGCCTGGTGATCGCGTTCTTCGCGCTGACCGACAGCCTGGACGGCGTGATGGCGCGGCGCGCCGGCCGGTCCGGGCCGTGGGGCGCGTTCCTCGACTCGACGCTCGACCGGTTCGGCGACGCCGCGATCTTCTCCGGCCTGGTGCTGTGGTTCGTGCACGGCAGCGACTCGTCGTGGGCGGGCTGGGGGTCGGGCCTCGCGCTGGCGTGCCTGGTGCTCGGGTCGGTCGTGCCGTACGCGCGGGCCCGCGCCGAGGGCCTCGGCATGACCGCGGCCGTCGGGATCGCCGAGCGCGCCGACCGGCTGGCCACCGTGCTGGTGGCCACGGCGCTGGTCGGGGTCGGCGTGCCCGAGCCCGTGCTGGTCGTGGTCCTCGGCCTGCTCGCCGTGGCGTCGCTCGTGACGGTCGTGCAGCGGGTGCAAACGGTCCGGCGCCAGGCGCTGGGGGCGCGGTGAAGCGCCCGCAGGTGGACGTGGCGGCGCTGTTCGCGTTCGCCTGGCGGGTCGTCGGCAAGGTCCCGGACCCGGTGGTGCGCGGGGTCTTCCGGCTCGTCGCCGACGTGGTGTGGCTGCTCCGCGGCGCGGGCGTCCGCCAGCTGGAGGCGAACCTCGGGCGGGTGCGGCCGCAGGCCCGTCCGGACGAGATCCGCCGGCTGAGCCTGCTCGGCATGCGGTCCTACATGCGGTACTACGGCGAGGCGTTCGCCCTGGTCGGGGCGAGGCCCGAGCAGATCGACGCGCGGGTGCGGCTGGTCGACCCGGGCGAGGTCGTCGGCACCATGCGCGAGGGCCGGATGATCGTGCTGGCGCTCGGGCACCTGGGCAACTGGGACCTCGCCGGCGCCTGGGCCACCCGCAACCTCGGCCGGACGGTCACGGTCGCGGAGCGGCTCAAGCCCGAGGCGCTGTTCCAGGAGTTCCTGCAGTTCCGCGAGAGCCTCGGCCTGGAGATCATCCCGTTGACCACAGGCGCGGGCGGCGGCGTGTTCCGCGAGCTCGTGCGCGCGGCCCGGCAGCCCGGCGGCGGCCTGATCCCGCTGCTCGCCGACCGCGACCTGACCGCCCGCGGCGTGGAGGTCGACCTGTTCGGCGAGCGCGCCCGGGTCGCGGCCGGGCCCGCCGCGCTCGCCGTGTCGACCGGGGCTCCCCTGTGCTCCGCGTCGATCACCTACGAGCGGCTGACCGGTGCGCGCCGACGGGCGGCGGGCACCGCGTGGGGCGTCGTGATCGAGTTCGGCCGGCTGCTCAGCGTGCCCGACGACGTCCCGCGGTCCGACCGGGTCGCGGTGCTCACCCAGGCGTGGGTCGACGACCTCGGGCGGGGCATCTCCCGGGCGCCCCAGGACTGGCACATGCTGCAGAAGGTGTTCGTGGCCGACCTGGACCCCGAGCGGTACGCGCGGACGAAGGCGGCGGCCGGCGAGGCGGCGTCGTGATCGCCGGCCTGGCGCCCGGGCCGTCCCGCCCGCTGCGGGTCGGCATCGTCTGCCCCTACTCGTTCGACGTGCCGGGCGGGGTGCAGTTCCACGTCCGGGACCTCGCGGAGGCGCTGATCGACCGCGGGCACAGCGTGTCCGTGCTGGCGCCGGCCGACGAGGACACCCCGATCCCGCCGTACATGACCTCCGCCGGCCGGGCCGTGCCCGTCCGGTACAACGGCTCGGTCGCGCGGCTGGCGTTCGGCCCGATCACGGCGGCCAAGGTGCGGCGCTGGCTGGAGGCCGGGCAGTTCGACGTGCTGCACCTGCACGAGCCGGCCACGCCGTCGCTGAGCATGCTCGCGCTGTGGATCGCGGACGGCCCCGTGGTCGCGACGTTCCACTCCTCGCTGGTGCGGTCCCGGTCGCTGCAGATCGCCTACCCGCTGGTCCGCCAGTCGCTGGAGAAGATCGGCGCGCGGATCGCGGTGTCGGAGGACGCACGCCGCACCCTCGTGGAGCACCTGGGCGGCGACGCGGTCGTGATCCCGAACGGGGTGTTCGTCGACGCGTTCGACGGGGTGCCCACCGACCCGCGCTGGGCCGGGACGCCCGAGGCGCCGACCGTGGTGTTCCTGGGCCGGCTGGACGAGCCGCGCAAGGGCCTGCCGGTGCTGCTCGAGGCGGTCCCGGAGGTGCGCCGCGCGTTCCCGGGCGTGCGGATCCTGGTCGCCGGCCGCGGCGACACCGGCCCCGCCGAGGTCCGCGAGCTGCTCGGCGACGACGCGGACGCGGTGGAGTTCCTGGGCGGGATCAGCGACGAGGAGAAGGCGCGGCTGCTCGCGTCCGCGGACGTGTACTGCGCGCCGCAGACCGGCGGCGAGTCGTTCGGCATCGTGCTGGTCGAGGCCATGAGCGCGGGCACCGCGGTGCTGGCCTCGGACCTCGGCGCGTTCCGGCGGGTGCTCGACGACGGCGCGGCGGGCGTGCTGTTCCGCACCGGCGACTCCGCCGACCTCGCCCGCGCGCTCGTCGGGCTGCTCGGCGCCCCGGGGGAGCGCGACCGGGTGGCGGCCGCGGGCCGGGCGGCCGTCGGGCGGTACGACTGGTCGACGGTGACGCACCAGGTGCTGACGGTGTACGAGATGGCGGTCGAGGGCAGCGTGGCGCCGGTGGGCGAGGACCCCACCTCGCTGCGCGGCGCCCGGACGGCGCTGCGGCGCCTGCGCGGGGACGAGGGATGAACCGATGAGCTGGTCCGAGACGGCGGTGGTCGTCGTCGCGGTGCTCCTGGTGGTGCTGTGGTGGTCCTGGGTGGCCGCGTCGCGCATCGACCGGCTGCACCGCAAGGTCGCCGCGTCCCGCGCGGTGGTGGACACCCAGCTGCTCCGGCGGGCGTCCGCGGCGTCGACGCTCGCGGCGTCGGGCGTGCTCGACCCGGTGAGCTCGGTGCTCGTCGGCGAGGCCTCCTGGGCGTCGATCGCCGCCGGCAGCCCGCAGACCCAGGGCATGGCCCGGCTGCCCGCCGAGCTGCGCGGGCCCGAGCGGTCCGACCCGGCCACCGGCGACCGCGGGCTGGTCGAGTCCGAGCTGTCCGCGACGCTCCGCGAGGCGCTGGACGACCCCGAGGAGGTCGCCGCGCTGCGGGAGGAGCCCGGCGCGGCCGAGCTGCTCGACGCGCTCGGGGACGCCTGGTACCGGGTGCAGCTCGCGCGCCGGTTCCACAACGAGGCGGTCGCCCAGGCGCAGCGGATGCGCCGGGGCTGGGCGGTGCGCACCCTCCGGCTGGCCGGGCGGGCGCCCATGCCGCAGACGCTGGAGCTGGACGACGCCTGGCCCGCCGCCCTGGGCCGGCCCGGGCAGCCGCCGGCCGCGGCCTGACGTCCCGCCCCGGCGCCCGGACACACCGGCGCGGGTCGTGGACGACCGCCGACGCCGTCGCCCGGCGCGACTACGATGGGACCCGGAAACCCCCCTGAGCCGAACTGCGAGGACCTCCGTGACCACCGACACCAGCCAGCCCGCCACCGGCAGCGACGTCCCCGCGGTGGGCACCGCCCGCGTGAAGCGCGGCATGGCGGAGATGCTCAAGGGCGGCGTGATCATGGACGTCGTCACGGCCGAGCAGGCCAAGATCGCCGAGGACGCCGGCGCGGTCGCCGTCATGGCGCTCGAGCGGGTGCCGGCCGACATCCGCGCCCAGGGCGGCGTCGCCCGCATGAGCGACCCGGACCTGATCGACGGGATCGTCAGCACCGTGTCCATCCCGGTGATGGCCAAGGCCCGGATCGGCCACTTCGTCGAGGCCCAGGTGCTGCAGAGCCTCGGCGTGGACTACGTGGACGAGTCCGAGGTGCTGACGCCGGCCGACTACGCGCACCACATCGACAAGTGGCAGTTCACCGTGCCGTTCGTCTGCGGCGCGACCAACCTGGGCGAGGCGCTGCGCCGCATCACCGAGGGCGCGGCGATGATCCGCTCCAAGGGCGAGGCCGGCACCGGCGACGTGTCGAACGCGACCACGCACATGCGGACCATCCGCGACGAGATCCGCCGGCTGTCCTCGCTGCCCGAGGACGAGCTGTTCCTCGCCGCCAAGGAGCTGCAGGCGCCGTACGACCTGGTCGTCGAGGTGGCCCGCGCCGGCAAGCTGCCGGTCGTGCTGTTCACCGCGGGCGGCATCGCGACCCCGGCCGACGCGGCGATGATGCGCCAGCTCGGCGCCGAGGGCGTGTTCGTCGGCTCGGGCATCTTCAAGTCGGGCAACCCGGCGCAGCGCGCCGCGGCGATCGTGAAGGCGACGACCTTCTACGACGACCCGGACGTCATCGCGAAGGTCTCCCGCGGCCTCGGCGAGGCGATGGTCGGCATCAACGTGGACGACGTCCCGGTGCCGCACCGCCTGGCCGAGCGCGGCTGGTGACCCACCCCGTGCCGACCGACGGCCCGTCGACCCCCGCGGGGGCCGGCGGGCCGTCGCCGTCGCCGGCGACCACCGCCTCGTCGCTCGGCGCCGACTGGGTGCTCGGCGAGGACGGCCTGCGGTTCCGGCGGGCGGCGCGGGTGCTGCTGCTCGACGCCGAGGACCGGCTGCTGCTCGTCCGCGGCCACGACGTCGACCAGCCCGAGCGGTCCTGGTGGTTCACCGTCGGCGGCGGGATCGACGCGGGGGAGTCCGCGCGGGAGGCGGCGGTCCGCGAGGTCCGCGAGGAGACCGGGCTGCTGCTGGACGACGCCGCGCTGGTCGGCCCCGTGCTGACCCGGTCGGCGCTGTTCGACTTCTACGCGGAGCACTGCCGGCAGGACGAGGAGTTCTTCCTCGCGCGGGTCGCCGACGCCCTGGACACCGAGGCCGTCGCCCGGGACGGCTGGACCGAGGTCGAGCTCGACGTCCTCGACGAGCTGCGCTGGTGGCGCCTGGACGACCTCGCCGCCGAGACCCGCGAGGTGTTCCCCGAGGGCCTGCCCGACCTGGTGCGGCCGCTGCTGGCCGGGTGGGACGGGTCGGTGCGGCACCTGGGGCTGCAGCGCGACGACTGACGGACCGGGACGACGGAGTTACCGGGGAGTAACGTCCTGCGCCGGTTGTCGGATACGGTCGGCCGGTGCCCATCTCGACCTCGCCCGTGACCCGCATGCACCGCAGCGGCATCCGCACCCTCATGGAGCTCGCCATGCGCGACCCGGAGGCGATCCGCCTGGAGATCGGCGAGCCCGACGTGCCGACGCCCGCGCACGTCGTGGCCGCGGCCGGCCGGGACGCCGCCGCGGGGCACACCGCGTACACGTCCAGCACCGGCACCCCCGAGCTGCGCGCCGCGCTGGCCGAGAAGGTGCGCCGGGTCAACGGCCTCGACGTCACCGCCGCCGACGTCGTCGTGACGCACGGCGCGATGCACGGGCTCGCGATGGCGATCAACGCGCTCGCCGGCCCGGGCGACGAGGTGCTGCTGCCCGACCCCGAGTTCCCGAACTGGCGGATGGCGGCCGTGGCGGCCGGCGTCGACGTCGCGACCTACCCGGCGCGCGCGGCGAACGGCTTCGTGCCGACCCTCGCCGACATCGCCGCGGCGGTCACGCCCGCGACCCGGGTGATCGTCGTGTGCTCGCCGAACAACCCGACGGGGGCCATGTACCCGCCGGAGCTGCTGGCCGGCGTCGTCGAGCTGGCCCGGGAGCGGGACCTGTGGGTGTTCTCGGACGAGTGCTACGAGGCGATCACCTTCGACCGCCCGCACGCCAGCCCCGCCGCCTTCGACACGGACGGCCGGGTGCTGACGTTCTTCAGCTTCTCCAAGACCTACGCGATGACCGGGTGGCGGCTCGGCTACGTCGTGTCCCGGGACCCGGGCGTGATCGACCTGCTCGGCCAGGTCGCCGAGGCGACGGTCGCCTGCCCGTCGTCGGTGAGCCAGCGGGCCGCGCTCGCCGCGCTGACCGGCCCGCAGGACGACGTCGCCGCGGCGGTGGACTCCTACCGGGAGCGGCGCGACGCCGCGGTGGCGCTGCTGGACGCGCGCGGCATCCCGTCCGTGCGGCCGCAGGGCGCGTTCTACCTCATGGTCGACGTGTCCGCCGCGACCGCGGACTCCGAGGCGTTCGCGCTGCGGCTGCTGGCCGACCGGCACGTGTCGGTGTCGCCGGGGTCCGCGTTCGGGCCGGGCGGCGAGGGCATGGTCCGGGTGTCGCTCGCGAGCGAGCGCGGCGCGCTGCTCGCGGGGCTGGCGCGGCTGGCGGACCTCGTGGAGGACTGGGCCGGGTCGCGGGCCGCCGTCGGCGGGGGTGCGCTGCACGGCGCCGCTGATTCGTAGGATGAGCGGGTGACCGCCACCCCCACCATCGGTGTCCTGGCCCTGCAGGGCGACGTCCGCGAGCACCTGGCCGCCCTGCGCGCCGCCGGGGCGGAGGCCGTCCCGGTGCGCCGCACGTCCGAGCTCGACGCCGTCGACGGCCTGGTGCTGCCCGGCGGCGAGTCGACCACGATCGACAAGCTGCTGCGCGCGTTCGAGCTCGACGCCCCGGTGCGGGAGCGGCTCGAGGGCGGCATGCCCGCCTACGGGTCGTGCGCCGGGATGATCCTGCTCGCCGACCGGATCGTCGGCGGCATCGACGGGCAGCGCACCCTCGGCGGGCTGGACGTGACCGTGCGACGGAACGCGTTCGGGCGGCAGGTCGACTCGTTCGAGACGGACCTGACCATCGACGGCGTCCCGGACAGCGCGGCCGACCCGGTGCACGCCGTGTTCATCCGCGCACCCTGGGTGGAGGAGGTCGGTCCGGCGGCCACCGCGCTCGCCCGCGTGGAGTCCGGGCCCGCCGCCGGTAGGATCGTCGCGGTGCGCCAGGGCTCGTTGCTCGCCACGTCCTTCCACCCGGAGGTGACGGGGGACACGCGGGTGCACCGGCTGTTCGTCGAGATCGTCCGCGACGCCCTGTGAGAGCGGGGGCGCGACCCGGAGCAGGGTCGCGCCGCACCGCCGGCCCGGGCAGCGCCGGGGCGGCGCGGGAAACGAGAGGGAAGCGATGTCGGGTCACTCCAAGTGGGCCACCACCAAGCACAAGAAGGCCGTGATCGACGCGAAGCGCGGCAAGCTCTTCGCGAAGCTCATCAAGAACATCGAGGTCGCCGCGCGCACCGGCGGTGGTGACCCCGCGGGCAACCCGACGCTGTTCGACGCCATCCAGAAGGCCAAGAAGACCTCGGTCCCGAACGACAACATCGAGCGCGCCGTCAAGCGCGGCTCCGGTGCCGAGGCCGGCGGCGCCGACTACCAGACGATCCTCTACGAGGGCTACGGCCCCGGCGGCGTCGCCTTCCTGGTCGAGTGCCTCACCGACAACCGGAACCGCGCGGCGGCCGACGTGCGCGTCGCGTTCACCCGCAGCGGCGGCCAGCTGGCCGACCCGGGCTCGGTGGCCTACCTGTTCTCGCGCAAGGGCGTCGTGATGGTCCCCAAGGAGGGCACCACCGAGGACGACGTCATGCTGACCGTGCTCGACGCGGGCGCCGAGGAGGTCAACGACGCGGGCGAGGCCTTCGAGGTGCTGTCCGAGGCGACCGACCTCGTCGCGGTGCGCACCGCGCTGCAGGACGCCGGCATCGAGTACGACTCGGCCGACGTCGTGTTCTACCCGGCGACGCAGATCGAGGTGGACGCCGAGGGCGCCCGCAAGATCCTGCGGCTGATCGACGCGCTCGAGGACTCGGACGACGTGCAGAACGTCTACGCGAACTTCGACGCCTCCGACGAGGTCATGGCGGAGCTCGAGGACGACTGACCGCGAGCACGCGCGACGCCCCGCCCCGGACCCCGGGTGCGGGGCGTCGTCGCGTCCGCGGGGTCGCTCGGGGTCCTCGACCGGACGCGGGTGGGGCGTGCTGCCGGACACGCCGAGCGTGTCGGGCAGGTCGCGCCACCCGGCCGGGCTGCGAGGATGAGCGCGTGCGCGTACTCGGAGTGGACCCCGGTCTGACCCGCTGCGGGCTGGGCGTGGTCGACGGGCTGCCCGGCCGCAAGGTCCGGATGGTCGCGGTCGGGGTGGCGCAGAGCCCGCCCGGCGCGGACATCGACCAGCGGCTGCTCGTCATCGCCGCGACCATCGACGAGTGGCTCGAGGAGCACGCCCCCGACGCCCTCGCGGTCGAGCGGGTGTTCGCGCAGCACAACGTCAGCACCGTCATGGGGACCGCGCAGGTCGCCGGCATCGCGATGCTCGCGGCCGCCCGCCGGCGGATCCCGGTCGCGATGCACACGCCGTCCGAGGTGAAGGCCGCGGTGACCGGCAGCGGCCGTGCCGACAAGCCCCAGGTGCAGTCGATGGTGCAGCGGCTGCTGTCCCTCGACGAGCTGCCCCGCCCGGCGGACGCCGCGGACGCCCTCGCCCTGGCGATCTGCCACCTGTGGCGCCCCGCCGGCGCGGTCGGCGCCCCGCAGCGCGCGCCCGGGTCGATGACCGCGGCGCAGCGCGCGTGGGCGGCGGCCGAGCAGGCCGCCCGCCGGGTCCCGACCCGCTGACCCCCGCCCCGGGGCCGGGCGCCGCCGCGTGTCGTTCGTACAGGTGTTCGCACGCGTGGCAGACTGCACCGCGGGCGCGCGGCCACCGCGGTCGCGCGTCGTCCGCGACTGGGAGGAGCCGGAGTGATCGCCTCGGTGCACGGGACGGTGCAGGCCGTGCGGCTGGACGCCGCGGTGGTGGAGGTCGGCGGCGTCGGCATGCTCGTGCAGGCGACGCCCGCGACGCTCGCCGGCCTGCGGGTCGGGCACACCGCCACGCTGCACACCTCGCTGGTCGTGCGCGAGGACGCGCTGACGCTGTTCGGCTTCGCCGACGACGACGAGCGCGAGGTGTTCGAGGTGCTGCAGCAGGTCAGCGGCGTCGGGCCCCGGCTCGCGCTGGCGATGCTCGCGGTGCACACACCGGACGGGCTGCGGCGCGCCGTCGCCACCGAGGACCTCGCGGCGCTCAAGCGCGTCCCGGGCATCGGGCAGAAGGGCGCCCAGCGGATCGTGCTGGAGCTCGCGGACCGGCTCGGCGCCCCGGCCCCGGCCGCGCTCGCCGGCGGCGTGGCGGCCCCCGCCGGGCCCCCGGACCGGCGCGACCAGGTCGTCGACGCGCTGGTGGGCCTCGGCTGGAACCAGAAGGCGGCGACGGACGCGGTGGCGACGGTGCTGGACGGCAGCGAGGAGCCGGTCGGGGAGGCGGAGGTCGCGGGCGTGCTGCGCGCGGCGCTGCGCACGCTGGGCGGCGGCCGTGGCTGACGAGACCGACCTCGGCGTGGACGTCGACCCCGCGGGCTCCGTGGTCCGCCCCGGGGCCGACGAGCTCGAGCGTGCCGCCGAGGCCGCGCTGCGCCCGCGGCACCTGGACGAGTTCGTCGGCCAGAAGGTGGTCCGCGAGCAGCTGTCGCTGGTGCTGCAGGCGGCGCTCGGCCGCGGGCGCGCACCGGACCACGTGCTGCTGTCCGGCCCGCCCGGGCTCGGCAAGACGACGCTCGCCATGATCATCGCCGCGGAGCTCGGCACCTCGCTGCGCGTCACCAGCGGGCCCGCCATCCAGCACGCCGGCGACCTCGCCGCGATCCTGTCCTCCCTGGAGGAGGGCGAGGTGCTGTTCCTGGACGAGATCCACCGCCTCGCGCGGCCGGCCGAGGAGCTGCTGTACGTCGCGATGGAGGACTTCCGCGTCGACGTCGTCGTGGGCAAGGGCGCGGGGGCGAGCGCGATCCCGCTGGCCCTGCCGCCGTTCACGGTCGTCGGCGCCACCACCCGCGCGGGGCTGCTGCCGGCGCCGCTGCGCGACCGGTTCGGCTTCACCGGCCACCTCGACTTCTACGCCGACGACGAGCTGGAGCGTGTGCTGCTCCGGTCCGCCGGGCTGCTCGGCGTGCCGCTGGCGCCCGAGGCCGCGGCGGAGATCGCGTCCCGGTCGCGTGGCACGCCGCGCATCGCCAACCGGCTGCTGCGCCGGGTGCGCGACTGGGCGCAGGTGCGCGGCGACGGCAACCTGTCGCTCGACGCGGCGCGCGCGGCGCTCGAGGTGTACGAGGTCGACCACCGAGGGCTCGACCGGCTCGACCGGTCGGTGCTGACGGCGCTGTGCACCCGGTTCGGCGGCGGGCCGGTCGGGCTCACCACCCTGGCGGTCGCCGTGGGCGAGGAGCCGGAGACGGTCGAGACCGTCGCGGAGCCGTTCCTGGTCCGCGAGGGGCTGATCGGCCGGACCCCCCGGGGCCGGGTCGCGACGCCGGACGCCTGGGCGCACCTGGGTCTGTCGGCGCCCGTGCCCACGGATACGCTGTTCGGCTGAGACCCCGCGCGCCGCGGGTCGCCGAACAGGTCCCGCACAGGGAACCGCCGCGCGCCCGCAGTCGTTAGGAGCCCGGAGCCGTGGCGCCTAGACTGCGGCCGACGTCGTACGCAGTCAGGAGCTGTTTCCTCGTGGACTTCTCGTTCCTCATCATCCTCGCCATCGGGGCCGTGGCGCTGTTCCTCATGAGCAGCCGCCAGCGCAAGGCGCAGCGGGAGCAGCTCAGCTTCCGCGACAACCTGCAGCCCGGGCAGCGCGTGATGACCGGGTCCGGCATGTACGGCACCGTCGTCGAGGTCGACGGCGACGAGGTCACGCTCGAGTCGACGCCCGGAAACGAGTCCGTGTGGATCAAGGCCGCGATCGCGCGCCTCGTCGAGCCGCCGGTGGACGAGGAGACCGAGGTCGACGAGGACGCCGAGGACGACGTCGAGTGGCGTGACGAGCCGGGCGCCATCCCGCCGGGCCGGATCGACGTCCCGGACGACCTCTCCTCGCTGCAGCCGCCGCGCGACGACGAGGGTCCCGACACCAAGAAGTCCCAGCAGTAGTCGACCGGGCGTCCCGCCCCCGCCGAGCGCGGGGGACGGGGCGCCCTTCATCCGCACCGCCCGCCGTCCGCGGGCGGTGCGCGCACGAGAGAAGACGGTCCGTTGGCCCCACCCACACGCCGCCGCCACCCGGCGCGCATCCTGCTCACGCTCGCCGTGATCACGGTCGCCGTGTTCGGCGCGATCTTCGCCGGCACCAAGCTGTCGGACGCGACCTGGACGCCCAAGCTCGCCCTCGACCTCGAGGGCGGCACCCAGCTCATCCTGGCGCCGGTCGCGCAGGACGAGTCCCGCGTCACCTCCGAGACCATCGCGCAGGCGATCGAGGTCATCCGGCAGCGCGTCGACTCGTCCGGCGTCGCCGAGGCGGAGATCAGCTCGCAGGGCGGGTCCAACATCGTCGTGGCCCTCCCCGGCCGCCCGAGCGAGGAGACGCTGGACCTCGTCCGCACCTCCGCGCAGATGGAGTTCCGGCCGGTCCTGACCTACGGCGCCGCGACGCCGACGGCGACGCCGTCCGCGAGCCCGACGGACGGCGCGACCGAGCCCTCGGACCAGCCGACCAAGGCCGCGCCGGACTCCGCGAGCGACGCCGCGTACTACATCACCCCCGCCGTGCAGGCGGAGTACGACGCCCTCGACTGCACCGACCCGGCGAACCTCACGGGCGGCAAGCAGAGCGCGGCCGACGCGGCGCTGGTGACCTGCGACCCCGACGGCACCGTCAAGTACATCCTGGGCCCGGTCGAGGTGGAGGGATCGCACATCGCGAACGCCAGCTCGGGCCTCCAGGTCAGCCAGTCCGGCGCCGTCACCAACAACTGGGCGGTCAACCTGGAGTTCGACCGCACCGGCACCCGCCAGTTCGCGGACGTCACCGAGCGCCTGCAGGGCCTCACGTCGCCGCAGAACCAGTTCGCGATCGTGCTCGACGGGCTCGTCATCTCGGCCCCGTCGCTCGACCCGGGCGTGATCATCTCGGACGGCAAGGCGGAGATCTCCGGCTCGTTCACCCGCGACTCCGCGACCGCGCTCGCCAACCAGCTGAAGTTCGGCGCGCTGCCGCTCAGCTTCGAGGTGCAGAGCGAGGAGCAGATCTCCGCGACGCTCGGTTCCGAGCAGCTGGAGAAGGGCCTGATCGCCGGCCTCATCGGCCTGATCCTGGTCGTCGTCTACTCGCTGTTCCAGTACCGCGCGCTCGGCCTGGTGACGGTCGCGTCGCTGGTCATCGCCGCGGTGCTCACCTACGGCGTCATCACCCTGCTGTCCTGGACGCAGGGCTACCGCCTCTCGCTGCCCGGCGTCGCCGGGTTGATCGTGGCCATCGGCATCACGGCGGACTCGTTCATCGTGTACTTCGAGCGCATCCGCGACGAGCTGCGCGAGGGCCGGACGCTGGTCGCCGCCGTCGACCGCGCCTGGGAGCGCGCGCGCCGCACGATCCTGGCGTCCGACGCGGTGAACTTCCTCGCCGCCCTGGTGCTCTACTTCCTGGCCGTCGGCTCGGTGCGCGGCTTCGCGTTCACCCTCGGCCTGACCACGCTGCTCGACCTGCTCATCGTGTTCACCTTCACCCACCCGGTGATGCGGCTGATCGCGAAGACCCGGTTCTTCGGCAGCGGGCACCCGCTGTCCGGCCTGGACCCGCGCCGGCTCGGCGCGCCCGAGTCGACCCGCTACGTCGGCCGCGGCCGCGTGGTCACGGGCCGGCGCGCGGACGGCGACGCCCCTGCCACGGAGACCGCCGACCTCGACGCCCGCACGTCCACCCTGGTGGCGGCCCCGGTCGGCGCGGGCGGCACCATCGCCGAGCGCCGCGCCGCCGCGCGCGCCGCGCAGGCCGCGGCGGAGGCCGGGCCCCCGGCCGACGACGCCGGGAACCCCGGCACGACCGACACCGACGACGCACCCGACGGCAGCACCCCCGCCGCGCGACGCACCGAGGGGAGCGAGTCCTGATGGCCGTCAACTTCGCCCAGTGGGGCAACGACCTGTACACCGGCCGCCGCTCGTACGACATCGTCGGCCGGCGCCGCACCTGGTTCCTGGTCTCCGGGATCCTGGTGCTGCTCTCGGTGGTCCTGCTGTTCAAGCCCGGCCTGCACCCCGGCATCGAGTTCCGCGGCGGCTCGCAGTTCACCGTCTCGAACGTCTCGACCACGGACCAGCAGCCCGCCATCGACGCGATCACCGCGATCGCGCCGGAGGAGGTGCCGCGCGTCAGCAACGTCGGCTCGTCGACCCTGCGCGTCCAGACGTCCGAGCTCACGAACGACCAGGTCACCCAGGTCCGCACCGCGCTCGAGGACGCCTACGGCGTGTCCGAGGACGACGTGGCGAGCTCGTTCATCGGCCCCACCTGGGGCGCGGACGTCTCCAAGAAGGCCGCGACCTCGCTGGTCGTGTTCCTGGTGCTCGTCAGCATCGTCATGACGGTGTACTTCCGGAACTGGCGCATGGCCGTGGCCGCGATCGTCGCGCTGTTCCACGACATCCTCATCACGGCCGGTGTGTACGCCGCGGTCGGCTGGGAGGTCACGCCGGCGACGGTGATCGGCTTCCTCACGATCCTCGGGTACTCGATCTACGACACCGTCGTGGTGTTCGACAAGGTCCGCGAGAACACCGTGGGCATCACCGACCAGACGCGCGCCACGTACGAGGAGCGCGCCAACCTGGCGGTCAACCAGACGCTGGTCCGCTCGATCAACACCTCGGTCGTGGCGCTGCTGCCGGTCGCGGGCATCCTGTTCATCGGGGCGTTCGTGCTCGGCGCCGGCACGCTGCGCGACATCGCGCTCGCGCTGTTCGTCGGCATGATCGTCGGCGCGTTCTCCTCGATCTTCCTCGCGACGCCGCTCGAGGTGGTGCTCCGCATGCGCGAGCAGCCGATCCGCGACCACACCGCCAAGGTGCTCGCCGCCCGTGCGCGGCTCGTCGAGGGCGGGCTGGACGAGGACGCCTCGGCGGAGCAGGTCGCCGTCGCGCGGTTCACGGGCCAGGTGCGGCCGGGTGGCCACCAGGGAGTCGCGGCGCAGCCGCGCAGGAAGAAGGGCCGGCGATGAGCGGCGTGCAGGACGTGAGCGGTCGGGGCCTCGGGCTGACGGGCCAGGCGCTCGTCGACCGGGTCGAGGCGCTGGTGCGCAGCGTGCCGGACTACCCGACGCCCGGCGTGGTGTTCAAGGACATCACCCCGCTGCTCGCGGACGGCCCCGCGTTCGACGCGGTCGTGCGCGAGATGGCCGCCCGGGTCCCCGGGCCGGTCGACCTGGTCGCCGGCATGGAGGCGCGCGGGTTCATCCTCGCGGCGCCGGTCGCGATGGCCCTCGGCGCCGGCTTCCTGCCGGTGCGCAAGGCCGGCAAGCTGCCCGGCCCGACCGCGCGCCGGGACTACCAGCTCGAGTACGGCGCGGCCTCGGTCGAGCTGCACCCGTTCACGGTGCCGGCCGGCTCCCGCGTGCTCGTGGTCGACGACGTGCTCGCCACGGGCGGCACGGCCCAGGCGACCGTCGAGCTGCTGGAGGAGTGCGGGGCCGAGGTCGTCGGCCTGTCGTTCCTCATGGACCTCACGTTCCTGCCGGGCCGGTCGCGGCTCGCGGGGCGGCACGTGGACGCCCTGCTGTCGGTCTGAACCCCCCGGTCGTCCCGCACGCCGTCGCCCCGCCGGGGCGGCGGCGTGCTGCGCTGTCGGGGTCGGGGCCCGCGGGCGGCGGCCGTGACGCGGACCGCGGTGGTGACGCCGTAGAATCGTGCGGATCGACGGCGTGTCCGGCTCGCGCCGGACGCGCGGTGGCGGACAGCCGGGCGCGACCCGGCACGGCGGGAGGCGCGCATGGCGGACCCGGTTCGGACCCCGGCAGGAGCTGACGCACGGCCGGAGGCGCCCGCGACCACGGGCGGCACCAGCCGGGTGCGGTCGCGCCTGGCCCGGTTCGGGCAGAGCCGGGGGCCGCAGCAGTCGCCGGTGATCGAGCCGCTCCTGCAGGCCGTCCGCACCAACCACCCGAAGGCCGACCTCAGCCTGATCGAGCGCGCCTACGTCACCGCCGAGCGCGCGCACCGGGGCCAGCTCCGCAAGAGCGGCGACCCCTACATCACGCACCCGGTCGCGGTCGCGACCATCCTCGCCGAGCTCGGCATGACGCCGCCGACGCTCGCCGCCGCGCTGCTGCACGACACCGTCGAGGACACCTCGTACTCCCTGGACCAGCTCCGCAGCGAGTACGGGCCCGAGATCGCCATGCTGGTCGACGGCGTGACGAAGCTCGACAAGGTCACCTACGGCGACGCCGCGCAGGCCGAGACCGTGCGCAAGATGGTCGTGGCGATGTCCCGGGACATCCGGGTGCTGGTCATCAAGCTCGCCGACCGGCTGCACAACGCGCGCACCTGGAAGTTCGTCCCCGCCGCGTCCGCCGAGAAGAAGGCCCGCGAGACCCTCGAGATCTACGCGCCCCTCGCGCACCGCCTCGGCATGAACACGATCAAGTGGGAGCTCGAGGACCTGTCGTTCGCGACGCTGTACCCCAAGGTCTACGACGAGATCGTGCACCTGGTCGCCGAGCGCGCGCCGGCCCGCGAGGAGTACCTGGCCGTGGTCCGCGAGCAGGTCGGCGCCGACCTGCGCAGCGCCAAGATCAAGGCGACGGTCACCGGCCGGCCGAAGCACTACTACTCGATCTACCAGAAGATGATCGTGCGGGGCCGCGACTTCGCCGACATCTACGACCTCGTGGGCGTCCGCGTCCTGGTCGACACGGTGCGTGACTGCTACGCGGCGCTGGGCGCGCTGCACGCGCGGTGGAACCCGGTCCCGGGCCGGTTCAAGGACTACATCGCGATGCCCAAGTTCAACCTCTACCAGTCGCTGCACACGACGGTGATCGGGCCCGGCGGCAAGCCCGTCGAGATCCAGATCCGCACGCACGACATGCACCGCCGGGCGGAGTACGGCGTCGCCGCGCACTGGAAGTACAAGGAGAGCGCCAAGGGCCCGGGCGCCGACGCCGACGGCAACGACATGGCCTGGCTCCGGCAGCTCGTCGACTGGCAGAAGGAGACGGCGGACCCCTCGGAGTTCCTCGACTCGCTCCGGTTCGAGATCGCCGACGGCGAGGTCTACGTCTTCACGCCCAAGGGCGACGTCATGGCGCTGCCCGCCGGCGCCACCCCGGTCGACTTCGCGTACGCGGTGCACACCGAGGTCGGGCACCGCACGATGGGCGCCCGGGTCAACGGCCGGCTGGTGCCGCTCGACTCCACGCTGGAGAACGGCGACGTCATCGAGGTGTTCACCTCGAAGTCCGAGACCGCCGGCCCGTCCCGCGACTGGCTCGGCTTCGTCACCAGCCCCCGCGCGCGCAACAAGATCCGCCAGTGGTTCACCAAGGAGCGGCGCGAGGAGGCGATCGAGCACGGCAAGGACGCCATCGCCAAGGCGATGCGCAAGCAGAACCTGCCGATCCAGCGCCTGCTGTCCCACGAGTCGCTCGTCGCGCTCGCCAACGAGATGCGGTACGCCGACGTCTCCGCCCTGTACGCCGCGATCGGCGAGGGCCAGGTCTCCGCGGCGACCGTCGTGCAGCGGCTCGTGCACGCGATGGGCGGCGAGCCCGGCGCCGAGGAGGACATCGCCGAGGTCGCCCGCCCCGGGCAGACCGCGCGCCGCGTGCGCACCGGCGACCCGGGCGTGGTCGTCAAGGGCGTGGACGACATCTGGGTCAAGCTCGCCAAGTGCTGCACCCCGGTGCCGGGCGACGACATCATCGGGTTCGTCACCCGCGGCCAGGGCGTCAGCGTGCACCGGTCCGACTGCATCAACGTCACCGCGCTGCGCGCCCAGCCCGAGCGGATGGTCGACGTCGAGTGGAGCCAGGGGAGCACAGCGCTGTTCCTGGTGCAGATCCAGGTCGAGGCGCTGGACCGCAGCCGCCTGCTGTCGGACATCACGCGGGTGCTGTCCGACCACCACGTCAACATCCTGTCGGCGTCGGTCTCGACCTCCCGGGACCGGGTCGCGATGTCGCGGTTCGTGTTCGAGATGGCGGAGCCGTCGCACCTCGCGTCCGTGCTCGCGGCCGTGCGCAAGGTCGAGGGCGTGTTCGACGTCTACCGGATCACCGGGGCGAAGGCGGAGCAGCCGGTCGCCGAGGCCTGACCGGCCCACCCGCCGCGCGTCCCGGGTGATCGAACCGGCCGGACGTCCGGAGCGAACCCGGGACCGTTCCCGGTCACCCGGCGCGCGGCGCCGGCCCGGGGACCGCGAGGCGGGGGACCAGCGCCGCGGCGATGCCGGAGCACTGACGCCCCGCACTCCCACCACCACCGAGAGAACAGGGACCATGGCAGGACTCCTCTACCGCATCGGGCGCTTCTCGGCCCGCCGCGCCTGGGCCGTCGTGACGGCCTGGGTCGT
>NZ_SZYE01000379.1 GCF_005239125.1 Cellulomonas hominis | reverse complement strand
GGCGGCGCCGGCCGGGCTGATCGCCGCCGCGGCGGGGCTGGCGCTGGTCGGGACGCTCGCGGGCGCGCTCGGCGGGGCGTTCGGCCCGGCGACCCACCGGGAGGCGGCGGCCGTGACGTTCCTGGTCACGGTGTCGGGGGTCGGCGTCGGCGGCATCTCGGCGGCGTTCGGGGCCTCCTCGCCGGCGGCGCCGTGCACCTGACCCTGCGCGCCGCCCGCCGCCCGCCTGCCGCCGAGGGGGTAACCGACGCGTCGAGGGGGTAACCACCGACTACTCGCCCGACGTGTCGGTTGCCCGCTCGGCGCGTGCCGGGCGCGGCGGCGTGCGCCGACCCGGCCCGCGGGCGGTGCAGGCGGTGGCGCGCCCGGCGGCCCCCGGAGGTTGTCCTGCCGGGGCGGCTGGCGCTACTGTCGGCCGAGGATCCCGAGACGTGAACGTTTGCGTCTCAGCAGTCGAGACGACGTGAAGGAGGCGGCCCGTGGCCCGGTCGGTGCACCCGCGCACGACCCAGCGCCCGGGCCGACCCATGCCCGCGTCGATCCGCTGCTGTCGCCCCTCGGCGAGCTGTCCGCGCACCTCCCGCGCCGCCTGACCCGCGTCCTCCCGACGCCCACCGGCCGCGCCCCGGCAGCACCCCGCCCGCCCGCGGCCCGTCCCGACCCGCGCACCCGCGCCGGTCGGCTT
>NZ_SZYE01000378.1 GCF_005239125.1 Cellulomonas hominis | reverse complement strand
GGCGCCGGGCCGCCGCGGGCCGGACCGCCGCAGGCCGGCCGGCCGGGACATGTGGACGTCGAACTCGGTCGTGGCGTGGCTGCTGGCGGCGGCCGGCCTCGACCCCGCCCCGCTCGGAGCGCCCGCGGGCTGCCGCGCACCCGGCTGGGACGCGGGCCTCCGGGCCGCGGGAGGCCGGTCGCCCCGCCCGGGTGGCGGCCGAGCGGTCAGGACACCCGGCCGAGCGTGATCGCGGCGTGCAGCAGCGCGCCCAGCGACTCGTTGTCGGTGATCGCCCCGTCGCGCACGAGGGTCAGCAGCTCGGGCCACGGCACCCGGCGGACCGCGACGATGCCCTCCTCGTCCTGCGCGTGGGCCTCGTCGGCGGGCCGCAGCCCCCGGGCGAGCAGCACGTGACCCGGCGCGTGCGCCACGCCGTTCAGCGAGAACACCGGGCCGAGGTGCGTCCACTCGTCGGCCGCCAGCCCGGTCTCCTCGCGCAGCTCGCGCCGCGCGGCCACGAGGGGGTCCTCGCCGTCCGACCCGCCCGCGGGCACCTCGAGCGAGACGGCCCCGGTCGGGTACCGCTCGACCTCGACGAGCACGACCTCGTCGTCGTCGGTGACCGGCACGACGAACACCGCGGGGTGCCGGACCTCGACCACCCCGTAGACCCCGGTGCCGCCGTCGGGCCGGGTGAAGGCGTCCTCGCGGACCCGGATCCACGGGTTCTCGTAGACGGTGCGGGAGTCGTGGGCGCGCCAGGCGGACATGCCGCCATCGTGCCAGCCGCGCGGGCGGGGCCCGGCGGCGCGGGCTGGGCCCGGCGGCGCGTCCGGGCGCACGGCGGCGCGTCCGGCGCCTCCCGCTACG
>NZ_SZYE01000377.1 GCF_005239125.1 Cellulomonas hominis | reverse complement strand
GGACTGCTCACCGTGCTGGCGGCGCTGCCCGGGGCGTGGCCGGGCGGGGGCGCGCCCGGGGCGCCGGACGTCGTGGACGTCGTCGGCGCGGCCGCGGCGGCCGTGCAGCCGGTGCTCGTGGCGGTCTGGGTGCTGTCGGTCCCGTGGACCCGGGGGCACCGGGGGCTCTCGTACGCGCTCGCCGGGGCCGAGCTCGCGGACGCCCGGGACACCGGGGCCGGGTCGGCCGCGCCGGACGACCTCGCGCGGGACCGGGTGGGCTGAGCCCGCGGTCGTCCTGACCCCGCGGTCGTCCTCAGCCCGCGACGGCCTTCGGCAGCGCGACCGCCGGGTCGGCCGCGCGCGCCCGGTCCAGCACCGGCAGCACCGCGCCCGCCAGCAGCCGTCGCGCCCCGCCGACGTCCCGCGGCCGGTCGACCGCGAACACCGCCGTCAGCGTGCCGGTCGCCCCGCCGCCCGGGGCGAACCACAGCGCCGTCCAGCCGTCGTCGCCGGCCGGGTCGCCGCGGAGCACGACCTCGTCGCCCGGGCCGGGCAGCCCGTAGAGCGCGAGCTCGTGCCCGAGCTGCGTCGAGAACACGTACGGCGCCAGGTCGGACTCCGCGGCCTCGTGGCCGAGCAGCCCCGCCACCGCGACCGCCGGGCCGCGCAGCGCCGCGTCCCAGTGCCCGCCCGGCACCCAGCCGTGCCGCGCCGACCGGCGCCG
>NZ_SZYE01000376.1 GCF_005239125.1 Cellulomonas hominis | reverse complement strand
CGGCGCCGGCGTGCTCGAGGCCGCGCGCACGGAGCCCGTCGCCACCGCGCTGCCGGCCGACGCGCACCTGGTCGCCCTGACCACCGACGAGGGCGTGCAGGCCTGGTTCGGCATGCGCCTGCGCACCGAGCCGACCGCCAAGGTCCCGGGCGTCCCGACCCAGCGCGCGAGCCTGAACGTGCTCTACGACGTCGAGATGACGCTGACCGCCGAGCTCGGCCGCACCAAGCTGCCGGTCCGCCAGGTCCTCGAGCTGACCCCGGGCGCCGTCCTGGAGCTCGACCGGGCCGCCGGCAGCCCCGCCGACGTCATGGTCAACGGCCGGCTCATCGCCCGCGGCGAGGTCGTCGTGATCGACGAGGAGTTCGGCATCCGCATCACCGAGATCGCACGCGAGGACGGCACCATCTGATGGACACCGTCGTCCTGGGCCTGCGCGTCCTCCTGGCGCTGGCGTGCGTGATCGGCCTGATCTGGGTCCTCGCGCGCCGTGCCGGGTGGGGCAAGGGCCGTCGCCGGCCCGCGGGCCCTGCCGTCGAGGTGGTCGGGCGCCAGGCGCTCGGCCGCCACGCCGGCGTCGTGGTCGTCGCGGTCGGCGACCGACGGCTGCTGCTCGGCTACGGCGAGCAGAACGTCACCATGCTGACCGAGCTGGACGCCGTCGCCGACGAGGAGCCCGCGGAGGACGAGGCCGGCGCGCCCGCCCCCGCGCCGCTCACGCTCGGTGCGCTCGCCGCGGCCGTGCTGCCGACGCCGCGGCGCGCCCGGGGTGCCGTCGCGGTGGCGGAGG
>NZ_SZYE01000375.1 GCF_005239125.1 Cellulomonas hominis | reverse complement strand
CGGGTCGCCGCGGGTGGCGGCCCCACGACGGACAGGAGGCGGGATGGTCGGGGGCGAGCGGCCGGCGGGCGGCGCCGGTGTGGTGGGCGTGCTCGGCGCACGCGGCGGCGCCGGGGCGACGGTCACCGCGGCGGCGCTCGCGGCCGAGCTCGCACGGCGGGGGACCGCCGTGCTCGTCGACACCGGGCCGGGTCCCTCGCTCGACACCGTCCTGGGGCTCGAGGCCCACCCCGGGCTGCGCTGGCCGGACCTCGGCGGGGCGCGCGGCGCGGTCGACCCGGTGCTGCTCGCCGGGAACCTCATGCGCTGGGGCCGGTGCGCCGTGCTGCCCACCGACGACGCCCGGCCCGGACCGCCACCCGCGGCCGCCCTGGCCGACGTGCTCCGGGCGCTCCGGTCGGCGTACGGGTCGGTCGTGCTGGACCTGGACCGGGCGGCGCTGCTCGGCGGCGGGCGCGGCCCCTCGCGGGAGAGCGGGGCGGGCGGCGTGCCGGTCGAGGGCGGGGCGCCCGGGGGGCCGTCGGGTGGACCGCCGGGTGGACCGGGGCACCAGGACGCGCGCGGTCCGACGCTGCTCGCGGCGTGCAGCACGGTGCTCGTCGTGGTCCCGCGCGACGTCCCCGCGGTCGCGGGGGCCCGGCTGCTCCGGGACGGGCTGGTCGGCGACGGCCGGCGCGTGGGCCTCGTGGCACGCGGCCCGGCGCCCGGCGGGCTGGGCGTCGAGGAGGTCGCCGCCGCGGTCGGGCTGCCCGTCGCGGAGCAGCCGGGCCCCCGCGACCGCGGGGACGTC
>NZ_SZYE01000374.1 GCF_005239125.1 Cellulomonas hominis | reverse complement strand
CCGTCGGACTCGGGCACGTCGCCGACCACGAGGTCGCGCAGGCCGTCGGCGCGCAGCTGGTCCAGGGTCCGGGGGTCCCCGAGTGCCTTGGCTGCGCGGGCGGTGTGGTCCAGGACCCCGTCGACGCGGGTGGCGTCCTCTGCGGCCAGGACCACCCACATCGCGGCCATCCCGTGCGGCCGCTGCCGCGGGTGGGTGACGCGGCGACCTCGTCGGGCCCGGGTGTTGCGGCCCGCCTCACCGTCGGGGTCGGCGAGCCGGACCTCGCGGGCGACGCGCTGTTCGAGCTGTTTGCGGGAGCACTGCGCCGCGTCGGGCAGGACCGCGGTCTCCACCGCGTGCGCCGCCTGGTAGGGCAGGTCGGTCAGCCCGGTCGCGATCACGTCGGCCTTGGCCGCGTCGATGTGCCCGGTCTGCAGGGCCTGGCCGGTGGCCGCCAGCATCCCGTTCAGCAGCAGCGCCCGGTTCACGGCCTTGTTCGCCGAGACCCGCGCCCAGCCCAGCCGCATGGCCAGCTCGTCCCCCGCCACGCTCGGGTGCGTGGGCGGCGCTCCCGCGAGCGGCGACCAGTCCGGGGCCATCTCAGGGCGGGTGGCGAGCTCGGCGACCGCGTCCAGCATCGCGGCGTGCTGGTGGGCCTCCATCCGAGCCCGCGCGGCCACCACCTCGACCAGGATCGCCGGGGTCAGCACGGTCAGGTCCAGGCCCCGCAACCAGGCATCGAGCACGGGCCCGGGCGGGTACGCGGCGATGGCCTCGATCTGCCGCTGCTCACCGGTGCGCGGCGCCCCGCCGAACGCCACCACGGGGTCCGGCCCGTAGTCGGTCAGGCAGACACCGTCGGGCCCGTAGACCGGCAGCACCAGGCCGGCGAG
>NZ_SZYE01000373.1 GCF_005239125.1 Cellulomonas hominis | reverse complement strand
CGCCGCCGGCGCCGGCGGCGGACCCGCCTGGGGCGGCGAGGCCGTGCGGGAACCCGAGCGCCGCCCGCAGCCGCTCGGCGTCCGCCGCGGTGTGGAGCGTCAGCGCGCCCTGCCACGCGGCCGGCCGGACGGCGGCGGACCCGGTCGCGACGACCACCGCGTCCGCGGCGACCTCGCCGTCCGCGGTGCCGACCCGCACGCCGTCGTCGTCGACCGCGAGCCCCGTGGCCGGGCTGCCGAGCCGCACGTCGTCGGCGGCGGTGAGCGCGTCGGCACCGAGCTCGTCGGAGAGCCACGCGGGCGCCGGGCGGTCGAGCAGGTGCTTGGACAGCGGCGGCCGGTCGTAGGGGGCGACACCCTCCGCGCCGAGCAGCGTCACCCGGCCGTCGAAGCCCTGGGCCCGCAGCTCCAGGACCGTGCGGGCCCCCGCGATGCCGGCGCCGACGACCACGACGGAGCGTGGTGCGGGCGGCGACCCGGGCGCCCCTGCGCCGCGGTCGGGACGGGCGGCGGCGGGTACGGCATCAGGCACCCGGCCACCGTAGCCTGCACCGACGCGCCGCCGCCGTGCTCGGGCGGGAGCTCCGGGGGGGCGCTGGCGCGCGGATGCCGGCGACGTCGAGATCGGTGGTTCGCGCCGAAGTCGGCGGCTGCAGGGACCGATCTCGGGCGGGAGCACCGATCTCGGCGGGCGCGCCGGCCGCGCGGCGGGCGCGCCCGCGCCCCGCGC
>NZ_SZYE01000372.1 GCF_005239125.1 Cellulomonas hominis | reverse complement strand
CCGCGACGTCCACCGCGCGCGGGTCCGAGCCGTCGCCCCAGTCCGGCAGCCCGACGCCCGCCGCGCGGCCCTGCTCCGCGAGCGCCTCCGCCCGCAGCACCGCGCCCAGGCAGCCGCGCCGCCCGCACCAGCACGGGGCGCCGTCGGGGTCGGCGATCAGGTGCCCGGACTCCCCCGCGTTGCCCGACACGCCGCGCACCACCTCGTCGCGCAGCACGGTCGACACCGCCACGCCCGTGCCCAGGTAGAAGAACACGAAGTCCGACGCGTGCTCGCCGGGGTGCCACAGGTGGGCGCTCGCCGCGGCGATCACGTCCTTGTCGAGCACCGCGCGCAGGCCGGTGCGCTCGGCGACCGCGTCCCGCAGCGGCACGCCGTGCCAGCCGGGCAGGTGCGGCGGGTCGAGCACCACGCCCGCCTCGACGTCGATCGGCCCGGGCGCCGCGATGCCCACCCCCAGCACCCGGTCCCGGTCCACGCCCGCCCCGGTGATCAGCCCCTCGATCTCCGCGACCAGGCCCGCGACCACGGCCTCCGGGTCCTCCGGGACCGGCGTCGGCACGTGCGCCCGGGCGACCACCGCACCCGACAGGTCCAGGAGCACGAAGGTCATCGTCGCCGGGTCCAGGTGCACCCCGACCGCGAACCGGCTCACCGGGTTGAGCCGCAGCAGCGTGCCCGGCCGGCCGGGGCCGCGGCGCAGGACCGCCCCCTCCTCGACCACCAGGCCGAGGTCCAGCAGGCGGCGCGCCACGTTCGTCACGGTCTGCGGGGACAGCCCCGTCCGGCGGGCGACCTCGGCCCGCGCCAGGCCGCCGCCGGCGCGCCGCACGACGTCCAGGACGACCGTCTGGTTGAAGTCGCCCATCCGCGGCAGGTTGGTCCCGCGACGCATCCGTGCCTCCGTCCGTCACCGG
>NZ_SZYE01000371.1 GCF_005239125.1 Cellulomonas hominis | reverse complement strand
GGCGCTCCACGGCCGGCGGGCAGACGCCGGCGTCAGGCCCCGGGCCCGAGCGCGCGACGGCCTCCGCCAGGGCGCGGAGCAGGAGCAGCCGGTCGGTCACGGGGCCAGTCTCGGATCGGACCGGCCGGCGCGCACCCGGAGCGGCGGCCCGCCCTGCGCCGTCCGGGTGAGCGCCCGGGCACCGGGGCGCGCCACCCGCGTCGCCCGCCCGTCCGCACCGCCCCGGCGCGTGTCGGACCGCGACGGCACACTGGGCCCATGGACGACAAGGCGACGCTGCACCAGTACCTGCGCGAGAACCGCGACTCGCTCCTCGCGAAGCTCGACGGGCTCTCCGAGTACGACGCCCGCCGGCCGCTGACCCCGACCGGCACCAACGTCGCGGGCCTGGTCAAGCACGTGGCCAGCGTCCAGCTCGACTACTTCGGCGCGGTGTTCGGCCGCCCGCACGGTCGCGCCCTGCCGTGGTTCGCCGACGACGCCGAGCCCAACGCCGACCTGTGGGTCCCCGCGGAGGAGTCGCTGGACTCCGTCCGCGAGCTGCACGCGTTCTCGGCCGCCCACGCGGACGCGACCATCGACGCGCTCCCGCTCGACGCACCGGGCCGGGTCCCGTGGTGGCGACCCGCGTCCGCCGACGTCACCCTGCACCGGATCCTCGTGCACGTGATCGCCGAGACCGCGCGGCACGCGGGCCACGCGGACATCGTGCGGGAGACGATCGACGGCGCCGTGGGCACCCGCCCGGACGACCCGAACCTGCCGTTCCACGACGGCGACGCCTGGGCGGCGTACCGGGCACGCGTCGAGGACGCGGCCCGCGCGGCGGCGGGCGCGGGCGAC
>NZ_SZYE01000370.1 GCF_005239125.1 Cellulomonas hominis | reverse complement strand
ACGCCGGGGGCGCGGCGGGCGCGGCGGCGGGCGCCGGGAACGCGGGGGCCGGGGACTCCGCCACCGGGGCGGTCGGCTCGACCGCCGGGGCGTCGAGGACCGGCGCACCCAGCACCGCGGTGTCGTCGGCGCGGCCCACGGGGGCGAGCGGCTGGTCGGCGACGGGGGCGGCGGCGCCGGACCACACGACCGGCGAGTCCGCCGCGGCGGGGCCGACGGGCGCGGTGGCCGCGGGCGCGGACCCGGTGAGGACGTCCGGCGCGGGCTCGGGCTCGGCGTGCGCGACCGGCTGCGCCCAGGACGGCGTCTCCGGCGTGACCGGGGCGCCGGACCACGAGGCCCAGGCGTGCGACTCGTCCAGCGGCTCGTCGGGCGCGAGGCCGGGCACGACCATCGGCCGGTGCTCGGGCTGCGCCGGCTCGGCCTCGTCGGCCCGCGTGCCGGGCTCGGCGGTCTCCGGGTCGGTGCCGGCGGCCTCGGCGGCCGGCGGCTCGACCTCGGCGCCCAGCGGGTCGACCTCGGGCTCGGCCGCCACCGGCGCGGGCACGATCGGCAGGCTCGCCGTCAGCGGCGCCGACAGCGCGTCCAGGCGGGCGTGGTCGGCCGCGGACATCTCGGGCTCGTGGTCCACCAGCTCGTCGACGATCGACCGCACCTCGGCGGGCGACGTGATCGGGCGCCGGCGCAGCGCCGGGGCCGGCGTCGCGGCGGCGTCGGCCTCCGGGCGCTCCTCGGGGTCCTCCTCCACCGCGTCCGCGGCGTCGGTGGCGTCGCCGGCGGGCTGCGCCAGCAGGTCGCGGCCGCGGAAGCCGGAGAAGAGACCCGGCCGCGGGCCGGCGGGCGCCGGGGCCGGGGCCTCGGGCTCCTCGGCAGGCGCCGCGGGGGCGCGGGAG
>NZ_SZYE01000036.1 GCF_005239125.1 Cellulomonas hominis | reverse complement strand
CCCGGCGCCACCGCCCCGGCGGGGACCACCCCGCCGACGACCGCGCCCGCGACCTCCGCCCTCGCAGCCCCCGCCCCCGCCGCCGCCGACGGCCTGTCCCCCGCCCGCAACCGGACCCGCGCCGGGCGGATCGCCACCGCGCCGGACGCGAGCAACGGCGAGACCCTGCGCCGCGTCCGCGAGGGCAGCGGCGTCCTGGCCGCCGCCGCGATGCGCCGCCTGGACGAGGACCTCGACTGGTACCGGGCGCTGCCCGCCGACGACCGCTCGTGGGTGGGCCTGGTCGCGCAGGCCGGCATCACCGCGTTCGTCACCTGGTTCGCCGACCCGTCCCGCCCGCCGCACGGGGTGGGTGAGATCTTCGCGACCGCCCCGCCGGAGCTGACCCGGTCGATCTCCCTGCAGCACACGCTGCAGCTGGTGCGCGTGGTGGTGGACGTCGTGGAGTCGCACAGCGACCGGCTCGCGGCGCCCGGCGGCGAGCGGGACCTGCTGGAGGCCGTGCTGCGGTACTCCCGCGAGGTCGCGTTCTCCGCGGCCGAGGTCTACGCCCGCGCCGCCGAGGTGCGCGGCGCCTGGGACGCCCGGCTGGAGGCGCTGGTCGTCGACGCGCTGCTCCGCGGCGACGTCGACGACTCCCTGCGGTCCCGGGTCGCGGCGCTCGGCTGGAGCGGGCGCGGCAGCACGCTGGTCGTCGTCGGCACCACCGCCTCCCCGCTGGACGACGTGCGGACCTCGGACCTGCGCCGCGCCACCCGGCGCGCCGCGGACGACGCGCTGGTCGGCATCCAGGGCGACCGGCTGGTCGTGTTCCTCGGCGGCACCGGCGACCTGCGCGAGGCGGCCGCGTCGCTGCTCCCCCGGTTCGGGCCCGGCCCCGTGGTGCTCGGCCCGACCGGGACCGACCTCGCCGACGCCGCCCGTTCCGCCCGGGCCGCGCTCGCCGGGCTGGTGGCGATCTCGGCGTGGCCGCAGGCGCCCCGCCCGGTGCTCGCCGACGACCTGCTGCCCGAGCGGGTCCTGGTCGGCGACGCGAGCGCCCGGGCGCTGCTGGTCGAGCAGGCCTACGTCCCGCTGCTGGCCAGCACCGGCAGCCTGCTGGAGACGCTGACCGCCTACCTGGCGGCGGGCAGGAGCCTGGAGGCGGCGGCCCGCACGCTCTACGTGCACCCGAACACGGTCCGGTACCGCCTGCGCCGCGTCGCCGAGGTGACGGGCTGGGACCCCCTGGACCCGCGCGAGGCGTACGTCCTGCAGCAGGCCCTCGCGGTCGGCCGCCTGGACCACCCCGGCGCCTGACCGCGCCCCGCCGCCGTTGTGGGACCCGGACAAGCCGGACCCGGCAACCGTGTGCGGGTCGTGAGCGGGCGCGGCGCGCGCGGACCGGCAGAGTGGTCGGGTGCTCGCGATCGTCTGCCCCGGACAGGGCGCCCAGACCCCCGGCATGCTCGCGCCCTGGCTCGAGCTGCCCGGTTCCGCCGACCGCCTGGCGGCCTTCTCGGAGGCGTCGGGCGTCGACCTGACCGCCCACGGGACGACCTCCGACGCGGACACCATCCGCGACACCGCGGTGGCCCAGCCCCTGATCGTGTCGACCTCCCTGCTGGCGCTGCGCGCGCTGGAGGACGAGGGCGGCCCGGTCGCGGCCGGCGCCACGGCGGGGCACTCGGTCGGCGAGCTCGCCGCCGCGGCCGTCGCCGGCGTGCTGGAGGACGCCGCCGCGGTGGCCCTGGTCGGGCAGCGCGCCCGGTTCATGGCCGAGGCCGCGGCCGTGGAGCCGACCGGCATGACCGCCGTCCTGGGCGGCGACCCGGACGAGGTGCTCGCCGCGATCGAGGCGGCCGGCCTGTGGCCCGCCAACGTCAACGGCGGCGGCCAGGTCGTCGCCGCCGGGGCGCAGGACGCGCTGGCCCGGTTCGCCGAGAACCCGCCGGCCCGCGCCCGCGTCGTGCCGCTGCAGGTCGCCGGCGCGTTCCACACGCCGTTCATGCACCCCGCGCGGGACGCGTTCGCCGCGGTGGCCGCCGGTGCCACGACCTCCTCGCCCCGCCTGGCCCTGCTCACCAACGCCGACGGCACCGCCTTCGGCCCGGGCACCGCGGGCGCCGACGTGCTGGCGCGCCTGGTGTCCCAGATCGCCTCCCCGGTGCGCTGGGACCTGTGCCAGGCGACCCTCGCCGCGCTCGGCGTCACCGGCCTCCTGGAGCTCGCCCCCGGTGGTGTGCTCAAGGGCCTGGCCCGGCGTAGCCTGCCCGGGGTGGAGACGGTCGCGATCACCTCGCCGGCCGACCTGCCCGCCGCCCGGGACCTGGTCGCCCGCCACGCCTCGACCCCCGACGGCGACCGTTCCGACGACTCCCGGGAGACCGCCCAGTGACCCGCCCCACCCTGACCCAGGCCACCGGCCCCGCCCACACGCGGATCCTCGGCCTGGGCGCCGCCCGCGGTGAGAACGTCGTCCCGAACGACGACCTGGTCGGCCCGATCGACTCCTCCGACGAGTGGATCCGCCAGCGCACCGGCATCGTCACCCGCACCCGTGCGGGCGCCGACACCGACGTCCTCGACCTCGCGGAGCGCGCCGGCCGCCAGGCGATCGAGAACGCGGGCCTGCAGGGCTCCGACATCGACGCCGTCATCCTCGCGACCGTCACCTACTTCCACCAGACGCCGTCGGGCGCCGCGATCCTCGCCGACCGGCTCGGGGCGACCCCCGCCGCCGCGTTCGACGTGTCGGCCGCGTGCGCGGGCTACTGCTACGGCATCGGCCAGGCGGACGCCCTGGTGCGCGCCGGCGCCGCCCGGAACGTGCTGGTCATCGGCGCGGAGAAGATGAGCGACTTCATCGACCCGACCGACCGCTCCATCTCGTTCCTGCTCGGCGACGGCGCGGGCGCGGTCGTCATCGGCCCGTCCGACACCCCCGGCATCGGCCCGACCGTGTGGGGCTCGGACGGCTCGCAGTCGCAGGCCATCCGCCAGACGCACTCGTGGATCGACGTCCGCGACAACGGCGCCGGCTGGCCGACGCTGCGCCAGGAGGGCCCGAGCGTCTTCAAGTGGGCCGTCTGGCAGATGGCCCCGGTGGCCGAGAAGGCCATGGCCGCCGCGGGCGTCACCGCCGACCAGATCGACGCGTTCATCCCGCACCAGGCGAACATGCGGATCATCGACCAGATGATCAAGCAGCTGAAGCTGCCCGACACCGTCGCGGTCGCCCGGGACATCGCCGACACCGGCAACACCTCGGCGGCGTCCATCCCGCTCGCGACCGAGCGGCTGCTGCGCGAGGGCCAGGTGTCCAGCGGCGCGCTGGCCCTGCAGATCGGCTTCGGCGCGGGCCTCGTCTACGCCGCCCAGGTGGTCGTGCTGCCCTGACGGGGCACCCGGCCGCAGTACCGTTCATCGACCGCACGACCGTCGCCGCACCTCACGGTGGGGCGCAGCACACAACCAAGGAGACACCGATGGCGCACAGCGAGCAGGAGATCCTGGCCGGCCTGGCCGAGATCGTCAGCGAGGAGACCGGCCTGCCGACCGACTCGGTCCTGCCCGAGAAGTCGTTCACGGACGACCTCGACATCGACTCCCTGTCGATGATGACGATCGTGACCCTGGCCGAGGAGAAGTTCGAGGTCCGCATCCCGGACGACGAGGTCAAGAACCTCGCGACCGTCGGCGACGCGGTGTCGTTCATCTCGAACGCCCAGGCCTGAGACACCCGACCGGGGTCCGCGCCGCACCGCCGCCTCCGCGCGGCGTCCGGGAGCCCAGCGCTCCCGCGGTGCGGACCCCGGTCGCGTCCCGGCACCGCCCGGGACCCCCTGAACCACCCGCACGCACCCGACACCCCAGGAGCACCTCATGAGCACGCGAGTCGTCGTCACCGGCCTCGGCGCCACGACCCCGCTCGGCGGGGACGTCCCCACCACCTGGCAGGCGGCCCTGGCCGGCACGTCGGGCGCGCGCACCCTCGACAACGACTGGGCCGAGACCTACGGCCTGCCGGTCGACTTCGCCGCCACGCTCGCGGTCCGCCCGGAGGAGGTCCTCCCCCGGCCCGAGATGAAGAAGATGGACCCCTCGGCGCAGTACGCGATCATCGCGTCGCGCGAGGCGTGGTCCGACGCCGGCGCCCCCGAGGTCGACCCCGAGCGGCTCGGCGTCGTCGTGTCCTCCGGCATCGGCGGCATCTGGACGACCCTCGACGCCTGGGACACCCTGCGCGAGAAGGGTGCGCGCCGCGTGCTGCCGATGACCGTCCCCATGCTCATGCCGAACTCGCCGTCCGCGTACGTGGAGCTGGAGTTCGGCGCCCGCGCCGGGGCGCACGCCCTGGTGTCGGCCTGCGCGTCCGGCGCCGAGGCGATCGGCTACGGCGTCGAGATGATCCGCACCGGCCGCGCCGACGTCGTCATCGCGGGCGGCACCGAGGCCACCATCCACCCGATGCCGATGGCCGCGTTCGCCGCGTCCCGCACGCTGTCGACCCGCACCGACGACCCGGCCCGCGCGTCGCGGCCGTACGACGTCGACCGCGACGGGTTCGTCATCGGCGAGGGCTCCGGCATCGTCGTCCTGGAGTCCGAGGAGCACGCCCGGGCCCGCGGCGCGAAGGTGTACGCGGCCGTCGCCGGCGTCGGCCTGTCGTCGGACGGGTACCACATCACCTCCCCCGAGCCGACCGGCCGCGGCCAGATCGCGGCGATGCGGATGGCGATGAAGGACGCCGGCATCGGCACCGCCGACGTCAAGCACGTCAACGCGCACGCGACCTCGACGGTCGTGGGTGACCTCATCGAGGCCCGCGGCGTCCGCGAGACGCTCGGCTCCGACGCCGACCAGGTCGCGCTGTCGGCCACCAAGTCGATGACGGGCCACCTGCTGGGCGGCGCGGGCGCGCTGGAGACGGTGTTCTCGGTGCTCGCCGTGCACGACCGCCAGGCCCCGCCGACGATCAACGTCGAGAAGCCGGACCCGGAGCTCGTGCTCGACCTGGTGCGGGACACCCCCCGGGCGCTGCCCGAGGGCGACCTCGCGGTCGTGAACAACTCGTTCGGCTTCGGCGGCCACAACGTCGCGCTGGTCGTCACGAACGCCTGACCCGGGCCCTTCTGCCCTCGCGGTCCCCCGGGTGGGGCGTCCTGCCCGACACGCACCGGCGTGTCGGGCAGGACGCCCCACCCGTTCCCGCCCGACGGGCTCCGGGCGGCGGTACGGTGCGCCGCATGGACGCGATCACCCGGTACGAGATCCACGAGGGCTGGGCGCACGCGGGGATGGTCGCCGCCGGCGGCCTCGTGTTCGTCTCCTACTGCGTGGGCCGCACCACCGGCACGACCACCGAGCAGGTGCACGGCGCGCTCGACACCCTCGAGGCGCGGCTGGCGACGATCGGGCTGTCGCTGACCCACGTGGTGCAGGTCGACGCCCTGTTCGCGGACATCTGGGAGATCCCGGCGATGGAGGCGGTGTTCCGGGAGCGGTTCACCGCCGGGTACCCGGCCCGGAAGTCGATCCAGACGGCGTTCGCGCACGAAGGGCTGCGGTTCCAGCTCGACGCGGTGGCGCACCGGGGGGTCGCGGCGCCCTGACGCCCCCCGCGGCGGTCAGCCCGGGCCGTCGCTCGCGGCCGCGAGCAGCGGGACCAGCACGTCCCCCACGGGCGTCGGGATGCCGTGCGCCCGGGCGCGGCGGACCACGACCCCGTTGCGGGCGTCCCACTCGAGCGGCCGCCCGGCCTCCCGGTCGGCGAGGATCGACGTCCCCATGTCGGGCGGGTTCGACCGGAAGCCGTCGAGGATCGCCTCGGGCACGTCGTCCCCGAGCGCCGCGCCCTCCGCCCGGGCGACCGCCAGGCACTCCCGCAGGTAGCGCAGCGCCAGGTCGCCCAGGTCGTCGCGGCGGAACGCGGCGGAGCGCCGGCCGGTCAGGACCATGAGGCCCGCGGCGGCGTTCTGCAGCAGCTTGCGCCACGCGACCGTGGGGAAGTCCGCGGCGAGGTCGACGGCGCACCGGCTGCCGCGCAGCGCCTCCTGGACGACCGCCGCCGCGGGCGCGTCGGGCAGCGTGAGCCGGGGCTCGCCGCGCAGCAGGACGGACCCGTCGGGCTCGGCCTGCGCCGGGAACCAGACCACCGCGGGCAGCACCTCGGCCCCGGGCGCCAGCGGCGCCACGACCGGCACCTGCTCGACGCCGTTCTGCAGCACGCACACCACGGTGCCCGGCCCGCACAGCGCCGACAGCCACGGCGCCGCGCCGTCGACCTGGGTCGCCTTGACCGCGAGCAGCACGAGGTCGACGGGCGCGCGGACCTCCCGCGGGTCCGTCCGGACCGGTCCCGGCACCTCGACGGCACCCTCCCCCGTCCGGAGCACCAGGCGGTCGCGCGGCGTGCGGCCGCACAGCTGCGGCGTCCGGCCCGACTCGTGCAGGGCCGCGGCGACGGTGGTGCCGATGGCGCCGGGTCCGACCAGGGCGATCGTGGCGGGGGGTGCGCTCGGGGTCACACCGGCGAGGGTACGCGCCGCCGCTCGGCCGGTCCCGGTGGCGGTCGCGCCGCGGGCCGGTCGCGGGTGATCAGCCCGGGGTTCGCCCGCGGAACGTCGAACCGATTCGATCACCGATCGCTCGATGCGCCTCGTTCCGGGGCTTGAACGAGGGCATCCCCCGCGCTACTGTCGAACCGGTTCGCTGGTGTGCCATCCTGGCCCCCGAGCGGACGACCAGTCGGCAAGGAGGCGATGTGGCCACCATCGGTGACGTGGCGCGGGTGGCGGGCGTGTCCCGCAGCACCGCGTCGTACGCGCTGTCGGGCAAGCGCGCGATCTCGCCCGAGGTCCAGGCCCGGGTCGCCCGCGCGGTCGCCGACCTCGGCTACACCCCGAACGCCGGGGCCCGCGCGCTCGCCACCTCGCAGACGATGGTCATCGGGCTGCTCGCGCAGTTCCTCCCCGACGAGTTCGCCCCGGCGATGCTCCAGTACATCGTCGGCGTCTCCGACACGGCCCGCGAGCTCGGCTACGACATCCTCCTCGTCACGGAGGAGGACGGGACCCGGGCGCTGAAGCGCATCACGAACTCCCGCATGGTCGACGGCATCGTGCTGCTGAACGTGGCCGAGGACGACGCGCGCCTGCCGATCCTGCGCGACGCGCCGCAACCGGGTGCACTGGTCGGCCTGCCCGCGGACTGCGCGGGCGTCGACGTGTTCGACCTCGACTTCGAGGAGGCCGGGCGCGTCATGGTCGACACGCTCCACCGGCTCGGGCACCGCGACCTCGTCCTCGTCTCGCAGCCCGAGCACGTGGTCGAGCGCGGCGGCGCGTACGTGTGGCGGCTGCAGAACGCCGCGAAGGACCGCGCCGAGCGCCTGGGTATCCGCCTGCACACCGCGTTCGGCGCGGCACGGCAGCCCGAGGTCGGCCGGCAGCTGCACCAGCTGCTCGACGCGCACCCCGAGGCGACCGGGCTGCTCCTCAACAACGAGGCGGCCGCGGCCGCCCTCCCCACCGTCCTGACCGAGCGGCAGCTGACCGCGCCGCGGGACCTGTCGGTGATCGGCCGGTACTCCGACGAGTTCGCGCGCACGTTCTCGCTGCCGTACTCGGCGGTCGAGTCCGCGCCCGACCGCCTCGGGCGCATGGCGGTCCGCGCGCTCGTGGAGCGCATCGAGCGGCCCGAGCGGGCGGGCCCGCACGTCGTCCGCTTCATCTCGCCCGAGATCATCGACCGGGGCAGCACCGGCCCGCCCCCGGCCTGAGCCGCCGCCGCCCGCGGCCACCCCGTCGTCCTGCGTCAGCAGGCTCGCCCTCCACCGGTCCAGCACCACCCCCGCTGGCCCGGCCACCCCCCTCTGCCCAGGCGCACGCGCACGGGCCGCTGGCGGCTGCCCGACGGCCGCTCGTTCACCGATTCAAGGAGGAATGCTGTGAAGCGAATCCCCATGCCCGTCCGGGTGCTGGGCCTGGTCGGAGCCGCCTCGGTGGCGCTGACCGCCTGCTCGTCCGGATCCGACGGGTCCGACGGGTCCGACGGTGCCAGCGCCGGCGGCGACACCACGTTCACCTGGTGGGACCCGTACCCGCAGCACGAGGACGGGTCCGACTGGGACAAGCGCGTCCAGGCGTGCGGCGAGGAGGCCGGCGTCACGATCGAGCGCACCGCCTACGACACGACCGCGCTGACCAACCAGGCGCTGCTGTCCGCGCAGGAGGGGACGTCGCCGGACATCATCCTGATCGACAACCCCGCCGTCTCCACCCTGGCCGACACCGGCATGCTCACGACGATGGACGAGCTCGGCTTCGACACGAGCGCGTTCGACGAGAACCTGCTCGACGCGGGCGTCGTCGACGGCGACACGTACGGCATCCCGATCGGGGCCAACACGCTGGCCCTGTACTACAACAAGGCCATCCTGGACGCCGCCGGCGTCGACCCGGCGACGATCACCGACTGGGCCACGCTGGACGACGCGCTCGCCAAGGTCGCGGCCGCCGGCCGCACCGGCATCACGTTCGCCGGCATCAACACCGAGGAGGGCTCGTTCCAGTTCCTGCCCTGGTTCTGGGGCGCGGGTGCCGACCTGCGTCAGCTCGACTCCCCCGAGGCCGTCCAGGCGCTCCAGCTGTGGACCGACTGGCTCGACAAGGGCTACGCCCAGCAGTCCGCGATCACGAACTCGCAGAACACCACCTGGGAGGAGTTCCTCACCGGCGACTTCGCGTTCGCGGAGAACGGCACCTGGCAGGTCAACAGCGCGGCCGAGGCCGGCTTCGAGACCGGCTACATCCAGCTGCCCGCGATGGACGGCGGCGGCGCGCCCGCCCCGACCGGTGGTGAGTTCATCGTCGCCCCGGTGCAGGAGGACACCGACCGCTACGAGACGACCAGCCAGATCATCGAGTGCATGACGACGACGGACGGCCTGGTCCAGACCGCCGAGACGTTCGCCTACTACATCCCGTCGACCGCCGAGGGCCAGGAGGCGCTGCTGGCGGAGCACCCGGAGCTGGACACCTGGGTCGGGGCGGTGCAGGACGCCAAGGGGCGCACGAGCGACGACCTCGGCACGGACTACCCGCTGATCTCGGAGCAGCTGTGGACCGCGGTCCAGAAGGCGCTCTCGGGCGCCGCCACCCCGCAGGACGCGCTGACCGAGGCCCAGGCCGCGGCGGAGTCCGCCACCTCCTGACGGCGCGGGGCGGGGCGTCGTGCGCCCCGCCCCGTCCCGTCCCCACGAAGACGAGGACGACATGACCACGATCTCGACCAGGCTCGGGAGCGCAGGCAGCCCCGGCCGGGACGGGAGCACCCCTCCTGAGGTCCGCCGGACGGCACCGCTGCGCCGCGTGCGCTCGACCCAGTGGGCGGCGCTCGCGTTCGCCCTGCCGCTGCTGGCGTACCTGCTGGTGTTCTACGCCTTCCCGCTCTACCGCAACATCGACCTGAGCGTGCACGACTACAACGTGCGCGCCTTCGTCCAGGGCAACGCCGAGTTCGTCGGCCTGGACGTCTTCCGGGACGTCCTGACCTCGGCGACGTTCCCCACCGCGGTCCGGAACACGCTGATCTTCGTGCTCGTGTCGCTGGTGTTCCAGTACGCCATCGGGCTCGCGCTGGCGGTGTTCTTCCGGACCTCGTTCCGGCTCTCGGCCGTGCTGCGCGGCATGTTCCTGGTGCCGTGGCTGCTGCCGCTCATCGTCTCGGCGTCGACGTGGTCGTGGATGCTGAACGGCGACAACGGCATCGTGAACTCGGCCCTGCAGGCGTTCGGCATCGGGCAGATCAACTGGCTCACCGACCCGTCGCTGGCCATCTGGTCGGTGACGATCGCGAACATCTGGCTCGGTATCCCGTTCAACCTGGTGATCTTGTACTCGGGGCTCCAGAACATCCCGGGTGACGTCTACGAGGCGGCGTCGCTGGACGGCGCGAACGCCTGGCAGCAGTTCTGGCGGATCACCTTCCCGCTGCTGCGGCCGGTCTCGGCCATCACGCTGCTCCTCGGGTTCGTCTACACCCTCAAGGTCGTCGACGTGATCTGGGTGATGACGACGGGCGGCCCGGCCAACGCGTCCACGACCCTGGCGGTCTGGTCCTACCGCGAGGCCTTCGGCACCGGGCAGCCGGACTTCTCCCCCGCCGCCGCCGTCGGCAACATCCTCATCCTCGTGGCCCTGGCCATCGGCCTGGTCTACGTGCAGCTGCAGCGCAGGCAGGAGAAGCAGCCATGACCACCACCCGCCGTCCCTGGTGGAAGACGGGCCTCGGCCTGCTGTTCACCGCGCTGATGCTGTTCCCGGTCTACTGGATGCTCAACGTCTCGCTGACGCAGACCGGGGACCTCCGTCGGGACCCGCCGCACGTCTTCCCGGTCGCCCCGACCTTCGAGGGCTACGAGGCGGTGTTCCGCCAGCAGCTGCCGAACCTGGGCACGAGCCTGCTCCTCGGCCTCGGCTGCGTCGCTCTGACGCTGCTGATCGCCGCCCCTGCGGGCTACGCGATCGCGCTGCTGCGGCTGCGCGGGCGCGGGCCGCTGAACTTCCTCCTGCTCGTCGCGCAGATGATCCCCGGCGTCGTGATGGCCATGGGGTTCTACGCGATCTACGTGCGGCTCGACCTGCTCAACACCCTCGGCGGGCTGATCGTCGCCGACTCCACGGTCGCGGTCCCCTTCGCCGTCCTGCTGTTCACCGCGTTCATGTCGGGGATCCCCCGCGAGATGACCGAGGCGGCCCGCATCGACGGCGCCGGCGTGTGGCGCGTGTTCCGGTCGATCGTGCTGCCGATGAGCCGCAACTCGATCCTCACCGTCTCGCTGTTCGCGTTCCTGTGGGCGTGGTCGGACTTCATCTTCGCGTCCACCCTGAACCGCAACGGCGACCTCATCCCGATCACGCTCGGCATCTACCACTACATCGGCAACAACACCACGCAGTGGAACGCGATCATGGCCACGGCCGTCGTCGCGTCGATCCCCGCCGCGGTGCTGCTGGTCGTCGCCCAGCGGTACGTCGCGGCCGGCGTCACCGCGGGAGCCGTGAAGGACTGACATGACGCACACCCCCACCATCGCGCCCGCCCGGCGTCCGGTCGTCGCGCTGGCCCCGCGGGCGCACCGCCACCGCGGTGCCGCTCTCGACGAGATCACGCTCGCGCCGGGCTTCTGGTCCGACCGGCAGCGCGTCAACGCCGGCGTGAGCCTGCGGCACTGCCGGGACTGGATCGACCGCCTCGGCTGGCTCGCGAACTTCGACCACGTCGCCGACGGCGTCACCGGTCGCCCCGGTGTCGTCCGCACCGGCTGGCCGTTCGCCGACTCCGAGGTCTACAAGCTGCTCGAGGCCCTCGCCTGGGAGCACGGGCGCACCGGCGACGTCGAGGCGGACACGATGTTCCGCGACCTCACCGCGCGCGTCGCGCGGGCGCAGGACGCCGACGGCTACCTCGGCACCGCGTTCGGCCACGACGGGCAGCCCGCCCGGTACAGCGACCTCGAGGAGGGGCACGAGCTGTACTGCACCGGCCACCTGCTCCAGGCCGCGGTCGCGCGGTGGCGGACGGTCGGCCCGGACCCGCTCGTCGACGTCGCACGACGCGCCGCCGACGAGGTCTGCCGCACGTTCGGCCCCGACGGGCGCGCCGGGATCTGCGGCCACCCCGAGATCGAGCTCGGCCTCGTCGAGCTCGGGCGGGCGCTCGACGAACCGCGGTACGTCGCCCAGGCCGCGCTGTTCGTCGAGCGGCGCGGCCACGGCCTGCTCGGGCCGGTCCCGCTGCGCGGGCCCGGCTACTTCCAGGACGACGTCCCGGTCCGGGAGTCCGACGCGTGGCGCGGGCACGCGGTGCGCCAGCTGTACCTCGCGGCGGCCGCGCTCGACATCGCGGCCGAGACCGAGGACCACGAGCTGCACGCCGCCGTCGCGCGGCAGTGGGACCGGTCCGTGGCGCGGCGCACCTACCTCACCGGCGGGATGGGCTCCCGGCACCAGGACGAGGGCTTCGGCGAGGACTGGGAGCTGCCGCCGGACCGCGCCTACTGCGAGACCTGCGCGGGCGTCGCCTCGATCATGACCTCCTGGCGGCTCTACCTCGCCACCGGTGACGTGCGGTACCCCGACCTGATCGAGCGCACCTTCTACAACGTCGTCGCGACCTCCCCGCGGTCCGACGGCCGGGCGTTCTTCTACGCCAACCCCCTGCACCAGCGCACGGCGGGCACGGACGTGCGCGAGGACGAGGAGAACCCGCGTGCCGAGGGCGGGGTGCGCGCACCCTGGTTCGACGTGTCGTGCTGCCCGACCAACGTGGCCCGCACCCTGGCGTCCTGGACGACGTACGCCGCGGCGGTCGACCTGCACTCCGACGCCGTCACCCTCCTGCAGTACGCGCCGGGCCGCTACGCGCTCGGGCTGCGCGACGGGCAGACCGTCGAGCTGGAGGTTTGCACGCGGTACCCGGTCGACGGCGAGGTGCGCGTCCGCGTCGTCGACGCGCCGGACCGGCCCGTGACGCTGCGGCTGCGCGTCCCGTCGTGGGCGGCCGGCGCCGAGGTCACCGCCCGCGAGCGCCTGCGCACCGTCGAGCCCGGCTGGGCCGAGGTCGACGTCGCGGCCGGCGACGAGGTGGTGCTCCGGCTGCCGGTCGCGCCCCGCTGGACCTGGCCCGACCCACGCGTGGACGCGGTGCGCGGTTGCGTCGCGGTCGAACGCGGGCCCCTGGTGCTGTGCCTGGAGGACGCCGATCTCCCCGCCGGGCTCCCGCTCGACGACGTGCGGGTCGACACCACGGCGGAGCCCGCGGACGACGGGGGCACCGGTGCGCGCGTCGTGCTGCGGGGTGCCGGCACCCGTGACGAGGCGTTCCCCTACGGCCCGACCCGACGGGCCGACCTCGCCGACGGCGCGGCGGACGTCGCGCTCGTCCCCTACCACCGGTGGGCCGAACGGGGTCCGAGTGCCATGCGGGTGTTCCTCCCGGTGGTCGCACCGTGACCGCGGAGAGGCAGGCAGACGTGGAACCGATGGCGCTCCCGCACGGGTTCGAGGTCGACGGCGCGCGCGTGACCTGGCGCGGCGGCGGCGAGACCCTGGTCGTCGAGCCGTGGGGTGCCGACTCCGTGCGGGTCCGCGCGGCGCTGAAGTCCGACGTCGGCGACGACGACTGGGCCCTGCTGCCGCCCGCCGACGCCACGCACGCGGGCGCCGCGGTGACCGTCGACGGGCACGTCGCGACGCTCGAGCACGGGCGGATGCGGGTCGTGCTCACCGAGACGCTCCTGCACCACGAGGCCCGCGGCTACCTGGTCGCCCGCTGCCACCTGGCGTTCCACGACGCGGCCACCGGCCGGCTCCTGCTCCGGGAGGTCGACCCCGGCGGGTCGTTGCACCTGCGGGCGCGCGACCTGCGCCCCCACCTCGGCGGCGACCTCGCCGTCACCGCGGCCTTCGACCCGGTGCCCGGCGAGCGCCTGTACGGCATGGGCCAGTACCAGCAGCACGTCCTCGACCTCAAGGGCAGCACCCTGGAGCTCGCGCACCGCAACTCCCAGGCGTCGGTGCCGTTCGTGATGTCCAGCGCCGGCTACGGGTTCCTCTGGCACAACCCCGCGGTCGGCCGGGCGACGTTCGCGACCAACCGCACGGAGTGGCACGCGGGCGTCACCGAGCGGCTGGACTACTGGATCACCGCCGCCGCCACGCCCGCCGAGATCGCCGCCCGGTACGCGGACGCCACCGGGCACGCGCCGATGATGCCGGAGCACGGCCTCGGGTTCTGGCAGTGCAAGCTGCGCTACTGGAACCAGGAGCAGCTGCTCGACGTGGTGCGCGAGCACCGTCGTCGCGGGCTGCCGATGGACGTCGTCGTCGCGGACTTCTTCCACTGGCCGCACATGGGCGACTTCCGGTTCGAGGACGAGTTCTGGCCGGACCCCGCCGCGATGGTCGCGGAGCTGCGCGAGCTCGGCGTCGAGCTGATGGTCTCGGTGTGGCCGCAGGTCGCCAGCGCGTCGGAGAACTACGCCCAGCTGTCCCGCGGCAACCTGCTCGTGCGCGCCGACCGGGGCCTCGACGTGCACATGGCGTTCGAGGGACCGAGCGCGTTCCTCGACGTCACCGACCCCCGTGCCCGGGACTGGCTCTGGCGCACGCTGCGCCGGAACTACGGCGAGCACGGGATCCGCCTGTTCTGGCTGGACGAGGCCGAACCCGAGTACGGCGAGTACGACCTCGACGCCTACCGGTACCACCTCGGTCCCGCCGCGAAGGTCGGCAACCTGTACCCGCAGCGGTTCGCCCAGGCCGTCGCCGACGGTCTGCGCGCCGACGGGGACGACCAGCCGCTCGCGCTGCTGCGGTGCGCGTGGGCGGGCTCGCAGCGCCACGGCGCGCTGGTGTGGTCCGGCGACATCTCGTCGACCTTCGACGACCTGCGTCGCCAGGTGACCGCCGGCATCCACATGGGCGTCGCCGGGATCCCGTGGTTCACCACCGACATCGGGGGCTTCCACCGCGGCGACGTGACGGACCCGGCCTTCCACGAGCTGCTCATCCGGTGGTTCCAGTTCGGCGCGTTCTGCCCCGTGATGCGGCTGCACGGCGATCGCCTGCCCTACGAGCAGGTCACGGCGGCCGACGGCTCACGACGGCTGCGCAGCGGCGGGCCGAACGAGCTGTGGAGCTTCGGCGAGGACGTGTTCGAGGTCCTCAGCCGGTACGTCCGGCTGCGCGAGGCCCTGCGGCCGTACCTGCGCGACGTGATGCGAGCCGCGCACGAGGCCGGGCAGCCGGTGATGCGCGGGCTGTTCCACGACTTCCCCGGCGACGGGCGGGCGTGGACCGTCGACGACCAGTTCCTGCTCGGCCCGGACGTGCTGGTCGCGCCCGTGCTGCGGGCGGGCGCGGCGGAGCGCGACGTCTACCTGCCGGCCGGCGCGCGCTGGACCGACATGGCGACGGGCGCCGTGCACGACGGGGGCGCGGTCGTCCGCGTCCCCACCCCGGTCGACGTCGTCCCGGTCTTCCTGCGGGACGGCGCCCTGCCGCACCTGGTGGGCAGCACGACCGCGTCCTGACCCGGCGGCGGACGGACAGGTGCGGGTGGCCCCGCCGCGAGACGACGGGGCCACCCTCCGGCTCAGGCGCGCGCGGCCTTGAGCTCGGGGTAGACGACCTCGACGGGGGCGCTCAGCCCGGCCTTGGCCCGGATCGACCCCTCGTCGGCGAGCACCTCGAACTCACCGGCGGCGACGGCGTCGAACACCGTGCGCACGAGGACCGCCGGGTCCAGCTTGGGCGCCGTGGTGCCGGCCGCCATCGCGGTGTCGACGTACCCGACGTGCACGCCCACGACGTGCACCCCGGCGGGGGCGAGCTCCAGACGCAGGGAGTTCGTCGCCGACCACAGCGCGGCCTTGGTCGCGGAGTAGATCCCCGCGGTGGCGTACCAGCTGAGCAGCGAGTGGATGTCGATCAGCACCGACTCGTCGTTGCTCGACAGCACCGGCGCGAACGCGCGGGCGAGGAACAGCGGGCCGAGGAAGTTGGTCTCGACGTTGCGGCGGATCTCCTCCTCCGTGTGGTTCAGGATCCCGGCGCTGGACACCGACGCCCCGGCGTTGTTGATCAGCACGGTCACGTCGGGGGCCGCCGCCACCGCGGCACGGATGGACGCCGCGTCGGTGACGTCCAGCGTCAGGGGCACGACGCGCTCGTCGTCCCAGCTGCGGGGGTGGCGCGCGCTGGCGTAGACCTTGGCCGCGCCGCGCGCCAGGGCCTCGTGCACGAAGTGCGTGCCGATGCCTCCGTTCGCGCCGGTGACCAGGACAGCTGCTCCGTCAAGAGTGGGCATCGTCTGTGTGCTTCCTTCGTGGTGGTGGGACGTGTCGCCGCCGGGGTGACCGGTCGGCGTGACCCCGCTCGCCCGGGGCAGGGGGCCCGGACGAGCGGGGGGACCGGGGTGCTCAGACCCGAGCGAGCGTCGGGTAGTCGGTGTAGCCCGCTGCCCCGCCGGTGTAGAGGGTCGCCGGGTCGAGCTCGTTGAAGGGAGCGCCGGTGCGCAGGCGCTCGACGACGTCGGGGTTGGCCAGCGCGAACCGCCCGAGCGGCGCGATGTCGGCCAGGCCGTTCTCGATGTCGCCGGCGATCTGCTCGCGCCCGCGTCCGTACCGCACCACGAGCAACGCGGTGGGCCACGCCTCGCGGAAGGAGCGCAGCAGCTCGTCGTCGCCGAGGTGGTGCACGTGCAGGTAGGCGAGGCCCAGCCCGGCCAGCTCGCCCACCAGGTACCGGTACTGGACGCGCACCGCCTCGGTGTCGCCCTCGTCGAGCCCGCCCAGCGGGAAGGCGGGAGAGATGCGGATGCCCGTGCGGTCGGCGCCGATCTCGTCGGCGACGGCGCGAGCGACCTCGATCACGAACCGGGCGCGGTTCTGCACCGAACCGCCGTAGGCGTCGGTGCGGTGGTTGGCGTTCGGGGACAGGAACTGGTGCAGCAGGTAGCCGTTCGCGCCGTGGATCTCCACCCCGTCCGCGCCGGCGGCGACCGCGGAGGCCGCCGCGTGCCGGAACTCCCCGATCACGGTCTGGATCTCCTCCGGGTTCAGCTCACGCGGCACCGGGGTCTTCTTGACGCCCTCCGGCGTGACCATGTCCTGCTCGGCCGAGACGGCAGAGGGTGCCACCGGCCGGCGGTGGTGCGGCGTGTTGTCGGGGTGGGAGATCCGGCCGACGTGCATCAGCTGGATGAACAGGTGCCCCCCGCCGGCGTGCACGGCGTCGGCGACCGTGCGCCAGCCGTCGATGTGCTCGGCGGTGTAGATCCCGGGCGTGTTCAGGTAGCCCTGCCCGTCCTCCGACGGCTGGGTCCCCTCGGTGATGATCAACCCGAGCGAGGCGCGCTGACCGTAGTAGGTCGCCGCCAGGTCCCCGGGGGTGCCGTCCGGGTGGGCGCGGTTGCGGGTCATCGGGGCCAGGGCGAGCCGGTGGTCCAGCTCGACCCGTCCGAGGGTGAACGGCTGCCAGAGCGGAGCGGGAGAAGGGGACATGCGCAGTTCCTCACGTCGGGTGGTCCGGGACGCCGCCGCCGCGAGGAGAGCCCGTCGTGGGATCATCGGCTCGGGCGCGGCCCGAGCCCCATGGCGGCGACTAGACTCATAACTGAGCGCAGTCAGTGCCTATTCCCCGAGGAGACCCATGTCTGTCGACCAGTCGCCGATCGGGCGACGTGAGCGCAACAAGCAGGCCAAGCTCGCGCGGATCGTCGCCGCGGCAGGCGAGCTGTTCGCCGCGCACGGGGTCGACGACGTGACCACCCAGCAGATCGCCGAGCGGGCCGACATCGGCACGGGGACGCTGTTCCTCTACGCCAGGACCAAGGGCGAGCTGCTGCTGCTCGTGCAGAACACGGCCTACGCCGACGCCCTCGCCCGGGGGCGGGCCGCCGCCGAAAGGACCCCCGAGGTCGTGGACGCGGTGATGGCGATCGTGCGCCCGGTCGTGGAGTGCAACCGCGCGCAGGTCGACAACGGGCGCACCTACCTGCGCGAGATGGTGTTCGGCGACCCCGCGGAACCCCACCACCGCACCGCGCTCGAGATCGTCGCGCAGACCGAGGACGCGGTGTCCGCGGTCCTGAGCCGCGACCCGCGGGTCGAGACGGACGCCGCGACGCTCTCCCGGGTCGTGTCCGCGGTGCTGTTCCTCACGATGGCGGCCGGCGAGAACGCCGCTGCCGGCGTCGAGGACGTCCTGCGCGACGTCCGCCGCCAGGTCACCGCGATCCTGCCGCACTGACGACGGCAGCCCCGCGGCCGCCGTCGTCGACGGCGGCTGCGGACGTCTGCTCCTGCACCAGGATCAGCAGCCCCGCCGTCGTCGACGCGTACCGGTGCGGCGTCCCCGTCGCGACGTCGGGCCCGTCGGCGATCTGCTGCGCGGTCACGCCACCGACGCCACGCTGGGCGACCAGGGTCGGAGCAGCACCCGCGATCCGGCACCGCTCGTCCTGCGGCACCCGCCTGCGACGCCCCGGCGAGCCAGGTCGCACTGCCCTCGCCGGCGCCTCTTGACAGCGTGACTGATCGTACTCAAAACTGAGCGCACTCGGGTTGCGCGTTCGGGACTCCCCCGCCGGGCTGCCCGCGAGGATCGAGGAGCCGAGATGTCGGGCACGCACCACCGACCGGACAGCCCGCCAGCGCGCTCCGCCGACGCCCCGACCCGCACGGTCGGGGCGGCCGGTGCACGGCTGGTCTACCGGGAGCTCGGCACCGTCGACGGCGGCCCGCCCCTGGTGGGCCTCACGCACCTCGGCGCGAACCTCGACAGCTGGGACCCGGAGCTCGTGGACCCGCTCGCCGCGAGCCGGCGGGTGATCCTGCTCGGCTACCGAGGGGTGGGCGGGTCCACGGGACAGGTCCGGGACCGGTTCGACGACATGGCCGCCGACGCGATCGCCGCGATCCGCGCCCTGGGGCTGTCCCGGGTGGATCTGCTCGGCCTGTCGATGGGTGGCATGGTCGCCCAGGAGATCCTCCGGCAGTCCCCCGGGCTCGTGGAACGCGTCGTCCTCGCCGGCACGGGTCCGCAGGGCGGCCCGGGGCTGACCGCGATGACCGGCGTCACCGTCCGCACGATCCTGCGGGGCGCCGCCACCTTCACCGACCCGACCACGCTGCTGTTCTTCACCCGCACCACGACGGGGAGGCGGGCCGCGACGGAGTACCGGGCGCGGCTGCGGCTGCGCCGCACGGGCCGGGACGCACCCGTCACCCCCGGCGTGCTCCGGGGGCAGCTGCGCGCGGTGAACCGGTGGGGCCACGACGGCCCGGCGCCGCCGAGCTCGTTCCGGGGGTCGGTGTCGGTCGTGCACGGCGACAGCGACCGCATGGTGCCGGTCGGCAACGCGCGGGCCCTGCTGGCCCGGTACCCGGACGCAGACCTGCACGTCTTCCCCGACTCCGGCCACGGAGTCGCCTCCCAGAACCGGGGCGCCGTCGTCGACGTGATGAACCGTCTCCTGCAGCGCTGACCGGGACCACCGATCCACACCGAGGGAAAGCCACCATGCGAGCGTTCGTGTTCGACACGTACCAGCAGCCCGCCCACGAGGCCGACGTCCCGGAACCCGTCGTTGGGGACCAGGACGTCCTGATCAGGGTGGAGGCAGCGAGCCTGAACCACCTCGACGAGCGGATCCGGTCGGGCGAGTTCAGGGCGATCCTGCCCTACCGGCCGCCTGTCACGCTCGGCCACGACCTGGCCGGCACCGTCATCCGCACGGGCCGGCACGTCAGCGGGTTCGGCATCGGCGACCGGGTGTACGCGCGACCCCGCGACTTCCGCATCGGGACGTTCGCCGAGCGCATCGCGGTCGACCAGGCCGATCTCGCCCTGGCCCCCGCCTCGGTCAGCACCGTCGAGGCGGCGTCGCTGCCGCTCGTGGCGCTCACCGCGTGGCAGGCGCTGGTGGACGCGGGCGACGTGCGGGCCGGGCAGAAGGTCCTCGTCCACGCCGGAGCCGGCGGCGTCGGGACCATCGCGATCCAGCTCGCCAAGCACCTCGGCGCCACCGTGGCGGCCACCGCCTCGGGGAAGAACGCCGACTTCGTCCGCGAGCTCGGCGCGGACGTGGTGATCGACTACCGCACCCAGGACTTCCGGGCCGAGCTCTCCGGCTACGACGTCGTGCTGGACCCTCTCGGTGCCGAGAACGTCCTCGCGTCGCTCACCGTGCTGCGTCCGGGCGGCAAGGTCGTCGGCATCTCCGGGCCCCCGACCCCCGCGTTCGCGAAGACCGCGGGCCTGAACCCCGTCGTCCGCCTGGCGACCGCGGCGCTGAGCCGCAAGGTCCGCGCCACGGCGAAGCGGCTCGGCGTGAGCTACGAGTTCCTCTGGGTGCACGCATCCGGTGCGCAGCTGCGACAGCTCGCCCAGCTCGTCGACGCCGGGGTCGTCCGGCCCGTCGTCGGCGCCACGTTCCCCTTCGACCAGACCCTGCAGGCCCTGCAGTCCCTCGGGTCGAGCAGCATCCGCGGCAAGGCCGTCATCGAGCTGCCCGGCCGGCCCGCGTGACCTCGCCCATCCACCACCCACCGACCACGGAGCAGCTCATGAGCACCAGCAGCGCGTCCGAACCCCTCGTCACCTCCTACGCGGAGGCACCCGCGAAGACCGTCACCGTCGGCGGGGACACCTTCGCCTACCGCGAGCTCGGACCGAGGGAGGAGATCCCGGTGGTCTTCTTCGTCCACCTCGCCGCGACCCTGGACAACTGGGACCCGCGCATCGTGGACGCGATCGCGCAGACCCGTCGGGTGATCACCTTCGACCAGCTCGGGGTCGGCGCCTCGTCCGGGCAGGTGCCCGACACGCTCGAGGAGGCCGCGGACGACGCGTACCGGTTCATCACCCGGGGTCTGGGCTGCACCACGATCGACGTCTTCTCGTTCTCGATGGGCGGCATGATCGCCCAGGACCTCGTCGTCGAGCACCCCGGGCTGGTGCGCAGGCTCGTGCTCACCGGCACCGGCCCGCGCGGCGGGAAGAACATCGACAAGGTCGTGGGCGTGACCTACTGGGACATCCTCCGGTCGGTCGTCACCCGCTCCGACCCCAAGGAGTTCCTGTTCTTCAACCGCGACGCGGTGGGCAAGAAGGCCGGCAAGGCGTTCGTGGAACGCCTCGAGGAGCGCACCGTCGACCGCGACAAGCCGATGAACAACACGAGCTTCAGGCGCCAGCTCAAGGCCATCCAGCGCTACGGCCGCTCCGCCCCGTCGGACCTGTCCGTCCTCACCCAGCCGACGCTGATCGCCAACGGCGACAACGACCGCATGGTCCCCTCCGTCCTCTCCGAGGACCTGCACCGGCGCATCGCGGGCTCCGAGCTGATCATCTACCCCGACTCCGGGCACGGCGGCGTGTTCCAGTACTGGGAGGAGTTCGCGCCCGTCGCCGCGGCGTTCCTCGCGACGTGACCGGCACACCGACCTGACCCCGCACGCCAGGCACGATCATGAGCGCCGAGCCGCACGTCTCCGGGCGCGCGGCGTCCGGGCACGAGAGGTCGGCGGATCCCGTTGGGCGTCCTCCCGCCCGAGGTCCTGCTCAGTACCCGCTGAACGCGTCCGTCCGCACCCGCCGCGCGCCCGCGCGCCGGAGCAGCGACCGCGTCCCGTCCACCATCGCCGGCGGGCCCGACACGTAGGCGTCGCGCTGCGCCAGGTCCGGCACCGCCTCCGTCAGCCCCTCGACGCTCAGCCGCCGCTCTCCCAGGTGCACCGCCCCGGAGGGGAGGCTGTCCAGGTCCGGCGTCGGCGACAGCACGAGCACCCGGGCCCCGGCCGCCCGCGCCACGTCGGCGTAGGCGAGGTCGGCGTGGTCGGTGACGGCGTGCACCAGGACCACGTCCCGGCGCTCCCCCGCCGCCACCAGCGCCGCGAGCTGGGACGCGAACGGTGTGATCCCGATGCCGCCGGCCACCAGCAGCACCGGTCGCCCCGCGTCGTCGGGCAGCACGAAGTCGCCGCCCAGGCCGGTCGCCCGCACCCGGGAACCGATCGGCAGCGCGGCCAGCGCGCGCTTGAACGTGCTCGGCCGCTCGGGCACCGTCAGCGCCACGGTGAGCTCCCCCGCCGACGGCGCCGACGACACGCTGAACACCCGCCGGGTGCCGCGCGCGTCCGGCCGGGCGTGCGGGACCGTCAGCTCGACGTACTGCCCGGGCCGGAACCGCACGGGGCGGTCGGCGCGGAACGCGAGCTCGACGGTGCGCGGCGTCAGCCGGGTCGACCGGGTCAGCGCGAGCCGGACGGCGCCGCGCTGGCCCCAGGCGAAGCCGATCAGGTTGCCGACCACCAGCGCCGCCTCGGGCGTGCTGTACAGCGGCCCGACGTGGTACGACACGGCCATCAGCCCGCCGACGACGACGGCCTCGACCAGCTGCTGCCAGCGGCGCGGCGGCAGGGTCAGCGGTTCGGTGAGCATGACCCCGCCGAGGAACAGGATCGGGTAGGAGACCACGGCCGCCTGGACCGCCGGCCACGGCGCCGACCCCTCGGCCACGAGCCGGATCGCGACGGCCAGCACCGCGACCCCGACGAACGTCCCGACCAGCGCGTACCGCCGCGTGCGGACGACGACCACGAGGGTCAGCAGCAGCACCGGCACCAGCAGCCACCGGTCCGCCACCCACCAGGTCGTCGCGTCCCAGCCGGTGAGCCCGACCAGCAGCGCGCCGGCGGCCGCGGGGTTGAGCACGTGCCGGCCGCGCCAGGCCAGGAGGTACTTCGACAGGTTGGCCAGCAGCGCGGCCAGGGCGAGCGTGCCGAGGTACCGGGCCTCGAGCGTCGGCCAGAACAGGAACAGCAGGATCAGGCCGGTGATGACGGCCGATTCGGTGTGCGGCCGGGTGCGGAACGCCAGGGCGGTGGCCCAGGCGCTCGCCACCGACGCCGCCACGGCGACCGCCGCGCTGACGAGCACGGCCAGCGGGTCCACGAAGATCACGTCGGTCGCGGCCAGCACCAGGGCCACGACCGCGAGTGCCGACAGGCCGAGGGTCAGCAGCCGGTACATCGTGACGCGGCCCAGCCGCTCGTCCAGCCACGCGAACGCGAGCACGGGCGCGGTCACGCGAACACCTCCCCGTCCAGGCCGAGGGACCAGCGCAGGCTCCCGTCGGCGCGCAGCACCACGTACCGGACGTCGAACCGGGACGCCACCAGGTCCGGCTCGGCGAAGAACAGCGCCGTCGCGGCCACGTCGGCCACCAGGGCGGAATCCCCGACCGCCCAGGTGGCCAGCACGTCCGCCGTCGGCGCGCCGGTGCGGGCGTCGACGACGTGGTGCAGCCCCTCGCCCCAGGCGCGCCGGTTGGTCGCCGACCCGCACAGGGCGCCGTCGGCGAGCCGGAGCACGCCGAGCGCGCGCGTCGTGTCCCGGGGGTCCTCCAGGGCGACGGTCAGTGGCCCGGCGCCGAGCCCGGCCACCCGCAGGTCCCCGCCCGCGTCCACCACGTGCTCCGCGACCCCGTGGGCGGCGAGCACGCCGGACACCAGGTCGACCAGGTAGCCCTTGCCGCCCGCGCCGACGTCGAGGAGCGCCGGCTCGTCGAGCACGAGCGTCGCGCCGTCCCGGCGCGCCGCGGAGCGCCAGTCGGGGGCCGGAGCGGTGCGCAGCGACCCGTCGGCGTCCCGGCGCGGGCGCAGCGTGTAGGCCGCGTCGTAGCCCAGCCCCTCCAGCGCGCGCCCGACGAGCGGGCTGACCGCCCCGTGGGTGCACCGCGCTGCCTCGTCGTACGCGTCGAGGAGCGGCCCGGCGTCGTCCGGCAGCCGGTACGACCCCGCCCCGCCGCGGGCGACCTCCGCCACCCAGGAGTCGTCCCGGAACCGCGACCAGTCCCGGTCGAACCGGTCGATCCGGTCCCGCACGGCGCCGAGGACGGCGTCCGGGAGCGGCTCGGCGGTGTCCAGCGTCCAGCGGGTGCCGATCGCGTCGAAGGCGGCGGTCGCCTCAGGCCGCGGCATCGGCGCGGATCTGGTCGAGCGCCGCGTTGAACCCGTCGCCGGTGAGCGACGAGCCGGAGACCTTGTCGACGGACAGCCCGGCCAGCTCCTGGCCCACGACCTCGTCGGCGATGCCGGAGGCGAACTCGTCCTGGAACCGCGCCGCGTTGCCGCCGGTCGCCTCGGGGGTGACCGTGACGTCGGTGACCACGCCGTCGGCGACGCTGAGGTCGACCGAGATCGACTCCTGCCCGCCCGGCGTCGAGTACGAGCCCTCGGCGGTGTAGCTGCCGTCGGCGAACCCGCCGGTGGACGAGCCGGCCGTGCCGTCCGTGCCGGCGCCGGCCGTGTCCTGCGCGGAGCTGTCGGACTGGGCATCGTCCTGCGTGGCGGCGTCCGCGTTGCTGCAGGCCGCCAGCGCCACGAGGACGGACAGGCCGGACATCAGGCCGAGCGTGCGGCGTCGGGTGGTGTGCGCCATGGGTCGTCCTCCCCTGGTCCCGGCCCGCGGGACCCCTTGGTTGAATCCGATCGCACTGCGTGTGGCACACGACGCTAGGCACGCTTGCTGGGAACGGCCTGGGAATCCCCGAGGCGCCCGCCCCTCATCCGCGGGGCACCGGACGTGGGGCGCGTCGCCGCACGAGTTCGCCGGTTGCGCGCGAGTTCGCCGGTTGCGCACCGCCCGTGGGCGCGCAACCGGCGAACTGGGCGGAAGGAACCCGCCGACGACCGCGCCGCGGCGGTCAGCCCACGCGGTGCAGCCAGCGCACGGGCGCGCCCGCGCCCGCGTACCGGAACGGCTCCAGCTCGTCGTCCCACGCCTGCCCGAGCGCGAGCGCCAGCTCCTCGCGCACGGCACGGGCGTCGGCCTGCTGGAGGGCGGCGCGGATGCGGTCCTCGGGGACGACGACGTTGCCGTGCACGTCGGTCTGCGCGTGGAAGATGCCCAGCTCGGGGGTGTGGCTCCACCGGGCGCCGTCGCTGCCGTGGCTCGTGTCCTCGGTGACCTCGTAGCGCAGGTGGGTCCAGCCGCGCAGGGCCGACGCCAGGCGTGCGCCAGTGCCGGAGGTCCCCTGCCACGAGTGCTCGGCACGGAACATCCCCGGTGCGGCGGGCTGCTCGGTCCAGTCCATGGACACGCGCGAGCCCAGCACGTTGCCCGCCGCCCACTCGAGGTGTGGGCAGAGCGCGCGCGGCGCGGAGTGCACGAAAAGAACACCGCGGGTGATCGCACCTGCCATGTCATCCCTCCCGGATCGGCTCGAGGTTCGTCTTCCCCAACGACCTCGTCCCTACCGGACGTGAACAGACATGTGCTCGACACGCGGCGTGCTGAGGACAGCATGCCTGATGAGGGCCGGTGCGCACCAGCGCTCCGGCCCTCAACACGCGTCGGAAGCCCGGATCGTCCGGGTTCCGGACGATCCGACGGCCCTCAGAGGGTCTCGCGGATCGCCCGCATGGCCTTCTTGCGCACGGACCGGTCGAGCCGGTCGATGTAGAGGTGGCCGTCCAGGTGGTCCACCTCGTGCTGCAGGCAGCGGGCCATGAGCTCGACGCCCTCGACGACGACCTCCTTGCCGTCGAGGTCGTGGCCGACGACCCGGGCGTACCAGGCGCGCTTGGTCGGGAACCACAGGTCGGGCACGGACAGGCAGCCCTCGTCGCCGTCCTGGTAGTCCTCGGACAGCTCCACGATCGTCGGGTTCAGCACGTAGCCGAGCTCGTCGTCGATGTTCCAGGAGAACGCCCGCAGCCCGACGCCGATCTGGTTCGCGGCCAGACCCGCCCGACCGTCGTGGTCGACCGTCTCGAGCAGGTCCTCGACCAGGCCCTTCACGCGGGCGTCGATCGTGGTCACCGGCTCGCACGGGGTGCGCAGCACCGGGTCGCCCACCACGCGGATCTCTCTCATCGCCATGCCCGCGATTCTTCCATGCCCCGCCCGGCATCCGCGGCCCGGGCGCGCGGCGCGGGGACGGGCTGGTCAGCGCGCCGCGGCGGCCCGCCAGAGGTGCACGGCCGCGTACGACCGCCAGGGCGACCACGCCGCCGCCCGCCC
>NZ_SZYE01000369.1 GCF_005239125.1 Cellulomonas hominis | reverse complement strand
TATCCGTAGAATCAGTAGGACTTGAAGCATATGCTCTAATGAATTCAGCATCTTCTGCAGAGAACGGTTCCTCGATATCATATTTTGAATTAATTTCTTGGAATCTATCTGAAACTTGTTCATCAGATAAATTTTTATTACTTTCATATGTAACCTGGCTTGGATCAATTGGTTCTAGACTTTGGTTTGATTCTTCATTTGTGCTTGCATATGAAGAAGTTGGTAAACTGAAAATTCCTAATAACAATGCTAAAGTTACAAGTATAGCACTTACCTTCTTAATGTAATACATAAAGAAAATTCCCCCTGTTTTTTATTTTTCAGTCTCTAAATTTAAGCGACATTAGTCATACTAACATAACTATCCAAAAATACAATATATTTATAAAAATTTTATAAAATAGAATTTATGTAATTTTATACCTTAAGAAAGGATTATTAGACTAAACGAAACCATTAGTGTAATGAAGGTTGAGCGGTTTTGTTGTAAAAGAAAAAGCAGGCTTAAGCCTGCTCCTATTGCCTTTAAGGCTACTATATAGTTAAGAAATACGTATTAGTTTTTCTGAAGGTTCTTGATGTAGATTTTGAAATTGTTGAACAGCTTCTGTTATAGATGAGGTATTCAATTTCTTTAAGATACTTTTTCTTTGATTCTTAATCGTGCTTTCTTCTTTATGGAGAATGTCTTGTATTTCCGAAATAGAATGACCATCAATAGCAAGAGCAAAGACTTCTCGTTCTGCTTGAGTAAGCTGGCTCATGAATACTTTCTCTTTCAGGATTTTGCATTCTTCTTCTACACTCTTCAGTCGAGCAACTTCATCAACTAAGTCAGAGGCTACACTTAGAATATTTTCGATACTCATTAACAGTTTTTCGCTTTGATCCATGATAAGACCCTCCTATTTTTTGAGGGCAACCCATGCTATAATAAAATTGCATTCGAAAATTCATTAAGCAATGGGGTGTTTCTCTGCCAGGAG
>NZ_SZYE01000368.1 GCF_005239125.1 Cellulomonas hominis | reverse complement strand
CGCCTCGCCCGCCGCGGGCCTCACGCCGACCGCGGCCTGGGTCGCCGAGCGGTGGACCGCCGCGCTGGGCGCGCCGGTCGCCGGCCCGGACGACGACTTCTTCGACGCCGGCGGCGGCAGCCTGGTCGCGGCGCAGCTGGTGTCCGCGCTGCGTGAGCGGTTCGGGACCGTGACCGTCGCCGACGTGTACGAGTACCCCCGGCTGGCCGACCTGGCGCGGCGGCTGGACGAGCTCGAGCCCGCGGCCCCCGCCGCGGAGCGGGTCGTGCTGCCGACGCCGCGGCGCGCCCGGGCGGTCCAGACGCTGCTCGGCGTGCCGCTCGCGGCGCTGGTCGGGCTGCGCTGGCTGACCTGGCTGCTGGCGGCCGAGCAGCTGCTCGCGGTCACCGGCCTGGTGCCGTGGCTGACGCCGGTGCCCGCGTCCTGGTGGTGGCTCGCGCCGGGCTGGCTGCTGCTGATCAGCCCGCTCGGCCGGATGGGGTCCACGGTCCTGGTCGCGCGCACCCTGCTGCGCGGGCTGCGGCCGGGCCGGTACCCGCGCGGCGGGTCCGTGCACCTGCGGCTCTGGTTCGCGGAGAGCTGGGCCGCGGCCGCCGGCGCGGAGAACCTGTCCTGCGCGCCGTGGACCGCGGTCTACGCCCGCGCGCTGGGCGCGAAGGTCGGCTCCGACGTGGACCTGCACACCGCCCCGCCGGTCACCGGGCTGCTCACCCTCGGCGACCGGTGCGCCGTGGAGCCGGAGGTCGACCTGCGCGGCCACTGGCTGGACGGCGACGTGCTGCACGTCGGGCGGGTGCGGATCGACAAGCGCGCGACCGTCGGCACCCGGAGCACGCTCGCCCCGGGGGTCCGGATCGGGCAGGGCGCGCAGGTCGCGCCGGGTTCCGCGGTGCTGGCGGGCGTCGCGCCGGGCGAGCTGTGGGCGGGGTCGCCGGCGGCGTTCGTCGGGCCCGCCGCCGAGTCGTGGCCCGCGGGCCGGGCGCCGCGCGGG
>NZ_SZYE01000367.1 GCF_005239125.1 Cellulomonas hominis | reverse complement strand
CCCGGAGCGGTCGGTGGTCGCCGGGCTGCTGGACCGGGCGCGGGCGCTGGTGCCCGACGTCGAGGAGGGCACGAGCTACGGCATGGCGGCGTACCGCTACCGGGGCCGGCCCCTCGTGACCGTGGCGGTCGGCCCGCGCGCCTGCACCGCGTACCCGTTCAGCTCGGACGTCGTCGCGGCGGTGCTGGCGACGCTCGACGGCTTCGACGCGACGAAGGGCGGCATCCGGTTCACCGCCGACCGACCGCTGCCGCCCGAGGCGTTCGACGCGCTGGTCACGGGGCGGCGGGCCGAGATCGACGCGGCCCTGGACCGGACGCGCGACTGACCCCGCGGACGTCGGCGACGCGCCCCGGCCGCCGCGCGTAGGGTGCGTCCGTGCTGCTCGGTCGGTGGGTCCTGGTCGTCCCGGTGAAGGACGCGCGGCGCGGCAAGACCCGGCTGGCGGACGTGCTGGAGCCGCGGGCGCGCGCCGCCCTGGTGCGGGCGATGGCCCTCGACACCGTCGAGGCGGTGCTGGCGAGCCCGCGGGTCGCCCGGGTGGTCGTGGTGACCGCCGACGTCGAGGTCACGGCCGCCGCGGCGGCGCTGCCGCGGGTGCGGGTGCTGCCCGAGCCGCCGGCCGGGCCCGACGACGCCGCGGGCGGGTGGGCGTCGCTCGACCGCGCCGTGTCCGCCGGGGTGGCCGCCGCACGCGGCGAGGCGCCCACCGCGCACGTCGGCGTGCTGCTCGGGGACCTGCCGGGGCTCGACCCCGACGAGCTCGACGCGGCGCTCGCGGCCGCCGAGGCGCACCCGCTGGCGGTCCTGCCCGACGCCGACGGCACCGGGACGACGCTGCTCACCGCCCGGGCGGGGACGGCGCTGCGGCCGGCGTTCGGCGGCGGGTCGGCGGCGGCGCACCGGGCGCTCGGGCACGCCGAGATCGCGCTGCCCGTCGACTCGACGCTGCGGCACGACGTGGACGTGCCGGCGGACCTGGCGGCGCTCGTCGCGCGCGGGGTCGGCGG
>NZ_SZYE01000366.1 GCF_005239125.1 Cellulomonas hominis | reverse complement strand
GGACGGGGCGGGGCCCCTGGCCGTCAGCGGCCGGTGCGGTCCTCGTCGGCGTCGCCCGCCGCGCCGGGCTGCGGCGCCGGGGCGGGTGCGGGGGCGGGCTGGCCCGCGACGAGGCCCCGCAGGGACTCGACCGCGTCGTCGCCGGCGTCGGTGGCCGCGAGGTTCGCGGCGGTGACGGCCTCCAGCACCTCGGCGCGGTGCACGGCGACGGAGCGCGGGGCGTCGATGCCGAGGCGGACGCCGTCGCTGCGCACCTCGATCACGGTCACGACGATGTCGTCCCCGATCACGAGCCGCTCGCCGACTCGTCTGCTCAGCACCAGCATGGCGCCGACCCTACCTTCCGCGCGCAAGCGGCCGGCACTCCGCCCACGCCCGGCGCGGCCCGCCGCGCCTCCCGGCCGGCGCCCGCTCGCGCGCGACCCCGCCGGTTCCCCAGCGGATCGGCGCGCCACCACCCGACCGATCGGGTGGTGGCGCGACGCACGGGCGGGGACCCGAGAAGCACCCCCGGGACGGGTCGCGGGGCCGGTCAGCCCCAGACGGTGCCCTCGGGGAGGTGCTCGCCGAGGGCCGCGGCCCAGGCGACGCGGGACGCGGGCACGCCGTCGATCCACGCGACCGGGACGCCGAGGCCGAGGACCGTGCCGGGCTCGCTGGTGTCGAACAGCCCGCCCACGGCGAGCGCGTCCAGGGGCCGGCGCGCGCCCACGCCCGCGATCCACCGGGCGCAGTCGCGGGTCTTGCTGCGGGCGTCGACGACGCCCCACGCCTGGTCGGGGCCGAGGGCGGCGAGCAGCTCGGCGGCGGCGTCCTCGCGCGCGCGGCCCGGGCGGACGCCGAGCGCGACCAGGGTGACGCCGTCGGCGGCGGGCAGCTCGGCGCGCCACCGGGAGGCGGCGGCCGGCGTGGTCAGCCGGCGTCCCGCGGCCGACGCCGGCTCGACGAACACGCCGACCTCCGCGGACAGCACACGGTGCGCGTGCAGGATCTCGTCGTCCGTGACGGCCTCGATCAGCCCGCCCGACAGGTCGCGCGCGGCCTCGGCCT
>NZ_SZYE01000365.1 GCF_005239125.1 Cellulomonas hominis | reverse complement strand
GTAAAATGGTCTGTCAACGATAAATCGCAAGACCGTCAGGTCGAGAATTTAAGGAGTTGATAGACTCACAAAACCCGAACCCTTTTGGCACTCAAACAACCCCGTTTGTTTGACGCCAACCGGCGAGGGAGCCCCCTCAAAAAAGTGAGGGGGTTGGGGGAGTTTTTAGGATGGATTCATAAGGAAGATTTCCTTATGCAGGTGGTGGACAGAGTCCGCGGTCTTTAAGGAATAGCCTTGCTATTCCTCCCCCGAAGGGGCACACCATATTGATACGTTAGTGTCAATATTAGAGTGTGTTCTAACATTGACATGTTCCTGCGCCTCCCTCTATGATTAGGGGGAGGCTTAAATGAGGAGGGAACCATGATTGAGTTATTCCATTTTTAGAGTTCAGGGCATTAAAACATTGAGTGATTTGAGGGGCATCGGCAAACATAATGCGGACCGAGTTTCAGATACCAATTTAGATATTGATAAGGATAAATCAAGCGAGAATATCGAGCTTGTAAAATGCGATTCATACCTGAAGCGTTTTTCTGAAATCACGCTAGACATGAGGCGTGAACATAACGAGCGAATGAAGACGACACGTAGTGATCGTCGTAAAACATTTGAGCAGGCAATTGACGGTGCAAAAAACGACGTAGCGTGTGAGTTTTTATTTACGAGTGATGAAGAATTCTTCAAAGGAAAATCGAAGGCCGAGATCCAAGCCTGGGCACAAGACTCTTTGGAATTTGTAACAGACGAGATAGGTTTATCACACGATAAGATTATTCACGCCTCTGTACATATGGATGAGAAAACACCTCATCTTCATATCGTGGCTGTCCCTCTAACGGAGATATACGATGGTAGACGTAAAGAAGATGTTTTAACGATTAGTAGACATCAATTTATTCGAACCAAAGACGATTTATCATCTCTGCAGGATAAATATAATGAGCGCATGAATGAACGAGGATATGTACTGGAACGAGGTACACCAAAGGAAATTCGCCATCAAAAGGTTCAAGCTTTTAAAGAACAGACTCATTATCATGAACAAGCAGCTGTTCAGGCTA
>NZ_SZYE01000364.1 GCF_005239125.1 Cellulomonas hominis | reverse complement strand
TCTGGCGCCGGGTGCTCGGCCTGGAGGACCGCGGATGAGCGTCCCGCTGCACGACCGCGTCGCCGCGCTCACCGCGGCGCTCGACGCGGGGGAGGGTCGGCTGCCCGCCGCGACCGTCGCCGACGGCCGGGCGGTGCTGGCGCGGGTCGGCGAGCGCGCGGCGCTGTCAGCCGAGCACACCGTCGTCGCGCTCGCCGGGGCCACGGGATCGGGCAAGTCGTCGCTGATGAACGCGCTGGTGGGCGCGGAGATCGCGGTCCCCGGCGTGCAGCGGCCGACCACCGGCGAGGCGCTCGCGGCGGTCCGGGGCGCGGGTGCGGAGCCGCTGCTCGACTGGCTCGGGGTGCGCCGCCGGCACGGGCTGCCGGGCGGGCCCGGTGCGGCGGGGTCGCGGCTGGTGCTGCTCGACCTGCCGGACCACGACTCGGTGGTCGAGGCCCACCGGCTGCGCGCGGAGCACCTGATCGAACGGGTCGACCTGCTGGTCTGGGTCGTCGACCCGCAGAAGTACGCCGACGCGGCGCTGCACGAGCGCTACCTGCGCCCGCTCGCCCGGCACGCGGACGTCGTCGTGCTGGTGCTCAACCAGGCGGACAGGCTCGCGCCGCAGGAGGTCGACGCCGTGCTGGCCGACCTCCGGCGGCTGGCGGCCGACGACGGCCTGCCCGGCGTGCGGACGCTGGCCGTCTCCGCGCGCACCGGGCAGGGCGTGCCCGCGCTGCGTGACCTGCTGGACGACGCCGCCGAGCGCCGCCGGGTGGCCGTCGCCCGGATGACGGCCGACGTCGAGGTCGCCGCGCGTCGGGTGCTCGACGCCTGCGGCGCGGCGTCGGGGCGGCGCCGGGGCCGGGACGACGCGGGGCTGCCGGCGCTCGCGGACGCGCTGGCCGAGGCGGCGGGCGTGCCGGTCGTGGTCG
>NZ_SZYE01000363.1 GCF_005239125.1 Cellulomonas hominis | reverse complement strand
TGCAGCGCGCCGCCGGCGGCGCCCCAGCCGACGGTCCCGGGCGAGGCCTGGACCGCCGGCAGCTCGGCGAGCACCCGGTCGGCCTCCGCGGCGCCGACCCGGCCGGGCTCGAACGCCACCCGGACCGTGCGCTGGACGTCGCGCGGCCCGACCGCCGCCACCGCCGCGGCGAGCGAGTCGTCGGACAGCAGCGCCGCCGCCGTGGTGACCGTCGCCGGCCCGACCCGGGACACCCGGGGCTCCAGGACGTCGGGCAGGTCGTGCCACGTCGCGGCCTCCGGGTCGACCGGGCGGAACACCCCGGACACCACGGCCTCGACCGGGGAGCCGTCGGCGGCGGTGAGGTGCAGCAGGTCACCGGGCGCGGCGGCGAGCACCCCCGCCACGTCCTGCGAGAGCCCCACCTGCACGGGCGCGGGCGCCGGCGGCGACCCGGCCCCCGCCGGGGACCCGGCCCCCGACGGCCCCGACGGCTCGTCGCCGGACGTCCACTCGACCGCGCCGTCCGCCGGGGTCCACACCAGCCGCAGCGCCGTCTCCCCGCGGGGCGCCCCGGGGTCGGCGGCGTCGGCGGGGAGGGCGAGCGGGGTCGAGGTGGTGGACACCACGGGCGGCCGCAGGACCGCGCCCAGCCGCGTCGCGAGTCCGGAGCCCACCGCGTCGGCCGCCTGCCGCGCGAGCTCCGCGGAGCCGTCGTAGCCCTGCCCGGTCTCGGTGAACGCGGTCGTGGTCGTGAGCACCAGGTCCGCGTCGGATCCCGCCCGCGCGACCGCCGCCTGCACCGCCGCGTCGGCGACCCGCGCCACCGCCCGGGGCACGGCCGCGGCCAGGGCCACGACGAGCGCCACGAGCACCGCGACGAGCAGCAGCGGCCCGGGCTGCGCCGCCGCGCGCCGCGGCAGCGGCGCGCGGGTCTCGACCTGGCGACGCTGCCGC
>NZ_SZYE01000362.1 GCF_005239125.1 Cellulomonas hominis | reverse complement strand
CCCGCCCCCGGCGTCGTCCGGGAGCCACCCGCATCGCCCGCGAACCCGCACGCGATCTTCACACCGTCAGGCCGGAACCTCGTCGCGCAGCCGCTGGGAGATGACGGTCGTCACGCCGTCGCCGCGCATCGTCACGCCGTACAGGGCGTCGGCGATCTCCATCGTGCGCTTCTGGTGCGTCACGACGATGAGCTGGGAGTCCTCCTGCAGCTCGCGGAAGATCTCCAGCAGCCGGCCGAGGTTGGCGTCGTCCAGCGCCGCCTCGACCTCGTCCATCACGTAGAACGGGCTGGGCCGGGCCTTGAAGATCGACACCAGCAGCGCCACGGCCGTGAGCGACCGCTCGCCGCCGGACAGCAAGGAGAGCCGCTTGACCTTCTTGCCGGCGGGCCGGGCCTCGACCTCGATGCCCGTGGTGAGCATGTCGGACGGGTCGGTCAGCACGAGGCGGCCCTCGCCGCCCGGGAACAGCCGGGGGAACACGCGGTCGAACTGCTCGGCGGTGTCCCGGTAGGCGTCCGCGAACACCCGCTCGACGCGCTCGTCGATGTCCTTGACGATCTCCAGCAGGTCGGCGCGCGACTTCTTCAGGTCGGCGAGCTGCTCGACCAGGAACTTGTGCCGCTCCTCGAGCGCGGCGAACTCCTCCAGGGCCAGCGGGTTGACCCGGCCGAGCTGCGACAGGGCCCGCTCGGCGGCCTTGAGCCGCTTCTCCTGCTCGGCGCGGACGTAGGGCACCTCGCGGGGGCCGGCGTCCTCGTCGTCGGCGGGGTCGGCGCCCGGCGGGGTCAGCACCGGCACCGCCCGGTGCGGCCCGAACTCCTCGACCAGCACCGCCGGGTCGATGCCCAGGTCCTCGACGGCCCGGATCTCCAGCTGCTCGACCCGGAGCCGCTGCTCGGCACGGAGCACCTCGTCCCGGTGGGCGGCGTCCGTGAGCCGGGCCACCTCGCGCTGGGTCTCGTCGACGCGCGACCGCACCGCCGACAGCGCGGTCTCCCGCTCGGCCCGCGCGGCCTCGGCGGCGTCCCGCTCGTCCGCGGCCTGCTGCAGCGCGCGCTCGACCGCGCCGAGCGCCCGGGCCGCGCCGAGGGC
>NZ_SZYE01000361.1 GCF_005239125.1 Cellulomonas hominis | reverse complement strand
CGGCGCCCGGACGACCCGCCGGGCGCCGAGCGAGCTGGAGCTCCGCGAGCTCGCCGCGCTCGCGCTGCGCCGGCGCGCGGGCCTCGTCGGCGTCGCGGTCGCCCTGGTCGCCGTCACCGGTGCCGCCTTCGGGCCGCTCGTCCTCGGCACCCTGTCGGGCGAGCCGCTGGTCGGGGGCGCGCTGCTCGCGGCGTCCTCCGGCCTGCGCGACGTGTGGGCCGCCGCCACCAGCGGCTGGGTGTCCGGCGGGCTCGGCTCGCCCGGCCCCGCGGACGCGCTCGTCACCGCGCTGCTCCCCGGCACCGCGGTCGCCGGGGGCAGCCTGGGCGTCGCGCTCGCCGTCCTCGTGCTCGGGTCGGTGCTGCTGTCCGGGCTCGGCGCCTGGTTCGCCGCCGGCGCGGCGACGCGCTCCGTGGGCGTGCGGATGTGGGCCGCGGTCGTCTGGGCGGCCCTGCCGAGCCTGCTGCTCGCCGCGGGACAGGGCCGGGCCGGGGCTGTGCTCGTGCACGCGGCGCTGCCCTGGCTGGCGCTCGCGCTGGCGCGGGCCGTCGGGGTGCAGCAGGTGGACGTCGTGCTCTCCGGCGTCGCCACCGCCGTACGCGCCGAGGACGGCAGCGGGCTGCCCGCGCGGGACCCCGGTGCCGAGGAGTGGCCCGACCCCGAGGCCTGGGCGCGCGCGGGCGAGACCGCGCGGCGACGGGGCCGCCGGGCCGCGGGACGCGAGGACGCCGCCGCGGCGACGACGGAGGCCCCCTCCGATTCCGACGCCCCGGCGACCGGGGAGGACCACGCCCAGCAGGCCGCCGCCCACCGCGACGAGGTCGCCGACGTGACGCCCGTCCGCGGGACCCGCGCCGTGCCCGCCACGGGGCCGACCGCGGCCGTGTCGGCCCGGGTGGCCGACGGCGACGGGCCGGACGGTGACGAGACCGGCGTCCCCGCCGACCGGGCGGAGCCGCAGGACGGCACGAGCGCGCCGCGTGCCGCCGACGCGGACGCCGCCCCCGACCGGGACGCCCCCGCGGGC
>NZ_SZYE01000360.1 GCF_005239125.1 Cellulomonas hominis | reverse complement strand
GGCGCGCGCCGCCCGGCGCGTGCTGTCCGGCTGCGACGACGTCCGGCCCGCCGGCGACCTCACGGCCCGCCTGCTCGCCCTGGGCGGTGCGCCCGTGCCCTCGGGTGCCGACGCCGTCGCCCGCCCGGGCGGCGCGCGGCCCATGGACCCGTTCGTGCCGCCGTCCGCCGTGCGCGGCGCGGCGGCGTTCACCGGGTCGGCACCCGCGACGTCCGGGATCGGGGGCCTGCTCGGCGGGCGCGGTCCGTTCGGCGAGGGCGTCCTCGGCGGGCGGTCCGTGCTCGGTGGGCACTCCGTCCTGGGCGGCTCGGTGCTCGGCTCGCGCCGGCTGCTCGGCGACCGCCCCGTCGTCGGGAGCGCCCCCGGGGCGACGGCCGCCGGTGCGACCCGCCGCGGCCTGCGGGCGGCGGTGGGGTCCCTCACCGGCCTCGGCGTGGTCGCGGTCGGGCTGTTCCTGCTGGGCGACCGCCCCACCGTCGCCCCGGCGACCCAGTCGGCGGAGGCGCTGTCGCTGCTCGGCGAGGCCGGTCCCGCCGCGGTGCCCGTGGTCGCCGCCGGGTCGGAGGGCGCCGCGCCCGCCGCGGGCGCGACCACCCGGGACTACCTCGACTGGATGCGCGCCGAGGGCTGGACCTGCCCCGAGCAGGTCCCCGCGGGCTGGGCGGTCACGGCCGTGCACCTGCGCGACGACGGCGGCACGCTCGAGGTGGACCTGTCCGGGCCGACCGGGGACGTCGTCGTCACCGAGCAGCACGGCCGGCTCGACGTCTCCGCGCTCACCGCCGCGGAGCCGATCGACGTCGAGGGCCGCACCGTCTACCTGCTGTCCGCCGAGCCCTGGCACGCCGCCTGGCAGTCGGGGGACACCGTCGTCGAGGTCGTGTCGTCGCGCACCGGCGCCGGCGCCGCCGCGGTGGTCGCGCAGTTCCCCGAGGGCGAGTTCGACGCCGGCCTGAGCGCCCGGCTGACCCGCGGGTGGGACACCTTCGCCACCGCGGTGCACCTGCCGTGACCGCGCCCGACGAGCGCGCCGGCGACGCGCCGCAGGACGCCCCGCAGCGCCGCCCCGTGGCCGCCGACCCGTTCGCGCCGCCGCCGG
>NZ_SZYE01000035.1 GCF_005239125.1 Cellulomonas hominis | reverse complement strand
CCGCGCCTGCGCGCCGCAGCGGCGGCGGCCTCGGCCTCGCGGATCTGCCGGCGGGTCAGCGGCACGCCGGGGGTGACCGTGCCCACCGGGACGGCCCCGGTCGGCGTCCCGGCCGCGGGTGCGCCCGCACCGGGCGTGCCCGCCGCACCGGGCAGCGGCACGGTCGCGAGCATCCCGGTGCTGACGTCGGTCCACCCGGCGTCCGGGCCCTCGCGCCGCTCGCGCAGGATGCGCACGAGCAGGATCGCGGCGACCGCCAGCAGCAGGACGCCGAGTGCGACGCCCGGCCACAGCCAGGGAGTGGTCACGGTCTGCGGCCAGGACAGGTCGAGCACCGGGGCGGTGTCCCCCAGGCTCACCGCGAGCAGCGACCAGCGCCCCTCCTGGGCCGGCCAGTCGAGCGTCGCGGACCCGTCGCCCGCCACCTCGGCGACCCACATGTCGTTGCCCGTGGGGTCGGCGGCCTGCGTGGCCGCCGCGCTCGCGTCGTCGCTCGCGGAGGGTGACGGCGACGCCTCGGTCGCCGGGCCGGACGGGCTCGCCGTCGGCTCCGCGGCGTCCTGGCCGGCGGTGGTGGCGAGCGTGTGCCAGTCGGACAGGCCGGTGACCCGCTCGTAGGGGTCGTCCCCCACCCAGGCGGTCACGTCCGTGTCCCGCCCGACGGCGAGCACCACCGGCGCACCGTCGGCGTGCACGGTGACGGTCACGGGGTCCCCCGCGAGCTCGAGCACGCCCGGGTCGGTCACGAGGGTCCGGGTCCCGCCCCCGGGCGCGGCGGTGGCGACCAGCGGGTCGTCCGCCCGCCAGACGGTGGCCGAGGCGACGCCGAGCCCGATGGCCGCGACCCCGAGCACACCGAGGACGGCGGCGATCAGTCGTTGGAGCACGCATCTTCCTCTCGAACGTGACGTCCCAGGATAGGCGGACCACCTCGGGGTCCGGGCAAATCGGGCCCCGCGCGGGCCCGGCGACGGGTGTTCCGCCCGGTGGCGCTGCCGATACCCTGGACGGCGGACGCGGGCCGACCGACGCCCCGAGCCTCCCGCCCGGAGGCCGTCCCCACAAGCGCTCGCGCGCGCTCGCAGGAGGAACTTCGTGGCAGACGACCGTACGCCCTTCCCGGTGGTCAACTTCCGTGGCTACGACCGCGGACCCGTCGACACCCGGCTGTCGGAGCTGGAGCGCGCGCTGCAGGAGGCCCGCAGCCAGGTCGCCTCGATGGACGAGCGGGTGCTGCAGATCTCGGGCGAGCTGTCCGAGGCGCACCGCCAGCTCCGCGAGGCCGAGCGCCCCACCTACTCCGGCCTGGGCTCGCGGATCGAGATGCTGCTCCGGTCCGCCGAGGAGCAGTCGTCCGACGTCGTGCAGCAGGCGAACGCCCAGGCGTCCGACGCGCTGGCCCGGGCGCGGCTCGCGGCCGGCCAGCTCCGCGCCCGTGCCGAGAACGAGGTCGCCGAGATGCTCGCGACCGCGCGCCGCGAGGCCACCGAGGAGCGGTCGACGGCGCACACCGAGGCCGAGAGCGCGCTGACCGGCGCGCAGCGGCGCGCGGAGGAGCTGGTCGGGTCGGCGGAGCGCGAGGCCGCCCGGATCCAGACCGCGATCCAGACGGAGGAGAGCGAGCGCCGCGCGACGCTGGAGCGCGAGCTCGGCACGCTGCGGGCGACGGTCGAGCGCGAGACGACCGAGCTCCGGATCAGCACCGAGCAGGCCGCCGAGGAGCTGCGCACGCGCACCGAGGCCGAGACGACGGCGATGCGCGCGGAGGCCGAGCGGTACGACCAGGACCTGCGCCAGGCCGCCGACGCGGAGACGACCGCGCTGCGGCAGCGGGTCACCGCGGAGCTGGCCGAGCTGCGCACCGAGGCCGAGCGCTGGGCGGCGATGCAGCGGTCCGTGGCCGCCACCGAGATCGCCGAGGCCCGCCAGGCCGCGAGCGAGGAGTCCCGCGCCCTGCGCGCCGACGCCGCCGCGCACGCCGACGCGGTGCGGTCGGCCGCGGAGCGCGCCGCGGCCGAGACCCAGCAGCGCGTGGTCGCCGAGACGACCGCGCTGCGCGCGGAGGCCGAGCAGTACTCCGGCTTCGTGCGGGCGACCGCGGACCGGGAGACCGCGGAGCAGCGCGCGGCCGTGGCCGACGAGATCGCCGCGGCCCGCCAGGAGGCCGAGCAGGCGCTCGCCGTCCTGCGCGCGGAGTCCGAGCAGTACGCGAGCGAGCTGCGCGCCGCCGCCGAGCGGGAGACGACCGAGCTCCGCGAGCGCACCGAGAACGAGGCCACCACGCTCCGGGCGCTGGCCGAGCGCGAGACGACCGAGCTCCGCGAGCGCACCGAGCGCGACGCCGCCGAGCTGCGCGAGCGCACCGACCGGGAGGTCGCCGAGCTCCGCGAGGCCACCCGCCTGGACGTCGAGCGCCAGCTCACCGAGGCGACCCGCGCGGCCGACGAGGTCCGGTCCGCGGCCCGCGCCGAGGCCGATGCGCTCACCGCGCGGGCACGCCAGCAGCTCGCCGACGCCGAGCTGCAGATCGCCGCGCAGCGCGAGGCCGCCGAGCGCGCCGACGCCGAGCGGCACGCCACCGCCCGCGCCGAGACGGAGAAGCTGGTCTCCGACGCCGAGGCGCACGCCGCCGACGCCGAGCAGCGCGTCGCCAAGGCGCTCGAGCAGGCCGAGAAGATCCGCGTCGACTCGCAGAACCACTCCAAGGAGCTGCTGTCGAACGCCCGGGCGAACGCCGACCGGGTCGTCGCGGAGGCCCGCGAGCACGCCGAGAAGACGCTGTCCGAGGCCATGGCCGAGTCGGAGCGCGAGCGCACCAGCGCCCAGCGCCAGGTCGAGGACCTGAACCGGCAGCGCGAGTCGATCACGTCCTACCTCGACGAGCTGCGCAACCTGCTCGGCCACGACCCGGTCCCGAACCGGCAGACGCTCGAGAAGGCCGACGCGGCGCAGGCGCAGTTCGACGCGAAGCAGGGGGCCCGTCCGGCCGCGCGCCCGGCCCGCGGCAAGGCGCGGCCGGCTCCGGTGTCGGCCGCGACCCCCGCGGTCCCGGCTCCTGCCCGGGCGAAGGACGACGCGGCGACCGCCGAGGCGGAGCCCGCCCCGGGCACTGCGACGGACGCTTCGGCGTCCGGTGACGCGCCTTCCGACGCGAGGGCCGTCGACGCGCACGAGGCAGCCCTGCGTGCCCGGCGCCAGGCCGAGTCGGCCCGCGCGCGCGAGCTGATCGCCCGGTTCGTCGCGGACGCCCGCGACCGCGGCGTCGCGCCGGAGCCGCTGCACGCCCAGGGGTACGGCGGTCGCGGCCGGTACCGGACGCCGCTGGAGGGCTGGTACCTGCGCCGGGACCGCACGGTGGCGGTGGGCACGGACGGCGGCTTCTACGTGCTGACCGTGCCGCCGTCCCTGGCGGGGCGGCTGCGCGGGGTGCGGCCGGAGCCGCAGGACCCGCCGCTCGTGATCGGCGCCGGCGGCAAGGACGGCGAGTCGCTGGACCTGCCGGTCGCGCTCGCCCGGGCGCTGGGCGACGACCCGGCCTGACGACCCCGCGGCGCCCGTGGGTCACGTCCGCCCGGCGCCGCCGGCCACGTCGGCCCGGCACCCGCGCGACGCGGAGCGTCAGCCCCGCGCCCGCCCGAGCAGGTCGTCCAGCGCCGCCGCCACCGCGTGCGGCGCCTCGACCGCGGTGAGGTGCCCGGCGCCCGGCACCACGACGGCCTCGACCCCGAGCGCCTCGGCCATGCCGCGCGCCTCGGCCACCGGCGTCGGCCGGTCCTCCTCGCCGACGAGCACCAGCGCCGGCCCGCGGTGGTCCGCCAGCACGGCGGTGCGGTCCGGGCGGGCGGCCATCGCGCGCTGCGACCACGCCACCCCGGCCGGCTGCTGCGCCCCGATCAGCGCCTCCAGCCGCGCGACGAGCTCGGGCCGCTCGCGGGACGCCTCGCCGAGCAGCGCGGTCGCCATCGGCAGGACCTCGTCCACGGTGCCCGCCGACTCGACCGCGGCGGCGACCCGGAGCCGGTTCGCGCGGGCGTCCTCGGTGTCGGCGGTCGCCTTGGTGTCGAGCAGCCCCAGCCCGGCGACGAGGTCCGGGTGCCGCTCGGCGAGCGCCAGCGCGACGTACCCGCCCATCGACAGACCCGCGACCACCGCCCGCCGGTGCCCGGCCTCGGCCAGCACCGCGGCCACCGCGTCGGCCGACGCCTCGAGCGCCGGCTCCGGCAGCGCGACGCCCTGGGCGGCGCCCATCCCGGGCAGGTCCACCGCGAGCACGGGCCCGCCGACGAGCGGGGCCACGTCGGCCCACATGCGGGAGTCGAGCGGGAAGGCGTGCAGCAGCACGAGCGGCAGCCCGGTCCCGGGTCGCGGCTGGTGCAGCGCGGCGGTGGCGGTCATGCGTCCTCCTGGTCGGATCCGGCGAAGGCCTCGCCGTCGGGCGACTGCGGGACGGTGGGCGCCTCGGCCTGCTCGCTCGGCCCGTCCCAGGTGGTCGGCAGCGGCACCGGCACGCCGGGGCGCACGTGCCGGACGATCTCGTCGAGCACGCGGCGGACGTACGGCTCCCCCACCCACAGGTGCTTGGCGCCCTCGACGCCGATCACCTCGGCCTGGTGCACCCGGGCGAACCGCTCGCGGGCCTCGGCGGGGCGCAGGTAGTCGTCGTGCTCGGGCACCAGGACCACCAGGGGCTTGCCGTCGGCGTCCCAGGCGTCGAGGTCGGCGTCGGTGGCGCGGTGCAGCGGCGGGGACAGCAGGACGGCGCCCTCGACCGCGGGGTCCAGGCCGTGCATGAGCGCGAGCTCGGTGCCGAACGACCAGCCGACGAGCCAGGGGTGCGGGAGGTCGCGGAACTCGGCGAGCTCGATCGCCGCGTGCACGTCGAACCGCTCGGCGACACCCCCGTCGAACGCACCCTCGCTGGTGCCGCGGGGGCTCGACGTCCCCCGGGTGTTGAACCGCAGCACCGCCACGTCGGCGAGCGCCGGCAGCCGCCACGCGGCCTTGCGCAGCACGTGCGAGTCCATGTACCCGCCGTGCGTCGGCAGCGGGTGCAGCGTGACCAGCGTCGCCGCGGGCGTGCGCGGCGTGCCGTCGGCGTCGACCGGGAGCGCGAGCTCGCCGACGAGCGTGAGGCCGTCGGCGGTGTGCAGCTCCACCTCCTCGCGGTGCGCGGGCAGGACGGTGAGCGAGCGGATGGGCGTGGGGGCGGCTGCGGCGTTCATCGCCGTCGAGCGTAGTCCGGGGTCTCAGCGCCGCGTCGGGCCGCGCCGGTGCCGCGCCGCCCAGCACGCGGCGTGCCAGTGCCGCCGGTCGGCCAGCGCCGCGTCGGGACCGAACAGCCCGTCGGAGCGCCACGCGACGACGTGCGGCGTGCCGGTCGCGATCTCCTGGTCGCAGCCCGGGCAGCGGAACGTGCGGTCGGACCCGCCGACGCGCTGCACGGTCCACTCCCCGTCGGGCGCCTGCTCGGACGTGCGCCCGCCGCGGACCCGGTCCAGGTCGAGCGGGACGTGCTCCGCGGCGTAGGGACGCTTGCCGGAGCGGCGGGAGGACGGCACGCCGGAGATTCTCCCCCGTCGCGCCGGAGGGCGGCCACCGTGCGGCAACCGCCCTCCGGCGCGCGTGGGCCCGGGGACCGGCGTCAGGACAGCCCGGCGGCCGTCTCCGCGGGCGCGATGGTCCGGGTCGCGACCAGGTCGCGGTACCAGAGCGCCGAGTCCTTCAGGGTGCGCTCCAGCGTGTCGTAGTCGACCCGCACGATGCCGAACCGGCGGTCGTAGCCGTAAGCCCACTCGAAGTTGTCCATCAGCGACCACACGAAGTAGCCGCGCACGTCCGCGCCGGCGTCCATCGCGGCGCCGACGGCGTCGATGTGGTCGTGCAGGTACTCGACCCGGTCGAGGTCGTGCACGCGGCCGTCGGCGGACACCTCGTCGGCGAACGCCGCCCCGTTCTCGGTCACGGCCAGCGGGACGGACGGGTACCGCTCGTACATCTCGAGCAGCAGGTCGGTGAGACCCTGCGGCTCGATGTTCCAGCCCATCGCGGTGTGGGGGCCGGGCTGCGGCAGCCACTCGACGTCGTCGCAGCCGACCCAGGGGCTGACCTCCGACGACTTGTGCCCGTCGACGCCCGGGCTGCCGTCGCCCACGACGGGCTCGCCCTGCAGCCGCTGCACGCGGCCCGTCGAGTAGTAGTTGACGCCCAGCAGGTCGATCGGCTGCCGGATGATCTCCAGGTCCCCGTCCTGCACGAACGACCAGTCGGACACCGCGGCCGTCTGCGCGAACACGTTCTCGGGGTACCGGCCCTCGAGGAGCGGCTGCAGGAACACCTCGTTCGCGACGGTGTCGACCTGGCGCTTGGCGGCGACGTCCTCCGGGGCGTCCGACGCGGCGCGGGTCACGTGCAGGTTGAGCGTGATCGAGATCTGCGCGGCGTCGCCGAGCACCTCGCGGATCGCGCGCGCCGCGAGGCCGTGCGCGAGGTTGAGGTGGTGCACGGCGGCCAGCGCGGCGGCGGGCTCGGTGCGGCCCGGCGCGTGCACGCCGGAGGCGTAGCCCAGGTACGCGGAGCACCACGGCTCGTTCAGCGTGGTCCACACGGTGACCTTGTCGCCCAGGACCTCGGCGAGCTTGCGGGCGTAGTCGGCGAACAGGTAGGCCGTCTCGCGGTTGGTCCAGCCGCCCGCGTCCTCCAGGGCCTGCGGCAGGTCCCAGTGGTACAGGGTGACGACGGGCTTGATGCCGGCGGCGATCAGCCGGTCCACGAGGTCGGTGTAGAACGCCAGGCCCTCGGCGTTCCACTCGCCCGACCCGGCGGGCTGCACCCGGGGCCAGGCGATCGACAGCCGGTACGCCTGCAGCCCGAGGGACTGCATCAGCGCGACGTCCTCCGGGACCCGGTGGTAGTGGTCGGCGGCCACGGCGCCGGTGTCGCCGTTCAGCACGGCGCCCGGGCGGGCGGAGAACGTGTCCCAGATGGACGGCGCTCGGCCGCCCTCGGTGGCGGCGCCCTCGATCTGGTAGGACGCGGTGGCCGAGCCCCAGAGGAAGTCGGCGGGGAACGTGCGCCCGGAGGGGCGGGATGTGGTCATCAGGAGCTTCCTCGGTTCGGGGTGAGCCGCGGGACGGCGATGTCGAATCGATACGATACACGAACGTGGGAGCGCTCCCGCGACACCCCCACGCGCCCGGACCCGGCGGGCGCCGTCGCCGAGTCTCCGATGTCGGACTCTGTCGCGCGGGGCGGACAGAGACGCGGATCGGAGACTCGGCGACAGGGGGTTCGTCAGAGCGGGAGGGTGAGCTCCGCGCGGGGGCCCTCGGCCGCCTGCGGCGTGCCCAGGGCCGCCGCGACCTGCCACGTGGGCGGGACGGCGCCGGTGGCCTCGACGGTGACCGTCGCGCCCGACCGACGCGCCACGAACTCCACGTCGCCGCCGGCGCCGCGGACCGTGGTCCGGGCCTCGGCGCCGTCCGCCAGCCCGAACACCCGCAGCGTGACGCCGTCGGCGTGGTCGTAGTCCGGGCGGTCGGTGCGCGCGCCGACCGGCAGCAGCGTGCCGGGCCGGACCAGCACGGGCAGCGAGTCGAACCCGTGCCGCTGCCGGTGCCACCGCGGGCCGGACACGGTCGAGCCGTCGAGCAGCGAGGTCCACTCGCCCTCCGGCACGTACACGTCCACGTCGCCCTCGGCGGTGAACACCGGCGCCACCAGCAGCGACGGCCCGAGCGCGTACTGCGTGTCGACCGTCGCGGCGCCCGGGTCGTCCGGGAACTCGAGGAACAGCGGCCGCATGACCGGCAGCCCGTCCGTGTGCGCCTCGCGCCCGACCGCCGACAGGTACGGCATCAGCGACAGCTTGAGCTCGGTGAACCGCTGCGTGACCTTGACCGACTCCTCGTCGAACGCCCACGGCACCCGGTACGACGACGAGCCGTGCAGCCGGGAGTGCGAGGACAGCAGGCCGAACGCGAGCCAGCGCTTGAACACCGCGGCGTCCGGGGTGCCCTCGAAGCCGCCGATGTCGTGCGACCAGTAGCCGAAGCCGGACGACGCGAGCGACAGCCCGCCGCGCAGCGACTCCGCCATGGACACGAACGTCGACTCGCAGTCGCCGCCCCAGTGCACGGGGAACTGCTGCCCGCCGGCGGTGGCCGACCGGGCGAACAGCACGGCCTCGCCCTCGCCCTTGACCTCCTCCAGCAGCTCGAAGACCGCCTTGTTGTAGAGGTGCGTGTAGTAGTTGTGCATCCGCTCGGGGTCCGACCCGTCGTGCCAGACGACGTCCGTCGGGATGCGCTCGCCGAAGTCGGTCTTGAAGCAGTCGACGCCCATGTCGAGCAGCGCCCGGAGCTTGCCCTTGAACCAGGCGGTCGCGTCGGGGTTGGTGAAGTCGACCAGGCCCATGCCGGCCTGCCACAGGTCCCACTGCCAGACCGAGCCGTCGGCGCGCTTCACCAGGTAGCCGCGCTCGGCGCCCTCGGCGAACAGGTGCGAGCGCTGCGCGATGTACGGGTTGATCCACACGCACACCTGCAGGTCGCGCTCGTGCAGCCGGGAGAGCAGGCCCTCGGGGTCCGGGAACGTCGCCGGGTCCCAGACGAAGTCGCACCAGTGGAACCGGCGCATCCAGAAGCAGTCGAAGTGGAACACCGACAGCGGCAGGCCGCGCTCGGCCATGCCGTCGATGAACGACATGACGGTGGCCTCGTCGTAGTCCGTGGTGAACGAGGTCGACAGCCACAGGCCGTAGGACCAGTCCGGCACGGCGGCCGGGCGGCCGGTCAGCGCGGTGTACCGGCGCAGCACGTCCTTCGGGTCGGGGCCGGCGATGACGTAGTACCGCAGCCGCTGGCCGGCGACGCTGAACTGGGTGCGCGAGACGACCTCGGAGCCGATCTCGAACGAGACGTGCCCGGGGTGGTCCACGAACACGCCGTAGCCGGCGTCGGTCAGGTAGAACGGGATGTTCTTGTACGACTGCTCCGACGAGGTGCCGCCGTCCGCGTTCCAGATGTCGACCGTCTGGCCGTTCTTCACGAACGGGGTGAACCGCTCGCCCAGGCCGTAGACGTGGTCGCCCACGCCGAGGCCGAGCTGCTCGCGGACGAAGGGCCGGCCCTCGGCGTCGGTGATGACGCCGACGCCGCGCGAGGTGGCGCCGGTGACGACCCGGCCGTCGACCTCGACGTCGAGCGCCCACTCCCCCGTGGTGCTGATCCGGGCGGTGAGGTTGCCCGTGGTGAGGGAGGCGCGGGGGTCGTCGTCGGTGGGCCCGGCGACGACGACGTGCGGCGCGGCGTCCGCGAGCCCGAACGCCGGCCCGTGGTCGACGCCGCCCTGGTGGTGCTCGATCGTCACGCCGAGCACCCCCTCGGCGGGCGAGTCCAGCGTGATGGTGATCAGCGGGTGGTTGAGCGTGTCGCCGCGCGTGGCGAGGCGGCCGGTGCCGGCGTAGGCGGTGAGCGAGCGCTCGCCCAGCACGACCTCGTCGACCGCGCGCGGTCGCTGCACCGTGACGCCGGGGAGGGTCTGCCAGTAGCCGTCGGTGAACTTCATGGATGTGCTGCCCTTGCCTTACTTGACCGCGCCCGCGGTGATCCCGCGGGTCAGCGTGCGCTGGAAGATGAGGAAGAAGACGATCGCCGGGATCATCGAGACGAGGGCGCCCGCGTTGGTCGTGGGGGCGTCCATCATGCGGTCGCCCTGCAGCGAGGCGAGCGCCACGGGGATGGTCTGGGTGGCGTTGGTCGTGAGCATGACCAGCGGGATGAAGAACTCGTTCCACGTCCAGATGAAGAAGAAGATCAGCAGGACGCTGAGCGTCGGCCGGACCACGGGGAACACGACGCCCCACAGGGTCCGCCACCGGCCCGCGCCGTCGAGGGACGCGGCCTCGAGCAGCGCCTTCGGGAACGTGCCGAGCACCGAGGACAGCAGGTACGTGCCGAAGGCCGCCTGGATGACCGTGAAGATGATGATGACCGACCACTGGTTGTTGGACAGGCCCACCTCCTGCGCCATCTGGAACAGCGGGTAGACCAGCACCTCCTGCGGCAGCATGTTCGCGAGCAGGAACAGGGTGACGATCCACATCCGGCCCCTGACGCGGCCGACGCCGAGCGCGTACGCGCTGAACAGCGACAGCACGACGGCGAAGATCGCGACCGCGCCGGAGATCCAGACGGAGTTGACCAGCTTCTCGGGGAAGTTGACCCGCGTCCAGAAGTTCCGCAGGCCCTCGGTGTAGAACTCCGCCGGCCAGGACAGCGGGCCGTTCTGCGAGTAGTCCGCCGGCGCCTTGAACGCGTTCAGCACCATGATGACGAACGGCACGAGCATGATCACGGCGACGAGCACGGCGGCGGCGAGCACGAACCAGCGCGCGGTGCCGCGGCGGTGCCGGCGGTCGGTGTCGGTGGCCCGGGCGCGCGGCGGGCGGACCGGGCGGCCCGTGCCGACGGCGGTGCCGGCGGGCAGCGTCTCGATCGGGGCGGCCATCAGCGACCCTCCTCCTCACGGCGGGCGCTGCGGGCCTGCAGCACCATGATGACGACGGCGATCAGGATGATCAGGACCGTCAGGACGTTCGCGATCGCGGCGCCGTAGCCCACCTTCGACTTGTCGAAGAAGTTCAGGTACGAGTAGTACGACGGCACCAGGGTCGACGACTCGGGGCCGCCGCGGGTCAGCACGTAGATCGGCCCGAACACCTTCAGGGCGGCCACGGTGCAGGTGAGCGTGATGACGAACGTCTCGGGCTTGATCTGCGGGATCGTGATGGCGCGGAACCGGTGCCACCAGCCGGCGCCGTCCAGCTCGGCCGCCTCGTAGAGCTCGGGGTCGACCCGCTGCAGCGCGGACATGAAGATGACGACCGGGTAGCCGATCTGGATCCAGATCAGCACGAGCATGACCGTCGGCAGCGCGGTGTCCGTCGAGCCCAGCCAGTTGGGCGGGTTCGCGACGCCGATCTCCCGCAGGACGACGTTGACGGCGCCGGTCTGGGAGTTGAGGATCCAGTTCCACAGCACGCCGGCGACGGCGACGGGCAGGATCTGCGGCAGGTAGTAGGTGGCCCGCAGCACGGAGGCCACGCGCGGGCCGAACCGCTTGCCGAGCACGTCGAACAGCGTGGTGGCGAGCAGCAGGCCGATGAGGGTCGGCACCACCACCATCGCGAGGATCATCGCGATCGAGTTCCGGAACGACGTCCAGAACTGCTCGTCGGCGAGCAGGTCGGTGTAGTTGCCGAGCCCGTACCAGCGCAGCGGGGCGTTGCCGCCCTTCCACTTGTGCAGGCTGTACCAGATGTTCATCCCGAACGGGATCAGGATGACGACGGTGAAGGCGATCAGGCCGGGCAGCAGGTAGGGCAGGTACCCGACCCAGTCGCGCGAACGGCGGCCGCGGCGGGCGGCGCGGGTGCGCGGCTCCTGCGGCGGCGCGGCGCGGTCGACGGTGGTCATGCGGCTCCTCGAGAGGTGGGGCGCCCGGGCCGGCGGGGTGCGCCGCCGGCCCGGGCGGGGGTGCGGGTGCTCAGCCCTCGAGCAGGTCCGTCTTGCCGTCCTGGTAGGCGGCGGACAGGCCGTCCAGCACCTCGGACGGCGACTTCGACTGGTTGACGAGCGACTGCAGCTCGCTGACGATCACGTCGTAGTAGCCCGGGACCGGCCAGTCGGGGTAGAACGCCAGGCCGTCCTCGGAGAGGATCGACTCGAAGTTCTCGGTCATCTCCTTGGTCTTCTCGTCCGTGATGGACGCCGAGTCGCCGGCGACCGGCAGGCCGCCCTTCTGGCCGAGGATCTCCTGCACCTCGGGGCGCAGCGTGATGTCGATGAAGTCGTACGCCAGGTCCTTGTTGGCGGCGTTCTCCGGCACGACCCAGAGGTTGCCGGACGAGCCCGGGTGCATCGTGTTGTCCGGGAACAGCGCCTGCGTCCAGGTGAACGGGATCTCCTCGACGAGGCGGCCGAACCACCACGAGCCGGAGACCATGATCGGGTAGGTGCCGTTGATGAACGAGACGCCCATGTCCTCGGCGGTCAGCGCGGCCGAGTCGGACGCGATGTAGCCGGCCTTGATCCACTCGTCGAGCTTCTCGGTCGCCTGCGTGAACGCCTCGTTCTGGAAGTCGACGTCGTCGGCGAACAGCTGGTAGTCGTCGACCAGGTCGCGGTCGCCGTAGTGCAGCACCAGCTCGTACCAGAGCTGGCCCAGCGGGTACTCCGCGCCGGCCTCGGCGAGCGGGGTGATGCCCGCGGCCTTGAACGTGGCGAGCGCGGCCTCGAACTCGTCGAACGTCGTCGGCTGCGCGATGCCCTGCGCGGCCAGCATGTCCTGGTTGTAGTAGACGCCGACGAACTCGCCGTAGTTGGGCACCCCGTACCAGTCGCCGGAGCCCATCAGGCCCTGCTCGTCGTACATCGCGGTCGTCTGGATCGAGTCGGGGAGGGTCTCGTCCCAGCCGCGGGACCCGGCCTCCTCGGTCAGCGGGGTGATGAGGCCCTGCGAGGCGAGCTGACCCGCGGTCGCGTTGCCCTTGTTGTACTCCATGACGTCCGGCACGTCGTCACCGGTGAGGAAGATCTTCGCGTTCTTCTGGATCTGCTCGAACGTCTGGTTCTCGACGTTCACCGTGACGTCCGGGTGCTCGTCCTCGAAGATCTCGATGGCCTTGGCCCACGCCTGGCCCATCGCCGAGTCCTCGTTCTCGTAGTGCCAGACGGTCAGCGTGTCGCCGTCCGAGCCGCCGCCCCCGCCGCTGCTGTCTCCGCCGCACGCCGCCAGGGCGAGCGGCAGGGCGAGCGCCAGGGCGCCAGCCACGTACCGCTTCCGCTGTCCTGCCATCACACGTCCTCCTCGTCGAGTCCTGCTGTGGTCCGGGCCCCGGCGGTCGCCGGCGCCCGTCGTCGATCGGTCTAGGGGGTCCCGGCCGCGGCGAGCGCGCCCGCCTCGGCGCCGCGGGGCGCCGGGCCGGTGCTGCCGAGGTCCACGAGCCGGCACGGCTCCAGGACGGGCGCGGGCACCTCGCCGGTGCCCAGCAGGGCGAGCAGGGCGTCGACGCCCGCCCGCCCGAGCTGCGCGCCGGGGGCGTGCAGCGTGGTCAGGGGCGGCACCGTCTGCCCGGCGACCGCCGGGGAGGACACCACCGCGAGCACGGACAGCTCAGCGGGGACGGCCACGCGGCGGGCCGCGAGCTCGGCGGCCACGCCGAACGTCGCGTCCTCGTTCATCGTGATCACCGCGGTGGGGGCCGCGGCGCGGTCGAGCAGGCCGGCCAGCGCCGCCCGGCCGCCGGCGACGGACTCCTCGGCGCACACCTGCACCGGGTCGAGCCCGCGCGCCAGCATCTCCTGGGTGTACGCCGCGGCGGCGCGCACGGTCGGGCCGTGACCCTCGGCGAGGCGGCGCTCCGCGTGGTTCACGAACGCGATCCGGCGGTGGCCGAGGGCCGCGAGGTGCGCGACCGCGTCGGCCAGCGTCGCCGCGAAGTCGACGTCCACGGTGGGCACGTCCGGGTCCGCGTCGTCCGCGGTGCGCCCGATGAGCGTCACCGGGACGCCGGCGCCGCGCAGGGCCGCGACCCGCGCGTCCCACGCGTGCACCTCCATGACCAGCACGCCGTCGGCCAGGCCGCGGCGGGCGACGTCGAGCACCCCGTCGGCGTCCTCGGCGGCGAACGGCCAGAGCACCAGCTGGTAGCCGCGCTCCTGCGCGACGGCGGCGGCGCTGAGCACGAACTCGGCGGACGTGCGGCTCAGGCCCGAGTCGGCGACCGGGTAGGTCAGCGCGAGGACCCGGCTCCGGCGGGTGGCCAGCCCGCGGGCGAGCGCGTTGGGGCGGTAGCCGAGCTCGTCCATGACGGACTCGACCCGGGCGCGGGTCGCCGCGGAGACGGGACGGGCGCCGGTGAGGGTGGCCGACACGGTGGACAGCGCGACGCCGGCCCGGCGTGCCACGTCCTGCATCGTCACCATCGTCGTGCGGCCCTCTCCCTCGACGGCTGTGGCGGCACCTCGTCCGTGAGGTGTCGAAGCGCTTCGCGCGGTCGTCACTGTAGGCGCGCCCTCGCGAGCTCGTCCAGTCCTCGATGTCTCGAATCGATCACGATGTTCGTCGAATCGCTTCGATACTAGGCGGGGCAGCCCGTACCACGTCAAGGCCCGGGATCGTGCGGGCGTGACCACCAGCGCTCGGGGCCGAGGGCGAGCGGAGCCGTCCCGTCATCGAATCGCTTGCACAGTGCGAAGCGCTTCGCCCACCGCCTGCGGCGGGCTGACGGCGGGCCGCCCGCGAGGCCCGCCGCCCACCGGCCCGCCCACCTGCGCACCGACGCCCCGCACCCCCACTACCCTGGGCGGATGGCGACCATCGGGGACGTGGCCCGCACGGCGGGGGTGTCCGTGTCGACCGTCAGCTACGTGCTGAGCGGCAAGCGCACCATCTCCGGCCCCACGCGCGACCGGGTGCAGCGCGCGATCGCCGACCTCGGGTACCGCCCGCACGCGGGCGCGCGCGCCCTGGCGTCCAGCCGCAGCAACGTGATCGCGCTGATGGTGCCGTTCCGGCCCGGGATCAACGTCCAGATCATCATGCAGTTCGTCGGCGGGGTCGTGACCACCGCCCGCGAGCACGACCACGACGTCCTCGTGCTCACCCAGGACGACGCGCAGGGCATCGACCGGGTCGCCGCGAGCTCGACCGCGGACGCGCTCATCGTCATGGACATCGAGTCGGAGGACGCCCGGCTCCCCGCGCTGCGCGCCCTCGGGCTGCCGAGCATCCTCATCGGCGTCCCCGACGACACCACGGGGCTGAGCTGCGTCGACCTGGACTTCGCCGGGGCGGGGCGGCTCGCGGTCCGGGAGCTCGCGGGGCACGGGCACCGCCGGGTCGTCCTCGTGGGCGCGTCCCAGGACCGGCTCGACCACCGCGCGAACTACGCGGTGCGCATGCGGCAGGGCGTGCTCGAGCAGGCCGCGTCGAGCGGGGTCGAGGCCGACGTCGTGCCGGCCGAGCCGAGCTTCTCCGGCGGCGCCGCCGCGCTCGACGCCGCGCTCGACCGGCACCCGGGGACGACCGGGCTCGTGGTGCACAACGAGGCGGCGCTCGGCGGGCTGCTCGCCCGCGCGGCCGAGCGGGGGCTCCGGGTGCCGGAGGACCTGTCGGTCGTCGCGGTCAGCCCGGCCGAGATGGCGGCCGGGCTCCCCGTGCCGGTGTCGCTCATCGAGGTGCCGGGCGAGCGGATCGGCCGGATCGCGGTGGAGATGGTCATGGCGCGGCTCTCCGGGGAGGACACGGCCGAGACCCGGCTGGTCTCCCCCGCGTACAGCGACCACGGCAGCGTCGCGCCACCGGCGGGCTCCCCCGCGGCCTGAGCCCGCGCGGGGGGCGGCCCGGGGCGCCGGTCAGGCCGTGACCAGCCGCCCCGCCCGGTAGACGGCCACGGGAACCAGGTCCTCGTCCGTCACGACCACGTCCGCCCGCCGACCCGGCGCCAGCGCGCCGAGGTCCGGCCGGCCCAGCACCTCCGCGGGCGTCGTCGCGGCGGAGCGCACGGCCGCCACCAGGCCGATCCCCGAGCGCACCACCGTCCGCACGACGTCCAGCAGGTGCGCCGTGCCACCGGCGATCGCGCCGGCCGAGCCGTCGTCGGCGAGGACCCGCGCGACCCCGCCGCCCACCCGGACCGCCATCGGGCCGAGCCGGTAGTCGCCGTCCGCCATGCCGGCCGCGGCCATCGCGTCGGTGACCAGGGCGATCGAGCCGGGCCCGACCAGGTCGAAGACCGCCCGCACGGTGCCGTCGGCCAGGTGGGTGCCGTCCGCGACGAGCTCGACCACCAGGTCGCCGCGCGCCGCGGCCGCCAGGCAGGCGGCGATCGGGCCGGGGTCGCGGTGGTGCAGCGGGCGCATGCCGTTGAACAGGTGGGTGGCCGTGGGCCGGGGCGACCGGCCCGGCGCGCCGAGGCGCCCGGTCAGGAGGGCGCGCGCCCGGTGCACCGCGACGTCCACCTGCTCCGCGGCCGCGTCGGTGTGCCCGACCGACGGCACCGCGCCGCCGGCGACCAGGGCCGCGAGCACGTCCCCGCCCCCGGCGCCCGCCCCGTCCGCGACGCCCGGCACCTCGGGGGCGACGGTCATCGTCACCAGGTGGCCCCGGGCGGCGGCGACCAGGTCGGCCACGAGCGCCGGGTCGCCGGCCAGCATGTCCGCGGGGTTCTGCGCCCCGCACCGGTCCACCGACAGGAACGGGCCCTCCGCGTGGATGCCGACGAGGTCGCCCGACTCCACGAGGTCGGCGAGCAGGGCGGCGCGGGCGAGCAGCACGTCCCGCGGGGCGGTGACGAGCGAGGCGACCAGGCTCGTGGTGCCGTGCCGCAGGTGCTCGCGCACGGCCACCAGGGCCTCGTCGCGGGTGGTCGCGTCCGGGAAGCTCGACCCGCCGCCGCCGTGGTCGTGCAGGTCGACCAGGCCGGGCAGCAGCGTGGTGCCGGGAGCCGGCGCGGGCGGCAGGTCGTCGGCCCACCGGCCGGGGAGCTGCGCCGCCGGCCCGACCCACGCGATCCGCCCCGCGGACAGCGCGAGGGCCCCGTCGGGCAGGACCTCGGTCGGCGTCACCACCTCCCCGCGCAGGACGACGTCGGCGGTGGCGGTGGCGGCGGTGGTCACCGCCCCATCATGGCGCACGCCGCGCACCCCGCGTGGCCGCCCGGGGGTCAGAACAGCCGGGAGTCCACGTCGTCGACCCCGCGCATGGCGTCGTAGTCGAGCACCAGGCACGCGATGCCGCGGTCCGTGGCCAGGACGCGCGCCTGCGGCTTGATCTCCTGGGCCGCGAACACGCCCCGCACCGGCGCGAGCAGCGGGTCGCGGTTGAGCAGCTCCAGGTAGCGGGTCAGCTGCTCCACGCCGTCGATGTCGCCGCGGCGCTTGATCTCGACGGCCACCGTGGCCCCCGCCGCGTCCTTCGCGAGGATGTCGACCGGCCCGATCGCCGTCGGGTACTCCCGGCGCACCAGGGTGTGCCCGGCCCCGAGGACGTCGATCTGCGCGGCCATCAGCTCCTGCAGGTGCGCCTCGACGCCGTCCTTGACCAGCCCCGGGTCGACGCCCAGGTCGTGGTCGGAGTCGTGCAGCACCTCGTGCACCTCGATGACGAGGCGGTCGTCGCTCTTGGTGTGCTGCACGGTCCACACCTGGGCCACGCCCCGCTCGAGGGCCTCGCCCGAGGCGTCCTCGGTGCGCAGGGTGCAGGGCGGGCTCATCCAGTTCAGCGGCTTGTACGAGCCGCCGTCCGAGTGCAGCAGCACCGAGCCGTCCGCCTTGACCACGACCAGCCGGGTCGCCAGGGGCAGGTGGGCGTTGAGCCGGCCGCTGTACCGGGCCGAGCAGCGCGCGACGAGCAGGCGCATGGGATGGACCTCCGCGGGTCAGATGACGTGGTGCGCGACCGGCGGGGCGGCCTCCAGCCAGGACGTGAGCCCGGCGTACGCCTCGGGCGTCATGACGAGCTCGACCTCCTCGGCGCCCCGCGGTCCGCCCACGCGGCACCGCACGAGGTACGGCCCGCCGACCACCGTAGCGTCCACGGCGGTGCGGTCCAGCACCTCCATGCCGCTCCGGGACCAGACCTGCTCGGGGCGCGGGGCGAGCGACCGCAGCCGCCACCAGTACAGGTGCCGGGCGCCGTAGTGCGCGATGCCGCGCGACCACCGGCCGCGCACCCGCAGGGAGCACCGGAACGACCCGACCCGCCGGGTCAGGCTGCTCCACCGGGACAGCCCGAGACCCACGACGACGAGCGCGGCCACGACGAGCAGCAGCGCGAGGAACGCGATCTGGTGCCCGGTCACCGCCAGCCCGCCGGCGTCAGCGACCGGACGTGCCGGAGGCCACCGCCTCGGCCGCGTCGACGACGACGGTCACCTGGTCGCCGTCGACGGAGAGGAAGCCCCCCTCGACCGACCACCGGTGCACGGAACCGCCGGCCTCGATCACCCGGACCTCCCCGCGCCGGAGCACGGAGAGGACCGGGGTGTGCCCGGCCAGGATGCCGATCTCGCCGTCCGAGGCGGGGGCGCTCACCTGACGCGCCTCACCGGACCAGATGGTGCCGTCGGTGTCGACGAGGTCGACCTCGAGCTGGGCCATGGGACGAGAACCTCCTGGAAGGGGGTGGATCGGGGGGGCGGGTGGAGCGACGGACGCCTGGGTCAGACGCCGTACTCCTTCTGGATGCGGGCCCAGTTGCGCTCGAGGTCCTCGAGGCCGCCGATGTTGAAGAAGGCCTGCTCCGAGATGTGGTCGAACTCGCCGTCGGCGATCTTCGCGAACGCCTCGACGGTCTCGGACACCGGGACCGTGGAGCCCACGACGCCGGTGAACTTCTCCGCCATGTAGGTGTTCTGGGAGAGGAACTGCTGGATGCGGCGCGCCCGCGCCACGACCGTCTTGTCCTCCTCCGACAGCTCGTCGACGCCGAGGATCGCGATGATGTCCTGGAGCTCCTTGTTGCGCTGCAGGATCGACTTCACGCGGGTGGCGACGTCGTAGTGCTCCTGGCCCACGTACCGCGGGTCGAGGATGCGGGACGTCGAGGCCAGCGGGTCCACCGCGGGGTACAGACCGCGGGACGCGATCTCCCGGGAGAGCTCCGTCGTCGCGTCCAGGTGCGCGAACGTCGTGGCCGGGGCCGGGTCGGTGTAGTCGTCCGCCGGCACGTAGATCGCCTGCAGCGAGGTGATCGAGTGGCCGCGCGTCGAGGTGATGCGCTCCTGCAGGACGCCCATCTCGTCGGCCAGGTTCGGCTGGTAGCCCACCGCGGACGGCATGCGGCCGAGCAGCGTCGACACCTCGGAGCCGGCCTGGGTGAACCGGAAGATGTTGTCGATGAACAGCAGCACGTCCTGCTTCTGCACGTCGCGGAAGTACTCCGCCATCGTCAGGGCGGACAGGGCGACGCGCAGACGCGTGCCCGGCGGCTCGTCCATCTGGCCGAAGACGAGGGCGGTCTTGTCGAAGACGCCCGCCTCCTCCATCTCGACGATGAGGTCGTTGCCCTCGCGGGTGCGCTCGCCGACGCCGGCGAACACCGACACGCCGCCGTGGTCCTGCGCGACGCGCTGGATCATCTCCTGGATGAGGACCGTCTTGCCGACGCCCGCACCGCCGAACAGGCCGATCTTCCCGCCGAGCACGTACGGCGTCAGCAGGTCGATGACCTTGATGCCGGTCTCGAACATCTGCGTCTTCGACTCGAGCTGGTCGAAGGCCGGCGGCTTGCGGTGGATCGGCCAGCGCTCGGTGACCTCGAACCGCTCGCCCTCGGCCAGGTTGAGCACCTCGCCGGTCACGTTGAACACGTGGCCCTTGGTGACGTCGCCGACGGGCACCGAGATCGGCGCACCCGTGTCGGTGACCTGGGCGCCGCGCACGAGGCCGTCGGTCGGCTTCAGCGCGATGGCCCGCACCAGCGAGTCACCGAGGTGCTGCGCGACCTCCAGGGTCATCGTGAACCCGCCGGCGGCCTCGCCCTCGCCCTGCGTGGACAGGTCGATGTCGACGGTCAGCGCGTTGTAGATGTCGGGGATCTGGTCCGCGGGGAACTCGATGTCCACGACGGGCCCGATCACACGGGCGACGCGGCCCACGCCCGGCGTGGCCGTGGAGTCCTTCGCGTCGACGGTGGTCGCGGTCATGTCTGCCTGCCTTCGGTCGTCCGCCGGTGTCCGGCGGGCTGGTTCGGGTCGTGCGGTCGGGCGGTTCAGGAGGCGAGCGCGTCGGCGCCCGACACGATCTCGCTGATCTCCTGGGTGATCTCGGCCTGGCGGGCCTGGTTCGCCAGCCGCGTGTACGTGCGGATGAGGTCCTCGGCGTTCTCGGTCGCGGTGTGCATCGCGCGCTGCCGGGCCGCGAGCTCGGACGCCGCCGCCTGCAGCAGGCAGGCGAAGATCCGGGTGCGCACGTACCGCGGGAGCAGCGCGTCCAGCACCTCGGCCGCGTCGGGCTCGAAGTCGTACAGCGGGAGGGCCTCGTGCTCGCCGGCGGGGGCGATGCCCTCGACGACCTCGAGCGGGAGCATCCGGATGACCTGCGGGCGCTGGCTCACCATGTTGACGAACTGCGTCGACACGATGTGCAGCTCCCCCACGCCGCCGTCGGCCGCGTCGGCGGCGAAGGCCTCGAGCAGGGTGCTCGCGATCTCCTCCGCCAGGTCGGACGTCGGGGCGTCGGACTGCCCGGTCCACACCGCCGCGAGGCGGCGCCCGCGGAACCGGTAGTAGGACTCGGCGCGGCGGCCGCTCACGTAGAGCGCGACCTCCTTGCCCTCGCCCTCGAGCCGCTCGACCAGCCGCTCGGTCTCGCGGATGACGGACGCCGAGTAGGCGCCCGCCATGCCGCGGTCCGAGGAGATGAGCAGCACGGCCACGCGGTCGGTGTCGCGACGCTCCGCGAGCAGCGGGTGCGTCACGTCCGAGTGCGTGGCGACGGCGGACACCGCCCGGGTGATGGCGCGGGCGTACGGGGACGCCGACGCCATCCGGTCCCGGGCGCGGCCGATGCGGCTCGCCGCGATCAGCTCCTGGGCGCGGAACATCTTCTTCAGCGACTGGGTCGACCTGATCCGCTGACGGTAGAGCCGCTGCTGTCCGGCCATGCGTCAGGCCTTCTTCTGCCGGACGATCTGCTCCTGCTCGACCGGCGTCTCGTCCTCGGGCTGCTCGGCGCCGACCAGCGGCGTGCCGTCACCCTTGAGGAAGCCCTGACGGAACTCGTCGACGGCGGAGGACAGCTCGGCCTCCAGGTCGTCGCCGAGCTTGCCCGTCTCCGCGATCGTGCTGAGCACGCCGGTGTTGCGGCGCAGGTGGTCCAGGAGCTCCGTCTCGAACCGGCGGACGTCCGCGACCGGGACGTCGTCCAGCTTGCCCTTGGTGCCGGCCCAGATCGACGCCACCTGCTCCTCGACCGGGAACGGCGAGTACTGGGGCTGCTTGAGCAGCTCCATGAGGCGGGCGCCACGGGTCAGCTGCGCGCGGGACGCGGCGTCCAGGTCGGACGCGAACATCGCGAACGCCTCGAGCGACCGGTACTGCGCCAGGTCCAGCTTCAGCGTGCCGGAGACCTGCTTCATCGCCTTGACCTGGGCGGCGCCACCGACGCGGGACACCGAGATGCCGACGTCGACCGCGGGCCGCTGGTCCGCGTTGAACAGGTCCGACTGCAGGAAGATCTGGCCGTCGGTGATCGAGATGACGTTCGTCGGGATGTACGCCGAGACGTCGTTGGCCTTGGTCTCGATGAACGGCAGACCGGTCATCGAGCCGCCGCCGAGCTCGTCGGACAGCTTCGCGCAACGCTCCAGCAGACGGGAGTGCAGGTAGAACACGTCGCCCGGGTACGCCTCGCGGCCCGGCGGGCGGCGCAGCAGCAGGGACACGGCGCGGTACGCCTCGGCCTGCTTCGACAGGTCGTCGAACACGATGAGGACGTGCTTGCCGCCGTACATCCAGTGCTGGCCGATGGCCGAGCCGGTGTAGGGCGCGAGGTACTTGAAGCCCGCCGGGTCGGACGCGGGCGCCGCGACGATGGTGGTGTACTCCATCGCGCCGGCCTCCTCGAGCGCGCCGCGGACGGCGGCGATCGTGGAGCCCTTCTGGCCGATGGCGACGTAGATGCAGCGGACCTGCTGGTCCGGGTCGCCCGTCTCCCAGTTGGCCTTCTGGTTGAGGATCGTGTCGATCGCGATCGCGGTCTTGCCGGTCTGGCGGTCGCCGATGACGAGCTGCCGCTGGCCGCGGCCGATCGGGATCATCGAGTCGATGGCCTTGATGCCGGTCTGCAGCGGCTCGTGCACCGACTTGCGGGCCATCACGCCCGGGGCCTGCAGCTCGAGCGCGCGCCGGGCCTCCGGCTCGATGTCGCCCATGCCGTCGATGGGCTGACCCAGCGGGTCCACCACGCGGCCGAGGAAGGCGTCGCCCACCGGGACGGACAGGACCTCGCCCGTGCGGCGGACCTCCTGACCCTCCTCGATGCCGGTGAACTCACCGAGCACGATGACGCCGATCTCGCGCACGTCGAGGTTGAGGGCGAGGCCCAGCGTGCCGTCCTCGAAGCGGAGCAGCTCGTTGGCCATCGCGCCGGGCAGCCCCTCGACGCGGGCGATCCCGTCGCCGGCCAGGGTGACGCGCCCGACCTCCTCGGCGGCGGCGCCGTTGGGCTCGTACGTCGTGACGAAGCTGTCCAGCGCGGCGCGGATGTCCTCCGGCCGGATCTGCAGCTCGCTCATGGCATCTCTCCTGTCGTGCAGCACGCCGGGGGCGTGCAGTACCACGTGGGTCGGGGGGTCGTGACGGGCCCGGGGCCCGTCAGCTGGCAAGTCGTCGACGGGCGTCCGCGAGCCGTGCGAGCACGGTCGCGTCGATCACCTCGGGACCGAGCTGCACGCGCAGGCCGCCGAGGACGTGCGGGTCCACGAGGACCTGCACCTGGATCTCGCGTCCGTACGCGCGGCCGAGGATCTCCGCGAGCCGCGCCCGCTGGGCGGTGCCGAGGTCCGCGGCGCTGGTCACGGTGGCGACCGTGCGGCTGCGGCGCTCGGCGATCAGGTCGCCGAGGTGGCCCAGCGTCGCCACGTACCGGCGGCCGCGCGGCGCCACGGCCGCCCGGCGCGCGAGCACCCGGGTGACGGGGGCGCCCGTGCCGTTGAGCAGGCGGTCGACGAGCTCGCCGCGCACCTGGCCGTGCAGCGTGTCGTCGTACAGCCGGCGGCGCACCTCGCGCTGACCGGCGAGCGCGCGGCCGATCCGGAACAGCTCCTCCTGGACCTGCTCGATCGTGCCGTCCGCCTCCGCCGAGGCGAGCACGGCCGAGAAGGCCAGCTGCTCGACGGCGTCGGCGAGGTCGTCCTCCGCGGACCACCGCGCCCGCACCAGCCCCTGCGCGGCCTCGGCCACGCGGGGGTCGGCGCCGGTCAGCAGCCGGGCCACCAGCGCGGCCTTGGCCTCGGCGGCGGCCGACGGGTCGGTCAGGGTGCGCCGCAGCGAGCCGGACGAGTCCAGCGCGTCGACCAGCGCGAACAGCTGCTCGCCGAGCAGCAGACCCTCGCCACCGGCCGCGCGCAGCACCGGCGCGAACCGGCTCTCCGCGGCGGCCAGCGACGCCCGGCTCGTCCCTCGCATCAGTTCCCCTTACCCGCGGTGGCGGTGGTCTGCGCGTCCAGGTCGTCGAGGAACCGCTCGACGACGCGCGAGCGCCGCGCCTCGTCCTCCAGCGACTCGCCGACGATCTTCGACGCGAGCTCGGTCGCCAGGGAGCCGACGTCCGCGCGCAGCGACACGGCGGCCTGCTGGCGCTCGGCCTCGATCTGGCGCTGGGCCGTCTCGGCGATCCGGGCCGCCTCGGCGGTGGCCTTCTCGCGCGCCTCGGCGACGATCTGGCCGGCCTCGGAGCGCGCGTCCTCGCGGATGCGCGCCGCCTCGGCGCGGGCGTCCTGGAGCTGCTGCTCGTACTCCGCCTTGGCGGCGGCAGCCTCCTCCTGGGCGCTGGCGGCCTTGGCGAGGCCGCCCTCGATCTTCTCCGTGCGCTCGTCCAGCACCGCCTGGAACTTGGGCAGCACGAGCTTGTAGAAGACGAGGCCGATCACGATCAGGACGACCGACGACCACAGGATGTCGTAGCCCGCGGGGATGAGCAGGCGCCAGCCCTCGACCTCTTCGGTCTCCGCGGCCAGGACGCTCGCCGCGGGGAGCGCGGCTGCGATCACGAGAACAGGAAGCCGGTGATCAGGCCGAGGAGGCCGAGGACCTCGACGAAGCCGATGCCGATGAACATGGTGGTCCGGAGCTGGCCGGCGACCTCGGGCTGGCGCGCCATGCCCTCGACGGTCTTGCCGATCAGGATGCCGAGGCCGATGCCCGGGCCGAGAACCGCGAGGCCGTAGCCCACGGTCGCGATGTTGCCCGAGATGGCGTTCTCGGCCGCAAGGATGACGCTGGGGTCCGCGAGAAGAGACACGCTGTGCTCGTTCCTTCCGTTTGGCCGCCGACCGGTCGGCCGGCGGTCGCTCAGTGACGTGGGCCCGTCGAGGCCCCCGTGGGGTGGTGCTGGTCAGATCAGGTCAGTGCTCGTCCTCGACCGACTGGCTGAGGTAGACGGCCGTCAGGACGACGAAGATGTAGGCCTGCAGCGCGGCGACGAACACCTCGAACAGGGTGATCGCGAAGCCGCCCGCGAGGGTGAGCGCGCCGAAGGGCTTCAGGCCGCCGCTCGCCTCGAACAGCAGGAACTGGGTGGCCGAGAAGCAGAGCACCAGCATGAGGTGCCCGGCGACCATGTTGGCCATGAGCCGGATCGCCAGCGTGACGGGCCGCAGGACGAACACCTGCAGGAACTCCACCGGCGCCAGCAGGATGTACAGCGGCCACGGCACGCCCGGGGGGAACAGGCTGCTCTTGAGGAAGCCGCCCACGCCGTGCGCCTTGACGCCGGCGCCCAGGTACATCACGTAGACCCACAGGGCCAGCATGACCGGCAGGCCGATCAGCGAGGTGCCCGCGATGTTGAGGAACGGGATCACGCCCGTGATGTTGAACGCGAAGATCGCGAAGAAGATCGTCGTGAGCAGCGCGACGTACTTCGGCGCCTTCTCCTTGCCGAGGATGTCCTGGGCGACGTTGATCCGGACGAAGTCGAGCAGCATCTCGGCCATGTTCTGGCCGCGGCGCGGCACCAGGCGGGCCCGGCGCGCGGCGATGACCATGATGGTCAGCAGCACCGCGACCGCGACGAAGCGCACGACCTGGATGCGGTTGATCTCGAAGATCGTGCCCTCGAACCAGATGGCCGGGGGGAAGAACTCCGCGATCGACGGCTTGTGGAACCCGGACTCGCCTTCGGCAGCGAGCGGCAGGATCGTCGCAAGGCTGGACAGAGCAGTCTCCTGTAGGTCGAAGGCTCGCGGCGTCGGGTGCCTCGAGGTGCGGGTCACCGCGCCGGGACCCGGCCGTCGTGGGTGGTTCGGCTGGAAGCCTAGCCTACGGAACGGGTCGACCCGTCCGGCTCGTCCCCATTCGGGACCTTCGACCCAGCACCAGGGGGCGACACGTAGGGGACCCTGCCCCGCGCGACCGCCCGGTAGTCGAGGAGCGCGGAGCCGATGACGGCGACCGCCACGACCACGGCGAGCACGTACCGGTCGTAGAAGTCCATGCCGCGCAGCACCGCGAGCACCACGATCACCACCACGAGCTTGCCCAGCCAGGTGCCCATGATGACGGCCATCATCCGGCCGGGGGCCGACGCATCCGTCGTCAGCATCGACAGCGTCGTCGTCCCGGAGAACACCAGGGCGATGGCGGCGCCGATCAGCGCGCCCCACACGCCGGGCAGGCCGGCGACCAGCCAGCCCACGGCGACGCCGACGACGGTCACGACCGCGACCAGCCAGATCATGTCGCGCAGCGCGCGGCGGAACACGGCGGCCACCTCGGGGCTGTCCCCGCGGCGGGGCGTCGGCTCGGTGGTGGGGTCGGTCATCGGTCCGTCCTCGGGTCGGCGTCGGTCAGGCGGGTCAGGGGGTGCGCCGCGGCGGCGGGTCCGGCGACGGCGTGGCCGCCCGCGACGGCGGGTCCGGGGGACGGCGCGTGCCAGGCGTGGCGGCGCG
>NZ_SZYE01000359.1 GCF_005239125.1 Cellulomonas hominis | reverse complement strand
CCGGCGCTGACCCCGCGCCCGCGCCCGCCCGGGGGACGACGAAGGGGCGGCGACCCGACCGGGTCGCCGCCCCTGCGCGCGAGCGTGCCGGCGTCAGCGCGCCGGCTGCACCTCGACCTCGACCTCGTCGAGCTCCAGGTCCTCGTCGAGCAGGTCGTCGTCCGCCGGGGCGGTCGCGAACGCGCGGTAGAGCAGCGCGGCGAGCGCGGCGCCGACGAGCGGCGCGACCCAGAACACCCAGATCTGGCCCCAGGCCCACGACTCGGAGAAGAGCGCCGCGGCCGTCGAGCGGGCCGGGTTCAGCGAGCCGCCGGTGACGGGGTACGCGACGAGCATCCCGAACGCGACGGTCAGGCCGACCGCGAACGCGGCCTGCTGGCGGGTGCGCCCGCGCCGGTCGGTGGCGCCGAGGTACACGCCGACGAGGATGGCGGTCAGCACGCCCTCGAGCAGCAGCGCGGCGACCAGCCCGAAGCCGGCGCCGCCGGTGGACTGCGCGATCGGGGAGTGCTCCCCGTAGCCGTTGGCGGTGCCGCCGAAGAAGGACCGCTCGTTGGCCTCGAGGGCGGGCAGCGAGGTGGCGGTCACGAACAGCACGGCCGAGGCGAGCGCCCCGCCGACGAGCTGCGCCAGCCAGTAGGGCACCAGGTGCGCCCACGGCGTGCGGCCGGCCAGCGTGCTGCCGAGGGTGATGGCCGGGTTGAAGTGGCCGCCCGACACGTGCGACACGGCGACGAACGCCGCGATCGTGCCGAAGCCGAATCCGAGCGCGATGCCGATGACGCCCGCGCCGCTGACCGAGGCGAACAGCGCGGCGCCGAGGCCCGCGAGGACCACGACGAACGTGCCGAACACCTCGGCGCCCACCCGGGCCACGAGGGACGGGCCGGTCAGGGTGGCGCGGACGGCCTGGATCTCGACCTCGTCCTCGTCCGCCGCGACGGCGGACGCGGTGCCGTAGCCGCTGGCCGCGCCGTAGCCGACGGGGACGGCGGCGGGTGCGGGTGCGGCCGCGGGGGCCGGGGCGGCGGCCGCACCCGAGCCGACCGCCGCC
>NZ_SZYE01000358.1 GCF_005239125.1 Cellulomonas hominis | reverse complement strand
CGAACGTCGTCGGGTCGTCGACGCGGCCGTCGACGTCACCGCTCCCGCCGCCGTCCGCGTCGTCGTCCGCGCCACCGGCGGCACCGCCGAGCTCCAGCCGCGACACGAGCAGCGCGGACACCGCGAACCCGATCGCCGTGCCCACGAACAGGTCGGAGCCCGGCACCACCAGCAGCAGCGCCGCGGCCAGCAGGGGCGACAGGACCATCTCCAGGTCCTCGCCGAGCCGGGACAGCGACAGCGCCTGCGTGTACCGGCGCTCGTCCCGGAGCACCCGGGGCAGCACCGCCTGGTACGCCGGGGTGTGCACCGCGGAGGCCGCCTGCAGCACCAGGACCAGGACGTACACCTGCCACACGGCGGACACCAGGAGCAGGCCGAGCACCACGACGACCCGCACCAGGTCGGCCGTGACCAGCACCGCGCGCGGCGGCGCGGCGTGCACCAGGGCAGCGGCGACCGGGGCGACCGCGACGTAGGCCAGCATCTTGAGGGCGAACACCGTGCCGAGCACCAGCCCGCCACCGGCACCGGCGACGTCGTACGCGAGCAGGCCCAGCGCGACGGTCGCCAGGCCGGTGCCCGCGAGGGAGACGGCCTGGGCGGTGAACAGCCGGCGGTACGTCGGGACGGCGAGAGCGGACAGCACCCGCTCATCGTTGCACACTTGCGCGAGCGCGTAAGTCCTGCGGCGGCCCGGGTGCGACGGTCCGCCGCGTATCGTCGTCCGGTGCCCGAGACCCCCACCGAGCCCAGCAGGGACGCCGCGCTCCCCGGCCTGACGGCCTGCTCCCTGTGCGCCGGCGAGACGCTGGGCGAGGACGACCCGCTGCCCGGCGGCCAGCTGGCGCGCCTGCGCGCGGTGGCCGGCCGCGGTGCGGCCCGGCTCACCGAGGTCGAGTGCCTCGACGAGTGCGAGCGCGGCGACGTGGTCGTCGCGCGACCCTCGGGCGCGTGCCGGCGCGCGGGGGCGCGACCCGTCTGGTTCGAGCGCCTCGCGGGCGAGCGGCGCACCGCGGTGCTCGAGGGGTGGCTGCGGGCCGGGGGGCCGGGCGCACGGCCGGTGCCGCCGCAGCTGTCCGGGCACGTGGTCCACCGGACCGCCGACGCGCCCGACGCGCCCGACGACGT
>NZ_SZYE01000357.1 GCF_005239125.1 Cellulomonas hominis | reverse complement strand
CGGCCGCCGCCCTCGGCACCCGGCTCGCCGAGGACCTCCTCGGCGCGGGCGCCGCCGCGCTCGCGGAGCTCGGGGCGTGACGGGCCTGCCGGCGGACGGCGCGCCCACGACGGTCCCCGCCGGGCCGCTCGGGGGCCGCACCGTCCTCGTCCCGCGCGCGACCGAGGGCCTGGACCCGCTGGTCATCGCCCTGCACGCGGCCGGCGCGGACCCCCTCGTGGTGCCGCTGATCCAGACCGTCCCCCCGTTCGACCCCACCGAGCTCGACGACGCGCTGCTCGCGCTGGAGGTCGGCTACTACGGCTGGGTGGCGGTGACGAGCGCCGCCGCGGTGCCCGTGCTCGAGGACCGCGCCGAGGAGACCGGGCACACGCTGGCCGCCCTGCTCGACGGCGTCCGGGTGGCCGCGGTCGGCGGCAGCACCGCCCGGGCCCTGCGCGAGGCAGGCGTCCGCGTCGACCTCGTGCCCACGGGCCGGTCGTCCGCCCTGGCGCTGCTCGCGGCCTGGCCGCCCGCCGGCGAGGAGCCGGCCCGGGTGCTGCTGCCGCTCGGCGACCTGGCCGCCCCGACGATGGCCGAGGGGCTGGCCGCGCGCGGCTGGCCGGTCGACGTCGTCGTCACCTACCGCACCGTGCCCGGCCCGGCGCCGGAGCCGGAGGTGCGCGCGGCGTACGCCGCGGGGCGGGTGGGCGCCGTCCTGCTCACCTCGGGCAGCACCGCTCGCAACCTGCTGTCGATGCTCGGGGCGCCGCCCGCGGGCACGCTGGTGTGCTGCATCGGCGAGTCGACCGCCGCGGAGGCGCGGCGGTCGGGGCTGACGGTGCACGCCGTCGCCGACGACCAGACCCCGGGCGGCCTGGTGGCCGCGCTCGCGCGCGCCGCCGCGGCCGAGCACCGCGGGGACGACGCCCAGGACGCGGGCGCCCCCGCCGACGAGAGCCCGGCCGCGGCCCACCCCGCCGCACCGGGCGACACCCCCGCCGCCGCACCCCCGGCGGCCCACCCCGACGGAGAGCACGCATGACCGCACCCGGACCCGACGCCCGCACCCTCCCCCTGCCTCCCGC
>NZ_SZYE01000356.1 GCF_005239125.1 Cellulomonas hominis | reverse complement strand
CGGGCGGTGAGCGAGACGTGACCGACCGCGCCGACGACGGGCCCGGGTCGCCCGCCCTCCCGTTCGCCCTGGGCTACGGCACCAACGGCCTCGGCGACCACCCGCTGCCCGCGGCCCTCGACCTGCTCGAGCAGCACGGCTACGACGCCGTCGCGCTCACCCTCGGGTTCCCCCACCTCGACCCCGGGGCGTCGGCCGCCGACCTCGCCGCGCTCCGGGCACGGCTCGCCCGTGCCCGCGACGGCCGCGGGCTGCGCGTCGTGGTCGAGACCGGCACCCGCTACCTGCTCGACCCCCGCCGGAAGCACGCCCCGGCCCTCGTCGACGCCGACGCCGCGCCGCGGCTGGCCTACCTGCGCCGGTCCGTCGAGGTCGCCGCGGCGCTCGGCGCCCCCGTGGTGCAGCTGTTCTCGGGCGTCCGCGCCCCGGACGTGCCCGGGGCCGTGGCCGACGAGCGGCTCCGTGCGCGGCTGCCCGGCCTGGTCCGGCACGCCGCGGAGCACGGCGTCACGCTCGCGCTCGAGCCCGAGCCCGGCATGCACGTCGAGACCGTCGCCGACGCCCTGCGGCTCCGCGCGGACCTCGGCGGGCCGGACGCGCTCGGCCTCACGGTCGACGTCGGGCACTGCCTCGTCGTCGAGCCCGGTGGCGTCACCGGCGCGCTCGCCGCCGCCGGGCCGTACCTCGCGCACGTGCAGATCGACGACATGCCGCGCACCCACCACGACCACCGGCCGTTCGGCGAGGGCGACCTCGACCTGCCCGCCGCGCTCACCGCCCTGGCCGCGGCCGGGGGCCCGGGCGGGTACCGGGGGGTGGTCGCGGTCGAGCTGCCCCGGCACTCGTGGGACGCGCCCCGGCAGGTGGCCGCCGCGGCGGACGCGATCCGCCGCGCGTGGGCCGCGCCGCCCGCGCCTCCGACCGACCGGCCGCCCCGGCCCCTGCACCCACCCCAGCCCCGACCCGCTCGCTGAGAGGGAGTGACACCTGTGACGCCGACGACGTCGTCCGACCCCGCCGCACCGACGGCCACCACCGCGAGGCCCGCCACGGCGCCCGCCACGGCCC
>NZ_SZYE01000355.1 GCF_005239125.1 Cellulomonas hominis | reverse complement strand
GGCCGCGGCGGGGTCGGCGCCGGCGGGGCCCGCGGCTCCGCCGGCGATGGTGGTGGACGCGGTGCGGCGCAGCGCCTCGGTGCCGTCGGTGCGCAGCACCACGGCCTCCAGCGTCAGCTCGTCGTCCGCGCCGATCCGCGCGTGCGCGCCGACGGGCGCGGCGCAGCCCGCCTCGAGCCGGCTGAGCAGGGCGCGCTCGGCCAGCACGGCGAGGTGGGTCGGCCGGTGGTCCAGCGCCGCCAGCGCCCGGGCGAGCGGCGTGCCCGCGGCGGCGTCCTCGGCGCGGACCTCGACCGCCAGGGCACCCTGCGCGGGCGCGGGGGTCATCACGTCGAACGGAAGCGCCTCGGTCACGGCGTCCAGCCGCCCGAGGCGCGCGAGGCCCGCCCGCGCGAGCACCACGGCGTCCAGGTCGTCCTCGATCCGGCGCAGCCGGGTGTCGACGTTGCCGCGGATGTCCACCACCCGCAGGTCGGGGCGGGCCGCCCGCAGCTGCGCGGCGCGGCGCGGGGAGCCGGTGCCGACCGCGGCGCCCTCGGGGAGGGTCGCGAGCGTGCGGCCGTCGCGGGCGCACAGGGCGTCCCGCGGGTCCTCGCGCAGCGGCACGGCCGCGACGACCAGCCCCGGGGCGACGGCGGTGGGCAGGTCCTTGAACGAGTGCACGGCGACGTCGCAGCGGCCGTCCAGCAGGGCGTCGCGCAGCGCGGTCACGAACACGCCGGTGCCGCCGAGCGTCGCGAGCGAGCCGGTGAGCCGGTCGCCGTCCGTCCGGACGCGCACCAGCTCGTGCGGTCCGGCGCCGAGGGCGGTCAGCGCGTCCGCCACGTGCCCCGTCTGGGTGAGGGCGAGCGCGCTCGCACGGGTGCCGACCCGGACCGTCTGGGGCATGCCCCCAGTCTCGGCCACCCCGCGCGGATCTGTCGAAACCGCGGGTCGCGGGCTGCGGCGCACGGGTCAGGCCCCCGGCGCGGCGGGGTCGGCGGCCGCCGCGGCCAGGGCGGCGGCGGTCGCCCGGGCGTCGGGCACGACCGAGGCGAG
>NZ_SZYE01000354.1 GCF_005239125.1 Cellulomonas hominis | reverse complement strand
CCGGCAGGCGCTGCGCACCCGCCCGCGGGAGCTCGGCCCGCGCCGGGGTCCCTGCGGACACCCGCACGCCCGCCTGCCGGACAGGGCCGCGCTGCGGGCGCAGGGCGGGCTGGCGGTGGGCGCGGTGGCGGTGCTGCTGCTGGCGACGGGGACGCAGGTCCGCGCGCGCGAGGCCGGGGACGTCCGCGGGCTCGCCGAGGATCGCGCACGGGTGCGGCTCGTCGGGACCGTCCGGTCCACCCCGCAGGCGCCGGGCGGCGGGGGCGGCTCGCGGGGTGTGGTGCGCTTCCTGCTGGCGGTCGACTCCGTGACCGTCGTCGGTGCCGGGCAGGGGCCAGGCGGGGGCGCCGGCCGCGGTGTCGACGGGCCGGACGGCGGCGCCCTCGGGACGCGCGCCGCGGTCGACGTGTACGCGCCCGCCGCGGCGTCCGACCTGGCCTACGGCACGCGGGTCGCGGTGGAGGCGCGGCTCTCCCCGGTCCCGGACACGGCCCGGCGCGCGATGGCCCGCGCCCGTGCGGACGGCGACCCGGCGGTCCGTGCACCTCCGCCCGCCGTGCTCCGGGTCGCCGACGGGCTGCGGACCGGGCTGGTCGCGACCGCGGCCGCGGTCCCTGGTGACGCGGGGCGACTGCTGCCGGCGGTGGCCGTCGGCGACACCCGCGGGGTCGGCGACCTCGACGACGCGATGCGGGTGTCCGGGCTCGCGCACATCACGGCGGTGTCCGGCGCGCACTTCTCGATCCTCGGCGCCGTGGTGCTGGCCGTGGTCACGCGGTGCGGGGTGCCGCGGCGGTGGCGCTGGCTCCCGCTCGCGCTGGTGCTCGGCGGGTTCGTGGCGGTGGTGCAGCCCGGGTCGAGCGTCGTGCGCGCGGCGGTGATGGGCGCGGTCGGCGTGCTCGGCATCGTGGCGGGCCGCCCGGCGCGGTCGGTGCCCGCCCTCGCGTGCACGGTGATCGTGCTGCTCGTCGTGGATCCCTGGCTGGCGCGGGACGTCGGGTTCGTGCTGTCGGTGGTCGCGACGGCGGGCATCGCGCTGCTTGCCGGGCCGCTGGCGCGGCGGTGGTCCGCGCCGGCCGGCCCGGCACGGGCACACCGCGCCCGCGGCGCCCAAGACCCGCGGGGCCGCCGCAGCC
>NZ_SZYE01000353.1 GCF_005239125.1 Cellulomonas hominis | reverse complement strand
GGAGCCGGCCGGGACCAGGTCGGCCTCGGGGTCCGGGGCCGGGCGGCGAACCTGGCGGGCCGCTTCCGGGTCCGCCCGCGGGCGCGCGCCGGCCTGGCCGGCGCCCGGGTCCTCCTGGTCGACGACGTGCTGACGACCGGGGCGACGCTGGCCGCCTGCCGCTCCGCGCTGGAGGCCGCGGGCGCCCAGGTCGCGGGCGGGCTCGTGCTCGCCGTCACCCGTCCGCCGGGATCGCCGACCGGCTGGTTGGAAGCCGCGCGCGAGCCGGGATAGCGTGGACCCACAGCACCGGGTGGCAGGGATGCCGCCCGGTACCGGGACTCGACGGGCACGCCCGCACGAGGAGGTGGTGCCGCAGACCAGCGCCCGAGAGGGCGCTCCGAGCACGCTGCCGGGCGGGTCGCACCCCGCCCCCGGACCTCCAGGAGGAACCCCATGGAGATCGTCGTCGCCGGCCGTCACACCGACGTCCCCGAGCGTTTCCGTCAGCACGTGACGGACAAGCTCGCCAAGCTCGAGCAGCTCGCGCCCCGGGCGCAGCGCATCGACGTCGAGGTGACCCACGAGTCCAACCCCCGGCAGGCCGCCGCCGCCGAACGGGTCGAGCTGACCGTGGTGGGCAAGGGACCGGTGATCCGCGCCGAGGCCTGCGCGGACGACCGGTACGGGGCCTTCGACCTGGCGATCGACAAGCTCACGGAGCGCCTGCGCCGGGCACGTGACCGCCGCAAGAGCCACCGTGGCAAGGTCCCCACGCCGGCGAGCGACCCGCTGCCGCCGCTCGAGGAGCTGGAGACCGCGGCCGTCGCCGCGACGCCCGCGCCCACCGAGGACGGGGTCGTGGAGACGACGCTCGGCGACTCGCCCGTCGTCATCCGCGAGAAGGTGCACGCCGCGCAGCCGATGACGATCGACGACGCGCTCTACGAGATGGAGCTCGTGGGGCACGACTTCTTCCTGTTCGTCGACGCCGAGACGGCCCAGCCGTCCGTCGCGTACCGCCGGCGGGGGTGGAGCTACGGGGTCATCAAGCTCGACGCCGCGGTGACCAGCATCGGCGACGGCGCGGCCGCCGCGCCGCGGGCCGGGGGCGT
>NZ_SZYE01000352.1 GCF_005239125.1 Cellulomonas hominis | reverse complement strand
CGCCGGACTCGGGTCAGCGCAGGACGCCCGCCTCGGTGGCCCGGCCCTCGGCCACCGCCGTGCGTCGGCGTTCGGCGAACACGCCGAGCACGAGCAGCAGCCCGCCCGCGGCGAGCAGCGTGAGCAGCCACGGTCCCGCCGAGATCGTGCGACCCAGCTGCGCCGCGAAGACGCTCAGCACCGCCACCGGCAGCGCGCCCGCCCCGAGGACGAGCGGCGCGCGCAGCATCTCGCGCGCGCCCTCGAGCATGAAGCCCAGCGCGAGGACGACCACGAGGATCGCGCGCCAGGTCATGGGGTCGGTCCAGATCGCCAGGATCGACGGGCCGAGGGTCGCCAGGATGCCCGGGGTCAGCGTGGCGAGCGACGTCGTGCGGCCGACCGGCCACGCGGGCCGGGGTGCGCCCCCGCCCACCACCCCCGAGCCGACGGCCCACGGGCCGGGACGACCCGCGCCGACCGCACCCGGGCCGGGCAGCGTCGCGCCGGGGCGGGGCGTGACGTCGGCGAGCGCCGCGCGCAGGGCCACCCAGCCCATCGCCGTCAGCGCGAGGCCGAGCGGGAGGGCGAACACCTCGACGCGCAGCTCGCGCGGGCTCCACGCCCCGATCGCCCACGCGAGCGCGGCGAGCCACAGCACCCAGCCCGGCGGGACGTCGGTCGCGAGCGTGCCGCGCGACCGGGAGGCCTCGGACCGCACGGCGGCGACGGCGAGCGCGAGCAGGCCGAGCTCGACGACCCAGCCGGTCCACGTCAGCGCCCAGGACGGTCGCACGGCGACCAGCGCGCCGACGGTGAACGCGAGCAGCGCCGGCGCGAGCGCCCAGCGACGCAGCACGACGACACGGGCAGCGCGGCGCGGGTCCGGCCCGGCGGGGGCAGCGGCCCAGGGCGCAGCGCCGCCCACCGGCGGCGCGGCGCCGGCCGGGGCGGACGCGAGCCGGTCGACCAGCAGCCGACCCAGCGCGCCGAGCAGCACCGCCCCGACGAGCGACCACACCAGCGCCGCCCCGAACAGCCGGGCGTTGGCCACCCCGCCGGCGACGGGCGTGCTCGCGGCGAGGTGCGCCGCCCGGACCGCGCCCGCGAGCGCCGCCG
>NZ_SZYE01000351.1 GCF_005239125.1 Cellulomonas hominis | reverse complement strand
TTGAAGTCGAGCTGGATCGTCGACATCTGCCAGGTGCGGCCGATCGCGTCCTTGGCCTGGACGGAGATCTTCGGGCCGTAGAACGCGGTCGCCCGCGCGGCGGGTGACGACGCCGCCGTGGTCCGGCACGCCCGCCGCGCGCTGGAGCTGTTCGGACCGGACGAGCAGCTCGGCCGTGGTGCCGCCGCGGGGCTGCTCGGGCTCGCGGCGTGGAGCGGGGGCGACCTGCCGGAGGCCGAGCGCCGCTGGTCGGACGCGCTCGACGCGCTCACGCGCGCGGGGCACGACGCGGACGCGCTCGGGGCGGTGCTCGCGCTCGGCGACATCCGGACGCTGCGGGGCCGGCTCGCGGAGGCGGCGCACGGCTACGCCCGGGCCCTCGAACGGGCGGCGGGCCTCCGCGGTGCCGCCGACATGCACGTCGGCCTGGCGGACGTGCTGCGCGAACGGGACGACCTCGTCGGCGCCGGGCGGGAGCTGGAGGCCGCGCGAGCGCTCGGCGACGGGGCGGGCCTGCCGCAGAACCGGCACCGGGAGCGCACGGTCGCCGCCCTGCTCCACGTCGCGGCCGGGGACGCGGACGGTGCGCTCCGGCTGCTCGACGAGGCCGAGCGCAGCTACGTCGCGGACTACTTCCCGGAGAGGCGGCCGCTGGCCGCGCTGCGGGCGTCCGTGCAGGCGCGCGCCGGCCGGCTCGTCGAGGCCCGCCGTTGGGTGCGCGCGAGCGGGGTCGGCGTCGAGGACGACGCGCACCCCCGGCGCGAGGCCGAGCACCTGGCGCTCGTGCGGGTGCTCCTGGCCGAGCGCCGGGCCGGGGGCGACCCGGGTGCGCTCCGGCCCGCCGACCGGCTGCTCGGGCGGGTGCTCGACGCTGCGGGGGCCGGCGGACGCGGCGCGAGCGTGCTCGAGGCGCTGGGTCTGCGCGCGCTGGTCCTGCGCGCGCTCGGCGACGGGGCGCGCGCGCTCGACGTGCTCGACCACGCGGTCCGGCTCGCCGCACCGGAGCGGCACGTCCACCTGCTCGCGGACGAGGGCGCCCCGATGGCGGCGCTCCTGCGCGACCTCGCAGGACGCCCCGGCGCACCCGCGCACGCGCAGGCGATCGCGCGCGCCGCGGAGCGC
>NZ_SZYE01000350.1 GCF_005239125.1 Cellulomonas hominis | reverse complement strand
CACCCCACGTCCTCGTCCGCTCCGCTCACGAGCCCGAGGGGGCCCCGAGATGAGCTCCGTCCTGTACGACGAGCCCGGACCCGTCGCCCGCCGTCGCGACCGGAGGCGGTCCCCGGGACGCGGGGCGTCGCCGGACGTCCGGCCGTCGTCGCGCGCCCGCGACGGAGCCACCGGGGTCCGGCGCCGCCGCGTCCGACGCCGAGCCCGACCCCGAGTCGGTCGCCCGCGCCATCGCCCTGCGCCAGCTCACCGCCGCCCCCCGCAGCCGCGCCCAGCTCGCCGAGGCGATGGCGAGGCGCGACGTGCCCGAGGACGTCGCGGACCGCGTGCTCGACCGGTTCACCGAGGTCGGCCTGGTGGACGACGCCGCCTACGCGGAGATCCTCGTCCGCAGCCGGCACGCCGAGCGCGGCATGTCCCGGCGCGCGCTCGCGATGGAGCTGCGCCGCAAGGGCGTCGACGACGAGGTGGCGCGCGAGGCGCTCGAGCAGGTGGACGACGCCGACGAGGAGCAGGCGGCCCGCGCCCTCGCCCGCAAGAAGCTCCGGGCCACCCGGGGGCTCGACCGCGAGGTCCGGCTGCGCCGGGCCTACGGCGCGCTCGGCCGGCGGGGGTACGGCGGTTCGCTGGTGTCCCGGGTGGTCCGGGAGGAGCTGGCGGCCGAGGGCGAGGACGTCCGGGACGACTGACCCGCCTCCGGCCCACCCGACGCGGGCGGTGCCCGCGTCGTCGCGCGCCACTCGGGCCAGGTCGCCGGGTGGCCCGCCCGGATGAGGAACAATGGGCCCACCTCGCGCCGCCGCCTCACCTCCGCGCCGCCCGTACGGCCCGCACCCCAGCGGACCCGCGGCGGCAGCACCGGTCGCGGCTGCCGCGAGGCCCCACGGGGGCACGGATCCGCCGCGCGCCCGGACCCAGCCGAGCACACCCCGGGAGCGTGGACGCATGCAGGACGTGGCGATCATCGTGGGACTGCTCGCCGCCTGCCTCGTCGCGCTCGTCCTCGTGCTGCTCGCGCGCCGGGAGGCCGCCGCCGTGCGCCGGCAGGCGCAGGAGGACGTGCAGTCGATCCGCGACGAGGCCCGCACCGCCCTCGCGGACGCCCAGCGACGCGAGGCCCGCGCCGCGGAGCGGGAGGAGAGCGCGGCCGCCGCCGAGCGGACGGCGACCGAGCAGGAGCGCGCCGCCCGGGCCGCGAACGACGCCGCCGCCGACCTGCGGCGCGAGGCCGCCGAGCAGGCGGCCACCGTCG
>NZ_SZYE01000034.1 GCF_005239125.1 Cellulomonas hominis | reverse complement strand
CCGGGTCCTCCGCGACCGACGCCGCCAGCTCCCGGTGCGCGCCCACCGCGTCGCCCTGCCACAGCAGCGCGCCGCCCCGCAGGTCGTGCGCGAAGCGCAGGTACGGCAGGTACGCGGGGAACGGCCAGGGCGCCTGCGAGAGGGCCTCCAGCGCCGCGAGGGCGCCGCTGCCCTGCGTGGCCACCTCGCCGGCCCCCCGTGCGGCGGAGGCGTCCAGCAGGTCCGCCAGCACGCGCGTCGCGACCGGCGGCCGGCCCGCGTGCGCCGCGTCGTGGGCCGCGAGCCCCCGCAGCCGGGCCACGTGCGCCCGGCACGCCGGGTAGGCCCGGTCCACCAGCGCCAGCGCCGCGGCGCACAGCTCCGACCACGCGGCGGGCGGCGCCTCGTCGTACGGCAGCCGGAGCAGCGCCCGGCGCACCGCCTCGCGGTTCGGGGTCACGAGCAGGGGTGCCGCGGCCTCGGCCACCACCCGCCCGACGAGCTCGCCGTCCTCGGCCTCGGTGGCGTGGTCCAGCGCCGCCACCGGGTCGCCGTGCCGCAGCAGCCACCGGGCGGCGCAGGCGTGCGCGTCCTGGTGCCCCTCCGGGTCCCGGACCCGCAGCGTGGTGTGCAGGATCTCCCGGAGCAGCGGGTGGTAGTGCAGCGCCGCGCCCGCGGGGGCGACCGGGCCGACGAAGTCGTGCGCCGCGGCCAGCGCCTCGTGCAGCCGCCCGGTGGGGGCGTCCGGGCTCAGCGCGCGGGCGAGCTCGGGGCTGAAGGTGGGCACGACGCTGGACCGGAGCAGGAACGAGCGCACGGGGTCGGGCTGCCGGTCGACCACCTCGTCCACCAGGTAGTCCGCGACGGCGCGGTCGTCGGCCAGCGCGTCCGCGACGTCGTCCTCGTCGGGCGGCGTGCCCGCGCGCTGCAGCCGGGCCAGCCGGCCGAGGGCGATCCGGACGCCGGTGGGCCAGCCCTGGGTGCGCTCGAGGATGAGCCGGGCCTGCTCCGACGGCACGTCGACCCCCTCGACCTCGCCGAGGGCCCGCACGTCGGCGACGGTGAACGCCAGGTCCTCCGCGGCGAGCAGCGTGGCCCCGCGGCGGCCGACGGGCGGCTCCGACCGGCTGAGCAGCAGCAGGCGCAGCGGCACGTCCGCGGCGAGCAGCTCCCGCACCGTCTGGACGACGGTGTGGTGCCGGACGACGTCGAGGTCGTCGACCACCAGCGTCGACTCGGCGGGGAGCTGCTCCAGCCCGCCCATCCACCGCGCGCGGAACGCGGGCGTGCTCGTCGGCGGGACCCGCAGCCGGGCGAGCGGGTGGTCCGCCGGCACGGCCCCGCTGGCGCGGAGGGCGTCGAGGACCCGGCTGGCGAGCGCCTGCGGCACGGTGTCCCGCGGCTCCAGCGACAGCCAGGCGACCGGCCCGGCCTGCGCGGCCGCCCAGGTCGCGACCGCCGTGGTCTTGCCCCAGCCGGCCCCCGCCGCCACGACCGTGAGCCGGCGGTCCCCGTCGCCGTCGAGCAGCTTGTCCACGGCGGGGCGCCGCACCGTGCGCGCAGCCGAGGGCCGCAGGGTGCGCTGCTCCGGCGTCCGGACGGCGAGTCTCGTCCCGGTACCCCTGCCCGGTGGCTCGCGCAGTTCTCGTCCGACGCCCCTCCCCGAGGAGCTCATGCCCGCAACGTATACCCCGGCCTCCCCGCCGGGGAGAGGGCTTCCCGTGGCCCCACCCGCGACGGGTGATGCCCGCCCGACCTGCGGCGACGACCGTAGGAGCCGGGCCCGCGGGAGCGGGCCCGCCCGGGGCGCCCGGGCCCCGCGGAGCGCAGGAGGCAGTCGTGGAGACCGCGATCGAGGACATGGGCCCGGTGGACTACCTGGTGGTGGAGTTCCCGCAGAACCGCCTGGACGGCGAGGCGTTCCCCCTGCTGATCGACCTGGTCGACCGCGGGGTGGTCCGCGTCCTCGACCTGGCGTTCGTCGCCAAGGCCGACGACGGGACGGTGACGGGCATCGACCTGCGCGAGCTCGACGCGACCGGCGACTTCGACGTGACGGTGCTCGAGGGCGCGTCGTCGGGGCTGCTCGGGGACGACGACCTCGCCGAGGCGGCCGCGGCGCTCGCGCCCGGCGCGGCGGCGGGCGTGCTGGTGTACGAGAACGCGTGGGCCGCGCCGTTCGCCTCGGCGCTGCGGCGCGGTGGCGGCCAGCTCGTCGCGAGCGGCCGGGTGCCGGTGCAGGCGCTGCTGGCGGCGCTCGACGCGACGGACGCGTGACCACGGCGCCGCCGGGCGCCGCGGGACGACTCAGGACGACGGACCAGGGACGAGGAGGGGGACCATGCCCGGACTGCTGCGAGGGGTGGCCAGGACGGCCGTGATCGCCGGGACCGCGAGCGCGGTGTCGGGTCGCGTGCAGCGACGCCAGCAGGGCCGCTGGGCGGAGCAGGACAGCCGTGCCGCCCAGGCCCAGTACGGCGCCGCGGTGCCCGCGGGGTACGGCCCGCCGGGGTACAGCCAGGAGCCGCCGTACCCGGCGGTGCCCGCGGGCTCGCCGGCGCAGGACGCGGCGGACGCGCGGATCTCCCAGCTGCGCGACCTCGCGCGGCTGCGCGACGAGGGCGTGCTGACGGCCGAGGAGTTCGCCGACCAGAAGGCGCGCATCCTCGCGAGCTGAGGCGCGGCGCGGCGCCGCCGCAGTCGCCGAGAACGCAGAAGATGCGGGGTTCGAGAGTCTCGAACCCCGCATCTTCTGCGTTCTCGCCGGGTGCGTGGCCGGGGGGTGGGGTGGGGCGGGTGGGGCGGGTGGGGGTGGGGGGGTCAGGCGGGCAGGAGGCGGCGGCGGGAGGTCAGGCGCGCCGCCCAGCGCAGGACCTCGGACACGACCAGGTAGCCCAGGACCGCGAGCAGGCACACGCCCCACTGGTCCAGCGACAGGTCCGTGGTGCCGAACAGCCGCTGCAGCAGCGGGATCGAGGTCACCAGCACGGTGAGCCCGACGACGAGCAGCACGAGCGTGACGAACCGGCCGTTCGCCACGGTCTCGGCGCTCAGCACGCTCCGGTACCGGTCCCGCCACTGGGCGGCGACGACGACGTGCACGAGCGACGTCGCCGTGAGCCCCATCGTCGTGGCGACGAGCAGGCCGTACCGGGGCTCCGCCCACGCCACCACGAGCAGCACGCCGACGGCCACGAGCACGCCGTCGACCGCCAGCCGGGCGCCGAGCGCGCGGCCGAGCACGGGCGCGTCGGCACGGCGCGGCCGTCGCCGCATCAGGTCGGACGCCGGCGCGTCGAAGCCGAGACCCACCGCCAGCACGACGTCGATCGCGAAGTTGACCCACAGGATCTGCAGCGGGGACAGCGGCACGCCCCCGGCCACCGTGAACACCCCGGCCCCGACGAACGTCAGGATGAACCCGACCAGCACGACCATCTGGAACCGGATGTACCGCATCAGGTTGTCGTACAGGGCGCGCCCGCGGCCGACGGCCGTGACGATGGTCGCGAAGTTGTCGTCGGTCAGGATCATCTCGGCGGCGTCCTTGGTGACCTCCGTGCCGGTGATGCCCATCGCGACGCCGATGTCCGCCCGGGTGAGCGCGGGGGCGTCGTTGACACCGTCCCCCGTCATCGCGACCACCTGGCCGCGGCGCTTCAGCACGTCGACGAGCCGCACCTTGTCCTGCGGGGCGACGCGGGCGACCACGCCGATGCTGTCGACCTCCGCCTCCAGCCGCTCGTCCGGCATCGCGGCGAACTCGGCGCCCGTGAGCGCCCGGCCCTCGATCCCGAGCTGCCCCGCGATCGCGGCGGCGGTGGTGACGTGGTCACCCGTGATCATCCGGACGCGGATGCCCGCGTCCTTGCACGCGGCGATGGCGTCCCGGGCCTCCTTGCGCGGCGGGTCGACGATGCCGACCAGCGCCAGCAGCTCCAGGCCGTCGACCAGGTCGAGCAGCTCGCCGGCCAGGTCCGCCTGCCCGACGTCCCGCTGCGCGAGCGCCAGCACCCGCATCCCCTCGCCCGCGAGCGCGTCGTTCTCCGCGACGACCCGGTCGCGCAGGTCGCCGATCGGCCGCCGGGCGCCGTCGGCGTCGCGGTAGTGCGTCGACCGGGCCAGCAGCACGTCCGGGGCGCCCTTGACGTAGCAGCGCACCGCGGGCACCCCGTCGACGTCGACGTCGTGGAAGGTCGCCATCAGCTTGTACGCCGCGTCGAACGGCACCTCCGCCACCCGCGGGTACGCACGCCGCGTCTCCTCGACGTCCAGGCCGCCCTTGGCCGCCAGCACGACCAGCGCCCCCTCGGTCGGGTCGCCGACCAGGTCGCCGTCCCGGACGGTGGCGTCGCTCGCGAGGGCCATCGGCAGCAGGAACGGCTCGAGCCGGATCTCGGGCGCGCCGCCGGTGGCGAGGATCCGCCCGGCCGTCGCGTAGCCCTCGCCGTCCACGCCGTACCGGCGGCCGGCCAGGACCAGGCGGCGGGCGGTCATCTGGTTCAGGGTCAGCGTGCCGGTCTTGTCGGAGCAGATCGCCGAGGTCGCGCCCAGCGTCTCCACCGACCGCAGCCGCTTCACGATCGCCCCGGCGCCGGCCAGCTCCCGCGTGCCCAGCGACAGCAGCATCGTCACGACCGCCGGCAGGCCCGTCGGGATCGCCGCGACCGCCAGGCTGATGCCGACCAGGAACAGGGTGTCGAAGTCCTCGCCGCGGGCCAGGCCGAGCAGCACGACGAGCACGAGCGCGACCGCCGCCATGAGCGTGATGATCACGGTCAGCCGGTTCAGCTGGCGGGTCAGCGGGGTCTCGTCGACCTCGACCGTGCCGAGCATGCCCGAGATCCGGCCCACCTCGGTCGCCATCCCGGTCGCCGTGACCACCATCTCGCCGCGGCCGCGGGTCACCTGGGCGTTCATGTACGCCATGTCGACGCGGTCCCCCAGCGGGACGGCGTCACCCGTGACGGGGTCGACCGACTTCGGCACGGGGGTGCTCTCCCCGGTCAGGCCGGCCTCCTCGATCTCGAGGGACGCGGTCAGCACCAGCCGGCCGTCCGCCGGCACCTTGTCGCCCGCCTCGAACCGGACCAGGTCGCCCGGCACCAGCTGCTCGGCCGGCACCTGCAGCACCTGCCCGTCCCGCAGCACCCGCGCCGACATCACCAGCATGGTGCGCAGCGCCGCGACGCTCTCCGCGGCCTTGCCCTCCTGGTGCAGGCCCATCAGCGCGTTCACCACCGTGAGCGCCAGGATCACCAGCCCGGTGCCGAGGTCGCGCAGCGCGACCATGCTCACCACCGCGGCACCGACCAGCACCAGCTGCATGAGGTCCGCGTACTGCCGCGCGAAGGCGCGCCACTTCGGCTCGGGCTCCTCCTCCGCCAGCGCGTTCGGCCCGTGCTCCCGCAGCCGGTCGGCCGCCTCGGCCGCGGTCAGCCCGCGCGCCGGGTCGACCCCGAACGCCGTGCACGTCTCCGCCACGGTCGCGGCGTGCCACTCCCGCGCCGGCACCTCGGTCGTCGTCATGGTCCCGCCCGTCGCCGCCGGGCGCCCGGCGGCGCCCCCTCGACCACCGTCGCCGCGCCCCCGGGGGCGGGCCTCACCCGACGCGGGTAGTCGCCGCCCGGCTCACCCCCGACGGGTATGACGCCGCAGGTCGGAGCCCGGCACCGTGGTCGGCGGGCCGGTCACGGACGGGGTCGGCCGCGGCTCGAGCGAGGGGTGGGACCGTGAACGACTTCTGGGACTGGTTCTGGCTGATGATCTGGTGGTTCCTGTTCGTCGCCTACCTCGTGCTGCTCTGGCAGATCTGCGGCGACCTGTTCCGGGACCGCGACCTGAGCGGCTGGTGGAAGGCGGTCTGGATCGTCGCGCTGATCGTCGTGCCGTGGCTGTCGATGCTCGTCTACGTCATCGCCCGCGGACGCGGCATGGCGGAGCGGCACGCGGCGGCGCTGTCGTCGGCGCGGCGCGACACCGACGCGTACATCCGGCAGGCGGCGGGCAGATCACCGGCCGACGAGATCGCCGACGCCAAGGCCCTGCTGGACCAGGGCGTGATCGACACCGAGGAGTTCGGCCGCCTGAAGGCGCGCGCCCTCGCGGCCTGACGCGCCGGCGTCCCGGCCCGGGCGCGCGCACGTCCGGGCCGGGCCGCGCCGGTTCCCGTCCGACCGGACGGTGCCCGGCCTGCTGCGGTACCCGGGCGGGTCAGTGCTCGGGGTCGTCGCGGGTCGGCGCCTCGCCCTCGTGGTCGTCGGGCAGCGGGTCCGGGTCGACGTCGAGCGTCGGGAGGTCGGGCTGCTGCGGGTCGAAGCTGTCGGGGATGTCCTCGCTCATGCGACCACGCTGCCACCGGCCGGCGGTGCCCGCACGGCGGGCCGGCGTCAGCGCAGCAGACCCGTCAGCACCCGCTCGGCGTCCGTGCCGGCGGGCACCGGCAGGTCGATCGCCGCCTCGCCCGCCCGCAGCGTCACGACCACGACGCCGGCGTACCCGGGGTGCGGCACCGCCCGCACCTCGGTGAGCCGGTCGAGCGGCAGCACGAGCCGCGACTCGGAGTGCACCGGGGTGCGGCCGCGCGCGAGCCACGCCCGACGCCCGAACACCTGGAGCTCGCGCCCGTCGGACGCCACGACAGCGGCCTGCACCGTCATCGGGTGCAGCAGGTGCAGCACCCGGGACACGCCGCCGCGCTGCGGCACCACCGTGCGCCGGGGGTGCGCCGCGAGCGCCCGCAGCCCGGGCTCCCGGTCCGCCACCTCGCGGTACGCGGACACCAGCCCGATCTCCTTCTCCCCCAGTGCCCGGCGGTCCAGCCGCCCGAGCCCGGGGACGCCCGCCGTCGGGTCGCGCGGTGCGGGGTCGCCGGTGGTCGGCACGGGCCAGGCGAGGGCGCGCAGCGTGTCCACGAAGCCCTCCACCACGTCGGCCGACGAGCCGCTGAACCGGACGGCCACCGACGGGCCGGTGAGCGCGTGCACCGTCAGGCGCCCGTCGAGCAGGTCGACGCTGGTCGCGACGGCGGCGACCTGGTCGTAGGGCACGTCGCGCACGTCGTAGCCCCGGCCGTCCGCCGTGCCGCCCGTGGTCCGCCGGCTCAGCGCCGTGAACCGGTCCGGCCCCAGGACCAGGAGGTGGTCGTACAGGTCCATGTCGGGGGTGGCGTCCCGGCGGGCGATGTCCCGCGGCACCTTGAGCACCAGCCGGCTGCCCGCCAGGTCCACCGGGTGCTCCCGGTAGAGCGGCGGGATCTCGTCGGGAGTGCGCACCGGGTCGACCCACGGCCCGAAGGCGTCGTACTCGGGGGTGCTCGGGGCGTCGCCCCGGCCGTCGTCCTGCCGCCGCCGCGCCGTCGCCGCGTTCATCGTCCGCCTCCTCGTGCCCCGGGGACGTCGCCCCGGGCACCAGCATCCTCCCGCCCGGGCCGCGGGGCCACAGGCGGGCGCGCCGGGCGACCACCGCCGCGACCCGGTCCGCGCGCCCGGCGCCCCGGACCCGCGGCGCGGTCGCGGCGCCGCTCCGCCCGGAGGTCAGCCCGGTCCCCTGCGACCGGTGGCGCCGGCCCGGGAGCACGCCAGCCACCGCCCGTGAGGGTGCCGTGCGCGGACGGCGGACGACCTGGTCAGGGTTCGACGACCCACCCCGGCCGCCGCGGGTCGTCGACGCGGACCACCACGTCGGCGGTGCGCTCCGGGTCGGCCTCGGCGCGGTACCGCTCCTCGGCGGGCAGCCGCCACGCCTCCGCGGGCGGCGTGCGCCGCGCGAGCGTGTCCGGCCGCACCGCGAGGTGCACGGTCAGGTCGGCCGGCAGCCACCGTCCCAGCAGCAGGCCGCCGTCCAGCAGCAGCACGGTCCCCGGGGCGGTCGGCGCCCGGGCGGCGCGGGCCGACCGCTCCCGCACCGCGTCCCACAGCGCCGGGAGGTAGGTGCCGTCGCCGCCCGGGCCGAGCGGGTCCAGCACCTCGCGGATCAGCGCGCCGGCGTCCAGCGCGTCGTCCAGGAGCGCGTCCGGGTCCTGGCGGCCGTGCTCGAACCGCACGCCCGCCGGGCGCAGGAAGTCCTCGGCGCGCACCCGCACCGCGGCGTGCCCGCGGGCGCGCAGCGGCTCGACGAGCGCGTCCGCCAGCGCCCCCGGCCCCGTCGGCGGCGCGCCGTCGACCAGCACGCGCCACCGGCGGTCCGGCACCTCCGCGGCGCGCGCGGCCGCCAGCCCGTCGACCACCCGGTCCACCAGCCGCCCGACCAGCACCTCGGGGCTCACCGGCTCGACACGCACCGGGACAGTCTCCCCCGGCCGTGCGCGGTCAGGAGCGCGACGTGAGCACGCCCTTGACGAACGCCGCCTGCCCCGCGTGCTCCAGGACGTCGCCGAGCACGCTCACGAGCCGCACGCCGACCGTCACCGGCGGGTCCCACCGCTCGTCGATCACGCGGCCCAGGTCCTGCTCGGTCAGCCGCCCGAGGTACGCGTCGGTGGCGGCCCGGGTGGCGTCGGCGTACGCCCGCAGCAGCCCGGCCTCGACGCGCACCTGCGCCACCTCGTCCGGTCCCTGGCCGTAGCCGGTCGCGTCGGTGTCGAACGGCAGGTCGAACTGCTCCGCGAAGCCGTCCGCGGTCCACACCTGCTCCGTGCCGGCGACGTCCGCCACCTGCGCGTCCTCGACCCGCGCCAGGTGCCACACGAGCCAGGCGATCGTGTTCGCCTCCGGCCCCAGCCGGGCCGTGAGCTCGTCCTCCCCCAGCCCGTCGAGCACCCCGTGCACCAGGTCGCCGATCCGCCCGAACCCGTCCTGCAGCACCGCCACGCCGTCCACGCGCTCTCCCCTCGCCGGCCGCCGTGCGCGGCCCTCGTCGTCGACCGTATGCCGAGGTGGTGACACGTGCGCGGCCTGGCGGCGGCGGGCGGGGGCGCTGCGGCGGGGCGCTGCGGCCGCCGGGGACGGTGCCGGGCGGTCAGTCCCCCGCGGCCTCGGCGCGGTCCCGCACGCCGCGGAGCATCCGCTGCGTCATCAGCAGGCTCACCCAGGACACGCCCTCGACCATCCACCGCGCCCACGGCTCGACGTACGCGTACCGCTCGCGCACCACCAGCCGGCAGCTGTCCGGCGTGGCGCCCGGCCGCAGGACGAACGCCCAGGCGAAGTCGAACGGCGGGGTGTCCTCGTCGGGCAGCGCCGGACCCGCGCCGCGCAGCACCAGGGCGTGCGGCGCGTCGAGGACCGCCACCTCCAGCGCGACCTGCGGGGCCAGGTGCACCTCGTCGCCGACGGCGAGCTCCTGCCAGCGCTCCTCGATCCGGTCGGCGCTGGTGATGCCGAGCCCGAACAGCCCCTCCAGGGCGTCGTAGCTGTAGAAGCCGCCGCGCCCCTGGCCGAGCTGGACCAGCCAGGGCCACACCCGCTCGGCCGGGGCGTGCACGGTGATCGCGCGGGTCGCCACGAGGTCGGCGCCCGGCACCAGCGCGTCGCCGGGCAGCCCGATCGAGCGCTCCACCTGGGACGCGCCCCACTGCAGCGCCCGCCCGCGGGCGAGGGTGTAGCCGACGGCCGCCGTGGCCGCGATCGCGAGCTCGCGCACCGCGCGGTGGGAGGTCATGCGCTCCACGCAACACCGTCGCGCCCGCCGGCACCAGGGCCCCTGGTCCCACCCAGCCCGCCCCCGCGCCATCCGCGCCCCGCGCCACCCGCCACGCGCCACGCGCCACGCCACGCGCCACGCGCCACGCGCCACGCGCCACGCGCCGAGTCTCCGTCCCGCGCCTGCGGCTGCGGTCGCGCGCAGAGGCGCGGGGCGCAGGCTCGGCGGCACGGCCCCGCCGCCCGGGGACGCGCGAGGGCCCCGCAGCGCGTGCGCTGCGGGGCCTCGCGTGGAGCGGACGGATCAGGCCACGCGGCCCGACGCGTCGTCGCCGATCTTGTGCACGATGATCGAGTTGGTCGACCCGACGACGCCGACCGGCGTGCCGGCCACGACGACGACGTAGTCGCCCACCTCGGCGAGGCCCTGCGCGCGCAGGGTGTGCTCGACCTGCTGCACCATCGCGTCGGTGTGCTCGACCTGCGGCACCTCGTACGTCTGCGTGCCCCAGCTCAGCGACAGGGTGTTGCGGACCGAGGCCTGCGGGGTGAACGCCAGCAGCGGGATCGACGAGCGCAGGCGGGACATGCGGCGCGCGGAGTCGCCGGACTGCGTGAAGGTCACGAGGTACTTCACGCCGAGCGTCTCGCCGATCTCGGCCGCCGCGCGGGTGATCGCGCCACCGCGGGTGTGCGGGGTCGAGCCGAGCGGGGCGATGCGCTCCCGGCCGAGCTCCTCGGTCGCCTCGATGATCCGGGCCATGGTGCGGACCGTCTCGATCGGGTAGTCGCCGACCGAGGTCTCGCCCGACAGCATGACCGCGTCGGCGCCGTCGAGCACCGCGTTGGCGCAGTCGGACGTCTCGGCGCGCGTCGGGCGCGGGTTGGTGGTCATCGACTCGAGCACCTGGGTGGCGACGATGACCGGCTTCGCGTTGCGGCGGGCCAGCTCGACGGCGCGCTTCTGCACGAGCGGCACCTGCTCCAGCGGGAGCTCGACGCCGAGGTCGCCGCGGGCGACCATGATGCCGTCGAAGGCGTCGACGATCTCGGCCAGGGCCTCGACGGCCTGCGGCTTCTCGACCTTGGCGATGACCGGGACGACCCGGCCCTCCTCCTCCATGATCCGGCGGACGTCGTCGTAGTCGGCGGCGTTGCGGACGAAGGACAGGGCGATGATGTCGGCGCCGACGCGCAGCGCCCAGCGCAGGTCCTCCTCGTCCTTCTCGCTCATCGCGGGGACGGAGACGGCCACGCCGGGCAGGTTGATGCCCTTGTTGTTGGAGACCGGGCCGGCCACCTCGACGCGGGTGACGACGCGCGGGCCCTCGACGGCCGTGACGCGCACGAGGACGCGGCCGTCGTCGATCAGCAGCGGGTCGCCGACGCGGGCGTCGCCGGCCAGGCCCTTGTGGGTGGTGGAGACGAGCTCCTTGGTGCCCGGCACGTCCTCGGTGGTGATGGTGAAGGTGTCACCCTCGTTGAGGTAGTGCTTGCCCTCGACGAACCGGCCGAGGCGGATCTTCGGGCCCTGGAGGTCGACCAGGACGGCCACGGAACGGCCCGAGGCCTTCGCGGCGGCGCGCACGTTGTTGTACACCCGCTCGTGCACCTCGGTGTCGCCGTGGCTGCGGTTCAGCCGCGCCACGTCCATCCCGGCGTCGACAAGGGCCTGGATCTGCTCGGCGGACTCCGTGGCGGGGCCGATGGTGCAGACGATCTTCGCTCTACGCATGGGGGAAAGCCTAGGCCTTTCGTGACAGACGGTTCGGACCGAACGTCCTGGTGGGCCGGGCCTGCCGGGACGCGCGCGGTTGGTGGTCTACGGACGCATCGCCACGGTGCTCGCGGTGACGGGCACAGGCAGGGCGGTGCTGCCAGACAGGTCAGAGTCTACGGCCGCCGCAGCCGCCCGACCCTCCGCCACGGCCCAGACGACGAGCGACTGCCCGCGCCCTGCGTCCCCGGCGACGTAGACACCCGGGACCTCGGTCCCGAAGTTCTCGTGACGTTCCACCGTCCGTCGCCCGCCGATCACCAGGTCGAGCTGCGTGAGCAGCGGCGACGGCTCCGGGCCGGTGAACCCCAGGGCGAGCAGCACCAGCTGCGCGGGCAGCTCGCGGTCCGTGCCCGGCACCGGCGACGGCCGGCCGTCCACCAGGCGGACGTCGCGCACCCGCAGCGCCCGCACCCGGCCCTCCGCGTCGCCCAGCACCTCCTCCGTGGTGACCGCGTACGCGCGCTCGCCGCCCTCCTCGTGCGCCGAGGACACGCGCAGCAGCAGCGGCCAGGTGGGCCACGGGTCCGCGGCGCGGCGGGCGGCCGGCGGCTCGGGCATGATCTCCAGCTGCGTGACGGAGCGGGCTCCCTGGCGCAGCGCCGTCCCGAGGCAGTCCGCCCCGGTGTCCCCGCCGCCGATCACGACCACGTCCAGCCCCGTCGCGAGCGGCTGGCCGGGCACGGGGTCCCCGCCCGCGGCCGCGGCGCGGTTCGCCGGCACGAGGAAGTCCATCGCGGGCAGCACGCCGGCCAGGTCGCGGCCCGGGACCGGCAGGCCGCGCGGGACCGACGACCCGACGCAGACCAGCACCGCGTCGAACCGCGCCCGCAGCTCCTCCCCCGTGACGTCGACGCCGACGTCCACGCCGCACCGGAACCGGGTGCCCTCGGCGGTCATCTGGGCGAGCCGCCGGTCCAGGACCCGCTTCTCGAGCTTGTACTCCGGGATGCCGTACCGCAGCAGCCCGCCCGGGGCGTCGGCGCGCTCGTGCACGACGACGGTGTGCCCGGCCCGGGTCAGCTGCTGCGCGGCCGCGAGCCCGGCGGGGCCGGACCCGACCACCGCGACCGTGTGCCCGGTGAGCCGCTGCGGCACCTGCGGCCCGACGAGCCCGCGGTCGAACGCCTCCTCGGCGATCGCGAGCTCGACCTCGCGGATCGTCACCGCCTCGTCGTGCAGGCCGAGCACGCAGGACGCCTCGCACAGCGCCGGGCACACCCGCCCCGTGATCTCCGGGAACGGGTGGGTCGCGTGCAGCCGCTCGGCGGCGTCGGCCCACTGCCCGCGCCACGCCAGGTCGTTCCACTCGGGTGCCAGCGCGCCGAGCGGGCACGCGTGGTGGCAGAACGGCACGCCGCAGTCCATGCACCGGGACGCCTGCCGCTGCACGCGGTCCACGTCGACCGGGTGCCCGGCGCGGTGGCCGTGCACCTCCTGCCAGTCCAGGAGCCGCACCGGCACCGGCCGGCTCGGCGGCGTCTCGCGCGCGCGGTGGGTGAGGAAGCCCCGGGGATCGGCCATGCCCGGAGACGCTAGGCGCCACCCCGCCCACCCGGGTGGGCCGGACGTCCCGCACCCACCCCCGCGCACAAGCCGCGCCCGCTCTCCCGTCCCGGCCGCCGAGACGGCACTTCTTGCGGGGTTGGAGGCGCCCGAACCCAGCGACGAGTGCAATCTCGACGGCGTGCCGCGGGGCGCAGCCGCCCGACGCGCCGGAGCGGGCGTGCGCGGGGTCGACCCCCGCGCACGCCCGCTCCGCGGGGCGTGGCTCAGGCGCGCAGCGCGACCGTCCCCGCCGAGACCGGCGCGGGCAGCTCGGTGCTGCCGCCCAGGTAGGTGTCCACGGCCGCCGCGGCCGCCCGGCCCTCGGCGATCGCCCACACGATGAGCGACTGCCCGCGCCCGGCGTCGCCCGCGACGAACACGCCGGGGACGTTGGTGGCGAAGTCGTCGGACCGCGCCACCGTGCCGCGCGGCGTCAGGTCGACGCCGGCCTGGCCGACCAGGTCCTCGGTCTCCGGGCCGGTGAAGCCCATCGCGATGAGGACCAGGTCCGCCGGGATGTCCCGCTCGGTGCCGGCGCTCGGCACGCGGCGCCCGTCCGGCAGGTACTCCGTCGTCGCGAGCCGCAGGTGCGTGACCCGCCCGTCCTCGTCGCCGAGGAACGCCACGGTCGACGCGAGGTAGTCGCGCTGGCCGCCCTCCTCGTGCGAGGACGACACCTCGAACAGCACCGGGTCGGTCGGCCACGGGGCGTTCGCGGGACGCTCGGTGGGCGGCTGCTTGCCGATGGCGAGGGTCGTGACGGACGCCGCGCCCTGGCGCAGCGCGGTGCCGACGCAGTCCGAGCCGGTGTCGCCGCCGCCGATGACCACGACGTGCTTGCCCGCTGCGTCGATGGCGTCGGGGACGTCCTGGCCGGCGACGAGCTTGTTCGACCGGGCCAGGTAGTCCATCGCCGGGTGGATGCCGGCCAGCTCGCGGCCGGGCAGCGGCAGCTCGCGCGGCACGGTCGAGCCGGTGGCGACCACGACGGCGTCGTACCGGGCCCGGAGCTGCGCCCAGGTGATGTCCTTGCCGATCTCGACGTTCGCCCGGAACCGGGTGCCCTCGGCGGCCATCTGCTCCAGGCGGCGGTCGATGTGCCGCTTCTCGAGCTTGAAGTCCGGCACGCCGTACCGGAGCAGGCCGCCGATCGCGTCGTCCCGCTCGTAGACCGCGACGGTGTGCCCGGCGCGGGTGAGCTGCTGGGCGGCGGCGAGCCCGGCGGGGCCCGACCCGACGACGGCCACGGTGTGCCCGGACAGGCGCTGCGGCACCTGCGGGTGCACGAGGCCCCGGTCGAAGGCCTCGTCGATGATCGAGACCTCGATGTTCTTGATCGTCACCGCGGGCTGGTTGATGCCGAGCACGCAGGCCGACTCGCACGGGGCCGGGCAGATCCGGCCCGTGAACTCCGGGAAGTTGTTGGTCGCGTGCAGGCGCTCGATGGCGTCGGCCCACTGCCCGCGCCACACCAGGTCGTTCCACTCGGGGATGAGGTTCCCGAGCGGGCAGCCGTTGTGGCAGAACGGCACGCCGCAGTCCATGCAGCGCCCGGCCTGCCGGTGCAGCAGGGTCGCCGCCTGCGGGTCCTCGGCCGCGCTGCGGTGCTCGTGCACCTCGCGCCAGTCCATGAGCCGCAGCGGCACGGGACGGTTGGCGGGCAGCTCGCGCTCCCGCACCTTCATGAAGCCGCGGGGGTCAGCCACGAGCCACCTCCAGGATGCCCTCCCACACGCCCGGCGCGCTCGGGTCGAGGCCGTCGGCCTCCGCCTTCGCCAGCGCCGCGCGGACGCGGGAGAACTCGGTCGGCCGCACCCGGGTGAACCGGGTGCGGGTGGCCACGGGGTCGGCGAGGAGCTCGGCCGCGACGCGCGACCCGGTCTCCTCCGCCTGCCGCCGCAGCAGGTCGGTCACCAGCGCCGCGTCCTCGTCGTCGAGCGGGTCGAGACCCAGCTCGCCGGACGCGACGGCCTGGACGTTGACGCGCTCGGGCTTGAGGTCGAGCACGTAGGCCGTGCCGCCGGACATGCCCGCCGCGAAGTTGCGGCCCGTGCGGCCGAGCACCAGGACGGTGCCGCCGGTCATGTACTCGCAGCCGTGGTCGCCCACGCCCTCGACGACCAGCGTCGCCCCGGAGTTGCGCACGCCGAACCGCTCGCCGACGACGCCGCGCAGGAACATCTCGCCCGAGGTCGCGCCGTAGCCGATCACGTTGCCGGCGATGACGTTGTGCTCGCCGCTCAGGACCGCGTTGCGGTCGGGCCGCACGACGATCCGGCCGCCCGACAGGCCCTTGCCGACGTAGTCGTTGGCGTCGCCCTCGAGCCGCAGCGTGACGCCGCGCGGGACGAACGCGCCGAACGACTGCCCGGCGGACCCGGTGAGCACGACCTCGATCGTGCCGTCCGGCAGGCCCGCGCCGCCGTACCGGCGGGTGACCTCGTGGCCGAGCATCGTGCCGACGGTGCGGTTGACGTTGCGGACCGGCAGCTCGATCCGCACCGGCCGCGCGTCCTCGAGGGCGTCCGCCGCCATCGCGATGAACTGGTTGTCCAGCGCGCGGTCGAGGCCGTGGTCCTGGTCGCGGACGTGGTGCAGCGCGGACCCCTCGAGCGGCTCGGGGACGGCGAGCACGGGGGCCAGGTCCAGGCCCTGCGCCTTCCAGTGGTCGACCGCCTTGCGGGTGTCCAGCAGCTCGACGTGGCCGACGGCCTCCTCGATGCTGCGGAAGCCGAGCTCCGCGAGCAGCTCCCGGACCTCCTGGGCGATGAACTCGAAGAAGGTCACCACGAACTCCGGCTTCCCGGTGAACCGGGCCCGCAGCTCGGGGTTCTGCGTCGCGACGCCGACCGGGCAGGTGTCCTGGTGGCAGACACGCATCATGATGCAGCCCGACACCACCAGCGGGGCGGTGGCGAAGCCGAACTCCTCGGCACCGAGCAGCGCGCCGACGATCACGTCGCGGCCGGTCTTCAGCTGGCCGTCGACCTGGACGACGACGCGGTCGCGCAGGTCGTTGAGCACGAGCGTCTGCTGGGTCTCGGCCAGGCCGATCTCCCACGGCGTGCCCGCGTGCTTCAGCGAGGTGAGCGGCGACGCGCCGGTCCCGCCGTCGTGGCCCGAGATGAGCACGACGTCGGAGTGCGCCTTGGCCACGCCCGCCGCCACGGTGCCCACGCCGAACTCGCTGACGAGCTTGGTGTGGATGCGCGCCCGCGGGTTCGCGTTCTTGGCGTCGTGGATGAGCTGCGCGAGGTCCTCGATGGAGTAGATGTCGTGGTGCGGCGGCGGCGAGATCAGGCCGACGCCCGGCGTGGAGTGCCGGGTCTTCGCGACCCACGGGTACACCTTGGGGCCGGGCAGCTGGCCGCCCTCGCCCGGCTTGGCGCCCTGCGCGAGCTTGATCTGGATGTCGTCCGCGAACGTCAGGTACTCGGAGGTGACGCCGAACCGGCCCGAGGCGATCTGCTTGATCGCCGAGCGCCGCTCGGGGTCGTGCAGCCGCTCCGGGTCCTCGCCGCCCTCGCCGGTGTTCGACTTGGCGCCGAGCCGGTTCATGGCGATGGCGAGCGTCTCGTGCGCCTCGGCCGAGATGGACCCGTAGGACATGGCGCCGGTCGAGAACCGCTTGACGATCTCGCTGACCGGCTCGACCTCGTCGATCGGCACCGGGGTCCGCTCGCCCGTCCGCAGCTCCAGGAGCCCGCGCAGCGTCATCAGGCGGGAGGACTGCTCGTTCACCCGGTGCGTGTAGTCACGGAACACGTCCATCTGCCGGGTGCGGGTGGAGTGCTGCAGCCGGAACACGGTCTCCGGGTCGAACAGGTGCTCCTCGCCGTCCCGGCGCCACTGGTACTCGCCGCCGGTCGCGAGGCGGCGGTGCGCCAGGCGGTTGCCGTTCGGCGGGTAGGCGTCGGCGTGCCGCGCGGCGACCTCGGCCGCGACCACGTCGAGGCCGATGCCGCCGAGCCGGCTGGTGGTGCCGGTGAAGTACCGGTCCACGAGCGGCTGGGACAGGCCGATGGCCTCGAACACCTGGGCGCCGCGGTAGGACGCGATGGTCGAGATGCCCATCTTGGACATGACCTTCAGGACGCCCTTGCCGAGCGCCTTGATGAGGTTCCGCACGGCCTGCTCCGGGCCGACGCCCGGGAGGTAGCCGTTGGTCGCGAGGTCCTCGACGGTCTCCATCGCCAGGTACGGGTTGACGGCTGCCGCGCCGTAGCCGATCAGCAGTGCGACGTGGTGCACCTCGCGCACGTCGCCCGCCTCGACCACCAGCGACACCTGGGTGCGGGTGTGCCGGCGCAGCAGGTGGTGGTGCACCGCGGACAGCAGCAGCAGCGACGGGATCGGCGCGCGGTCGGCGTCGGAGTCGCGGTCGGACAGCACCAGGAAGCTCACGCCGTCGGCGATCGCCTGGTCGCACTCGGCGAAGATCTCCTCCAGCCGCTCCTCCAGCGCCTCGCCGCCGCCGGCCGCCCGGTACAGGCCGCGGACGATCGTCGACCGGAAGACGCCCGCCATCGCGGGGTCCTTGTCGATCTTCACGATCTTGGCCAGGCCGTCGTTGTCCAGCACCGGGAACGGCAGCACGAGCTTGCGCGCGTGCAGCGGGGTGTCCTCGAGCAGGTTCGGCTCCGGGCCGATCGCGCCGCCGATGGACGTGACCAGCTCCTCGCGGATCGCGTCCAGCGGCGGGTTGGTCACCTGCGCGAACATCTGCGTGAAGTAGTCGAACAGCAGCCGCGGCCGCTTCGACAGCACGGCCACCGGGGTGTCCGAGCCCATGGCGCCCAGCGGCTCCGCGCCGGTGGCGCCCATGGGCGTCAGGAGGATCTTCAGCTCCTCCTCGGTGTACCCGAAGGTCCGCTGGCGGCGGCGCACGGAGGCCGAGGAGTGCGCGATGTGCTCGCGCTCGGGCAGCTGCTCCAGGTAGACCGAGTTCTCCCGGACCCACTCGGCGTAGGGCCGCTGCGCGGCGAGCTGCGCCTTGATCTCGTCGTCCTCGACGATCCGGCCCTGGTTGGTGTCGACCAGGAACATCTTGCCCGGCTCGAGGCGGCCCTTGCGGACGATCGTCGCGGGGTCGAGGTCGAGCACGCCGGCCTCGGAGCCCATGACGACCAGGCCGTCCTCGGTCACCCAGAACCGGCCGGGGCGCAGGCCGTTGCGGTCCTGCACCGAGCCGATGAGGGTGCCGTCGGTGAACGTCATCGCCGCCGGGCCGTCCCACGGCTCCATCAGCGACGCGTGGTACTCGTAGAACGCCCGCCGCGCGGGGTCCATCTGCGCGTGGTTCTCCCAGGCCTCCGGGATCATCATCATGATCGCGTGCGGCAGGGAGCGGCCGCCCAGGTGGAGCAGCTCCAGCACCTCGTCGAACGAGCCGGAGTCCGAGCCGCCGGGCGTGCACACGGGCAGCAGCGGCGCCAGGTCGCCCAGGAGGTCGGACCGCAGCGTGCCCTCGCGGGCCGCGACCCAGTTCCGGTTGCCGCGGACGGTGTTGATCTCGCCGTTGTGCGCGATCATCCGGAACGGCTGCGCCAGCGGCCAGGACGGGAACGTGTTGGTCGAGAACCGCGAGTGCACCAGCGCGATCTCGGAGGCGTACCGCGGGTCCGACAGGTCCGCGAAGAACGGCTCCAGCTGCCCGGTGGTGAGCATGCCCTTGTAGGTCAGCGTGCGGGCCGACAGCGACGCGAAGTACACGCCCAGCTCGCGCTCGGCGCGCTTGCGCAGCCGGAACGCGCGGCGGTCCAGGTCGATGCCGGCGAGCTCGCGGGACGGGTCCGCCACGACGAGCTGGCGGAACACCGGCATGGACGAGCGCGCGGTCGGGCCGACCAGGTCGGCCGTCACCTGCACGTCGCGCCACGCGAGCACGTCGAGCTTCTCCTCCGCCGCGATCGCCTCGACGGCGCGCACCGCGACGGCGCGCTCCTCGTCGTCCTGCGGCAGGAACGCCATGCCGATCGCGTACCGGCCGGCCGGGGGCAGCTCCGCGTCGACGACGTCCCGCAGGAAGGCGTCCGGGATCTGCGTCAGGATGCCGGCGCCGTCGCCGCTGTTCTCCTCCGCACCGACCGCGCCGCGGTGGTCGAGGTTGAGCAGGGCGGTGAGCCCGGCGTCGACGATGTCGCGGCCGGGGGTACCGCGCAGCGTCGCGACGAACGCGAAACCGCAGGCGTCGTGCTCGGCAGCCGGGTCGTACAGACCCTGCTGCTGCACGGGAGAAGCACCGGGACGCACAGGCGACGCGGGCATCAGCACCGTCCTCACGGACCCGGGGACCGGGCCCAGGTAGAGCAATGGGGGGAGGCTGGGACGTCATCGGCCCGGGCTACAAGTGTGGCGACGATACCTGCCGGAAACACAGGCGCTCACATCGCGAGAAAGTGAGGTGGGTCACACGAGCGTTCCCCGCGGTCAGCGGGCCGAGCCGTGCTCCGCCACCTCGTCGTCCTGCGTCTCGGTCTCGTGCAGGAGGGGCGTGGTCTCGCGTCCAGGATGACGACGTCCGACGAGGACGAACGCTACCAGCGCCCCGAGGAGCACGATGATCGACGTCCAGACGTTGAGCCGGAACGGGCCGATCATCTCCGCGGGGTCGATCCGGACGAGCTCGATCCACAGCCGGCCGGTGGTGTAGACGATAACGTAGAGCCAGAACGCCCGGCCGTGGCCGAGCCGCAGGCGGCGGTCCAGGTAGATGATCAGCGCGGCGCCGGCGAGGTTCCACAGCAGCTCGTAGAGGAACGTCGGGTGGAACAGCGTGCCGGACTCGTAGCCGGCCGGCAGGTGCGCGTCGTCGATCCGCAGGCCCCAGGGCAGGGTCGTCGGGCCGCCGAACAGCTCCTGGTTGAACCAGTTGCCGAGCCGGCCGATCGCCTGGGCCACCAGCAGACCGGGCGCGAGGGCGTCCGCGAACACCGGGAACGACACCCCCGCGCGGCGGCAGCCGATGTACGCGCCGACCGCGCCGAGCGCCACGGCGCCCCAGATGCCCAGGCCGCCCTCCCAGATGTACAGCGCGCGCACGGGGTCGCCGCCCGCGCCGAAGTACGCGTCCGGGGACGTGATCACGTGGTAGAGCCGGCCGCCGACGATGCCGAAGGGCACCGCCCAGAACACGATGTCCAGCACCTGCTCCGGGTCGCCGCCCCGGTCCTTCCAGCGGCGCTGGGTCATGATGACGGCGACCACGATCCCGGCGAGGATCGCGAGGGCGTAGGCGCGCAGCGGCACGGGGCCGAGGTACCAGACGGCCTGCGGCGGGCTCGGGATCGCGGCGGGGATCATCACACGGGCACTGTATGCGACCTGGGCGCGGGCCCGGGACGAGGGTCCCGGACCCGGACGCCGCTCAGCGGGCGGTGCGGACGCCCTCGGCCAGGCCGGCGGCGACGGCCGCGACCGCGTCCAGGCCGGCCTCGCGCGTCTCGGCCCCCGACAGGGCCCGGACGAACGCCGACCCGACGATGACGCCGTCCGCGTAGCGGCCGATGTCCCGCGCCTGCTCCGGCTTCGACACGCCCAGCCCGACGCAGACGTGCTCGGCTCCCGCGGCGCGGGTGTCGGCCACGAGCTGCTCCGCGCGGGCGCCGACCGTGGTCCGCTCCCCCGTCACGCCCATCGTCGAGGCGGCGTAGACGAACCCGCGGGACGCGGCCGCGGTCATCGCCAGGCGCTCCGGCGTCGACGACGGGGCGACCAGGAACACCCGGTCCAGGTCGTGCGCGTCGGACGCGTCGAGCCAGTCCTGCCCCTCGTCGGGGATCAGGTCCGGCGTGATCAGGCCCGCGCCGCCGGCCGCGGCCAGGTCGCGCGCGAACGCGTCCACGCCGTACCGCAGCACCGGGTTCCAGTAGGTCATGACCAGCACCGGGGCCCCGGTGGCGGCGATCCGCTCGACCGCACCGAACGCGTCCCGCACCCGGGTGCCGCCGGCGAGCGCGACGTCGACCGCGTGCTGGATGACCGGACCGTCCATGACCGGGTCCGAGTACGGCAGGCCCAGCTCGATCACGTCGACGCCGGCCTCGACCATCGTGACCGCCGCGCGGACGGAGCCCTCGACGTCGGGGAAGCCCAGCGGCAGGTAGCCGACCAGGGCGCCGCGGCCCTCGGCGCGCAACCGGTCGAGGGTGGCGCCCGTCCGGGAGGTCGTGGCCTGGGTCCCGCTCACAGCTGCTCCCCCTCGTCGGCCTGCACGACCGGCTTGTCCTCGATCAGGTCGAACCAGGCGGCCGCGGTCGCCACGTCCTTGTCGCCGCGCCCGGAGAGGTTCACCAGGATCACCGGCTCGTGGCCGTCGGAGGTGTCCCAGGTCGCGACCTCGCGGCCGAGCTGGATCGCCCCGGCCAGGGCGTGCGCCGACTCGATGGCCGGGATGATGCCCTCGGTCCGGCAGAGCACCTGGAACGCGTCCATCGCCTCCGCGTCCGTGACGGGGCGGTACTCGGCGCGGCCGATGTCGTGCAGCCAGGCGTGCTCGGGGCCGACGCTCGGGTAGTCGAGGCCCGCGGACACCGAGTGGCTGGGCAGCGTCTGGCCGTCGTCGTCCTGCAGCAGGTACGACTTCGTGCCCTGCAGCACGCCCGGCGAGCCGCCGCTGAACCGCGAGGCGTGCCGCCCCGAGGAGATGCCCTCGCCGCCGGCCTCGAAGCCGAACAGCCGCACCGAGGGGTCGTCGAGGAAGGCGTTGAAGATGCCCATGGCGTTCGAGCCGCCGCCCACGCAGGCCGCGACGGCGTCGGGCAGCCGGCCGATCTCCTCCGCGAGCTGGGCCTTCGCCTCCTCGCCGATGATCTTGTGGAAGTCGCGGACCATCTCGGGGAACGGGTGCGGGCCCGTCACCGTGCCGAGCAGGTAGTGCGTGGTGTCGACGTTCGCGACCCAGTCGCGCAGCGCCTCGTTGATCGCGTCCTTGAGCGTGCGGGAGCCGATCGTCACCGGGACGACCGTCGCGCCGAGCAGCCGCATCCGGGCGACGTTGAGCGCCTGGCGCTGGGTGTCCTCCTCACCCATGTAGACGACGCACTCGAGGTCGAGCAGCGCCGCCGCCGTGGCGGTGGCGACGCCGTGCTGGCCGGCGCCGGTCTCGGCGATCACGCGGGTCTTGCCCATCCGCTTCACCAGCAGGGCCTGACCGAGGACGTTGTTGATCTTGTGCGAGCCCGTGTGGTTGAGGTCCTCGCGCTTGAGGAACACCCGGACACCGGGCGCGACGTGCTCCGCGAACCGCTTCACCTCGGTGAGCGGGCTCGGGCGGCCCGTGTAGGTGCGGTGCAGCCGCGCCAGCTCCGCCGCGAACGCCGGGTCGGCCGCGGCCTTGTGGAACTCGGTGTCGAGCTCGTCCAGGGCGGCGATCAGCGCCTCCGGGACGAACCGCCCGCCGAAGTCGCCGAAGTACGGCCCGGCGTGCGTGGCCAGCGGCCCGCCCGGGCTGCTCGCCACCTGCGGACCCGTGCGTCCCGTCGTCACCGTGCTGCTCCTCGCTCGTTCCTGCGTGCTCGTGGTCGCGCGCCGGCTACTGCCGGACCGCGCGCAGCGACGGGTGCGCGCCCGCCGCCACCAGGTCGGCGACCGACTGCCGGGGCGCGTCGTCCGTCACCAGCGCCTCGCCCACCAGCACGGCGTCCGCGCCGGCCCGGGCGTAGTCCATGACGTCGTGCGGCCCGCGCACCCCCGACTCCGCCACCTTCACGACGTCCGCCGGGATGGCCGGGGCGACCCGCGCGAACGTGCCGCGGTCCACCTCGAGCGTCTTGAGGTTCCGCGCGTTCACGCCGATGACCCGCGCGCCGGCGTCCACCGCGCGCACGACCTCCTCGGAGTCGTGCACCTCGACCAGGGCCGTCATGCCCAGGGAGTGCACGCGCTCGACGAGCGAGGTCAGCACCGTCTGCTCCAGCGCGGCGACGATCAGCAGGACCAGGTCGGCCCCGTGCGCCCGCGCCTCCCACACCTGGTACGGCGTGACGACGAAGTCCTTGCGCAGCACCGGGATGTCGACGGCCGCGCGCACGCTGTCGAGGTCCGCCAGGCTCCCGTTGAACTTGCGCTGCTCGGTGAGCACCGAGATGACGGTCGCGCCGCCCTTCTCGTACTCCGCGGCCAGGGCCGCCGGGTCGGTGATCGTCGCGAGCGCGCCCTTCGACGGGCTGGACCGCTTGACCTCGGCGATCACGGTCACCGCGTCCTCGACGCGCAGCCGCTGCACGCAGTCCAGGGCACCCGGCACGCGCGCCGCGCGCTCCTTGAGCTCGGCGAGGGGCGTGGCCGCCTCGCGCACCGCGAGGTCCTCGCGCACGCCCGCCACGATGTCGTCCAGCACGGTGCCCATCGGCGTCTCTTCTCCCCCGAGATCGGCGGCGGCGCGCCTCAGGGCGCGGGAGCCGGCGGGGCTCCTCGGCGGGACCGGCCGCGGCTGACCACCGTGACGCGGGTCTCGTCCGACCACCTCGGCCATCGTACGGGCGGCGCGCACCACTCCCGACCACGGGGCCAGGGGGTGGGACGAGGCGACGCGCGAGGGCTGCCCGGGGGGCGCCGAGATCGGTGGTTCCGCCCGAGATCGGTGGCCCCGGGCACCGATCTCGGCGCGGACCACCGATCTCGGCGGGAGGGCTCAGTAGCCCGAGTAGCCGTCGCTGAAGCCCTGGATCACGTCGGGGAGGCCGGTGAAGAACCCGATGACGCTCCACGCGCACGCCAGCGCGCCGAGGATGATCCCGGTCAGCGCGAGGCCGCCGTTGTCGGCCTCGCCGCGCTCGACGGCCTTGCGGGACAGCACCCCCGTGATGATCGCCGGGATGCCCGCGAACAGGCCGCAGCACACGAGGCCCGCGATCCCGAGCGACAGCGCCCAGACGCCCAGCCCGTTCTTGGGGTAGCCGTACACGGGCACGTACGGGGCGTTGCCGTAGGGGGCCGCGGGGTACGGGGAGCTCGGGTAGGCCGGCGGGTAGCCCGGGTCCTGGCCGTAGGGCTGCTGCCCGGCGTACGGGTCCTGGCCGTACGGCTGCTGGCCGTAGGGCTGCTGCCCGGCGTACGGGTCCTGGCCGTACGGCTGCTGCCCGTAGGGCTGCTGCCCGGCGTACGGGTCCTGGCCGTACGGCTGCTGCCCGTAGGGCTGCTGCCCGGCGTACGGGTCCTGCCCGTACGGCTGCTGCCCGTCCGGCTGCCCGCCGGCGCCCGGCTGCTCGCGGTACGGGTCCGTGGGCTGGTCGGGCGTGGACACGGGCGGGCCTCCTGGTGGGTGGGTGGGCGCGCGGCGCGCCGGTCGGCATCCTAGGGACGCCGGGCCGCCGCGCGGCGCGGCGACCTGGCGATTCACCCGCCCGCCGAGGCCCCGGTGTCAGGGCGCGAGGACGGGCGCCCAGGCGGGGACGTTGCGGGCGACGCTGTAGAGCACCAGGACCGCGGCGACCGTGAGGGCCACCCACGCGGGCGGGGCGGCGGCGCGGCGGCCCGTGCGCAGCGCGCGGACGAGCCAGCGCAGCCCCAGCGCGAGCAGCACCGGGGCGAGCAGCACCCAGAGCGGGTTCATCGCCCACGCCCCCGCGAGGTCGCCGACGAGGAGGTCGTGCGTCGCCCGCAGGCCGCCGCAGCCGGCGCAGTACATGCCGGTGAGCGCGTACAGCGGGCACACGCCCCAGGAGCCGGGCTCGTGCGGGTCGACGAGCACGAGCCCGAGCGCGGCGACGGCCGCCCCGCCCGCGACCAGCAGCGGCGCCCGGGCGGCGCGCAGCCGCGCGCGGGGCGCGAGGGTCTCGGGTGGGACGGCCGTGGCCACTGCCGTCAGTACGTCGAGTTGTTGACGGTGTCGAGGTACGCGGCGAACCCGCCGGTCGCGAGCAGGATGATGAAGATGATGATCCCGACGACGCCGAGGGCCGTCACCACCCAGGACACGATGTACCCGGCGTTGGCGAGCGAGCCGTTGTTGGCCTCGCCGCGGGCCACGGCCTGCTTCGCCTTCGAGCCGACGATGATGCCGGGGATGCTGGTGAGGATGGAGCACACGAAGAACCCGACGATGCCGAGCACCAGGGACCAGACGGCCAGGTTGTTCTTCGGGTAGAAGCCGGCGCCGTAGCCCTGCGCGCCGCCGCCCGGGTACGCGGGCTGGCCGTAGCCGCCCTGGCCCTGGTCGCCGCCGGCGTAGGCGCCGTACTGCGGCACGCCGCCCGCCTGCCCGGCCTGGCCGTACGGGTCACCCGAGGCCGGGGTGCTGCCGGGGTACGGCGGCACGGAGCCCGACTGGTCCCCCGAGCCCTGCCCGTCGGGGGCGGAGTAGGGGTCCTGCGGCTGGTTCGGGGTCGACATGATCGGCTCCTCGTTCACTCGTGGTCCGGCGCGGCGTCCGCCCTGGTGGGCGGCCGTCCGTCATCCCCACAGGTGTACCGGAGCGGGCGCGCCGCGTCCACCGCGGACCGACCCGTGACCAGCGAGGGCGTCAGTGGCCGCCGGTGCGGCGGGCCTTCTCGATCGTGTGCTTGCCGCCCTGGCCGTAGCCGAGCACCTGGAGCACCTTGCCGACGACGACGCCGAGCAGGGCGACGGCCAGGCCGGCCCAGAACAGCCACATGAGCGCGAAGATCAGGCCGAGCGCGCCGGCGACGGAGCCGACGAGGACGACGATCGTGGTGGTCCAGGCGGCGGTGGTGTGCCCGTGGTTGGTCGGCGGGGCCTTCGGCGGCAGCCGCAGCGTCTCCGTCCCCGGGACCTGCTGGGCACGCCCGGTCACGACGCCGGAAGAACTGAGCGACTGCTCGACCATCGTGGAACACCTTTCATGACTGTGTGTCGCAAACCCTAGCGGACCGAGGGGGCCGGCTCAGGTCGGGCGCGCGGCCGCGTCCGCCCCGGCCGGCAGCTCAGGTGGGGTCGTCGCCCCGGCTGAGGGCGTCCCAGGTACTGCGCTCGTCCGGTTCGGCGTCGCCCCCGGCCGGCGCACCCGCGGCGCTCTCGGTGGCGGCCCCCTCGGCGGACGACGGTGCGGCGCCGGCCGGCTCCGTGCCGGCCCGCTCGTACCGGTCGGTCGGCGCGACCCAGCTCGCGGACGCGCGCTCGGGTGCGACGGCCACCGCGG
>NZ_SZYE01000349.1 GCF_005239125.1 Cellulomonas hominis | reverse complement strand
CGGCCCGGGACGCCGCGGCGGGCCCGGGACGCCGCGACGAACGCCGCCCCGGCCGCGAGCGCCAGCGAGTCCGGGCCGCCCGAGCAGGCGACGAGCACCAGCGCCCCGTCGGGCAGGTCCGCGGTCGTCGCCGCCACGGCCCCGCGGACGGCGGCGACCGCCGGGTGCGGGCCGGCCACGTCAGCCGTGCACCCGGCGCACCCAGGCGGCCGGGTCCGCGATCTCGGCCGCGGACGGCAGCGCGGCCGCGCCGGTCCACACCGCGTTCAGCCCCTCGGTGCCGACCCGGCGGCGGACCGCCCGCACGAACGCCGCGCCCTCGCGGTACTGGGCGAGCTTCACGTCCATCCCGAGCACCGACCGCAGCGCCGTGCGCATCGCGCCGGTGCCCGCGGCGCCGTCCCGGCGGGCCTCGAACCGGCGGCGGATCCGGCGCACCGAGGGCACGACCGCCCGGCCCACGGCGTCCATCGTCACGTCGGCGTGACCCTCGAGGAGCGCCATCGTCGCGCCGACCTCGTCGAGCAGCACGCGCTGCCGGGGATCGAGCAGGTCGAGCAGCGACCGGGGGCGTCCGCCGGCCCGCGCACCGGCGGCGGGCTCGGCGCCCCGCGCCTCCTGCTCGGTGGTCACCCGCTCGGCGTCGGCGGGCTCCTCCGCCCGGGGGGACCGCGGCCACCACGGCCGCGCGGCGTCCTCCGCCAGCAGCGTGCGCAGCCGGTCGGTCAGGTGCCCCACCAGCCACGGCGCGGCGGCGAACTGCTGGGCGTGCGTCTGCTCGTGCAGCGTCACCCACAGCCGGAAGTCGGCGGGGTCGACGCCGAGCGCGCGCTCGACCGCCAGCACGTTGGGCGCGACGAGCAGCAGCGTCCCCCGCCCGCCCCACGGGTCGTACTGCCCCAGCACCGCGCCGGACAGCAGGCCGAGCACCGCGGCGACCTGGCCGGCCCCGGCGGTGCCGCGCAGCCCCCGCGCCGCGGGGACCCCCACCCGGTCGGTGAGCGCCGCGAGCGAGCGGACGTTGGCCCGGGCCCAGGACGCGCGGTCGACGACCCGCACGTCGTGCGCGGGGGCGCCCGGGTCGGCGGCCGACATGCCGGTGATCCGCGCCACGTGCTCGGCCGCGACCGGCGCG
>NZ_SZYE01000348.1 GCF_005239125.1 Cellulomonas hominis | reverse complement strand
GCTCGCGGCGCTCGCCGCGAGCAGCACCACCGCGGTCCCGCCGATGCCCCACCACACCGCGCCCGCGCGCGCCCCGGCCAGCGGGTCCTCCCGCGGCGAGACGTCGACGGTCCGCACGTCCGCCGCCTGCGCGGCGGCGCGCCCGTGCACCGGGCTCGCCGGGCCGGGCGCGGTGCCGTCGTCGACGAACTCCAGCGCGGCGTCGGGGCGCACGACGCCCCAGCCGACCAGGTCGTCCCGCTCGCCGGGCTGGGCGCGGGCGGCGGTGACCTCGAGCCGGTACGCCCACTGCGCGGGGGTCTCCTCGGGGTACCGCTCGGCGAGCAGCGCGACCGCCGCGCTGACGTAGGCGGTCGCGAAGCTGGTGGAGGTGCCCTCCCCGGACAGCATGCAGTCGCCGGCCGCGTGGAACGTGGTGAGGACGTTGGTGCCCGGCGCCGCCACGTCGACGTGCGCGCCGTGGATCGCGTCACCGGCGGGCAGGTCGTCGACGTCGACCGCCGTCACCGCGAGCACCCCGTCGTACGCCGCCGGGTACCGAGGGCCGTCGGCCTCGTCGCTGCTGGTGTTCCGGTTGCCCGCGCTGGCCACGACGAGCGCGCCCGCCGCGGTCGCCCGCCGGACGGCGTCGGCCAGCGCCGGGGTGTCGTTCGGCGTGCTCATCGACACGTTGACCACCCGCGCGCCCGCGGCCACGGCGGCGTCGATGCCCGCGGCGAGCCGCGTCGCGTCCGGGGCGACGCCCTGCTCGCGGGCCTGGTCGTCGTCGGCGTAGTAGACGCGGACGGGCAGGATCGTGGCGGCGGGCGCGAGGCCGACGACGCCGGAACCCAGGTCGTCCCGCCAGCGGGCGGCGATCTGGCCGGCGACGGCCGTGCCGTGCCCCGCGGTGTCCGTGCGGCCCGCCGGGTCGCCGGCGACGCCGACCAGGTCGACCCCCGGGACGACGGCGTCGGTCAGGTGCGCGTTGCCGGGGTCCACCCCGGAGTCGACGACGGCGACGAGCACGCCCGCACCGGTGGCCGACCGCCACGCGCGCTCGGCGGCGAGGCGGGTCAGCGCCGGCGGGGCCTCGGCGACGTACTGGGTCTTCTCCTGCGTGCACTGGGTGGTCGTCGCGGCGGGGAGCCGCGCGGGAGGCGGACCGGCGAGCGCGACGCCGACGGCGGGCCCCGCCAGGAGGAGCGCGGCGGCGAGGCCGGCGAGGGCCGCTCG
>NZ_SZYE01000347.1 GCF_005239125.1 Cellulomonas hominis | reverse complement strand
AGCCGGGCCCCTCAGGCGGGTCCCGCCGCCCGGGCGCGCCGCACGGCCTCCGCCGCGCCGCCGCTCCACGGCTCGCCGTGCCCCGGCAGCACCAGCTGCGCGCCGGTCGCCGCGAGGGCGTCCAGCGACGCGAGGTTGAGCGCGCTGTCCGCGGTGGCGGCGCCGGCGACGATGCGCGGCCCCGTGCGCCCGGTGTACGGGTCGAGCGTGACCAGCGCGTCGCCCGACAGCAGCACGCCGCGGTCGGGCAGGTGCAGGGCGACGTGCCCGTCGGTGTGGCCGGGGCAGGCGACGACGTCGGGCCGGCCGGGGACCTTCAGCCGCGTGCCGGGCACCAGCGACCGGACGACCGTCACGCCGCGCACCCGCGCGGCCCCCGCGGCGACCATCGCGCCGAGGATCGGCAGGGCCCGCGGGTGCCGGATCGGGTACGCGGCGCGCGGGTTCTCGTGGGCGTACCGGTACGGGTGCGCCGCGAGCCGGGCGTCGGCGGGGTGCACCCACACGTCGACGTGCAGGTCGCGCATCGCCCGCCGCGCGAACCCGACGTGGTCGAAGTGCGCGTGGGTGAGCACCACCGCCCGGACGTCGGCCGGCGTGCGGTCCACGGCGGCGAGCAGCCGCGGCAGCATCCGCCACATCCGGGGCAGGCCCGCGTCGACGACGGTGGCGCCGCGCTCGTCGGCGAGGACGTAGCAGTTGACGTACGCGTGCTCCAGGCGGGCGACGCCGGGCGCGGGGACCGAGATCCTCACGACGCGCCCCCTCCGTGCTCCGCCCGGGGACCCGGTGCGGGGACCGGCTCGTCCGGGCGCGGCACCTCGTCGTCCGTGCGGAAGCCGATCGCCTTGTGCGAGCCGTCGCAGAACGGCTTGATGCCGGACGCGCCGCACCGGCACAGCGCGACGGTGGCGCGCCGCCGCGGGACGGTCCGGCCGGCGGCGTCGCGGATCTCGACGTCGCCGCGCACGAGGATCGGCCCGTCGGGGCACGGGGTCAGGACGACGGGGGCGTGCTCGGCGCTCATGCGGTCTCCAGGTGTCGCGGTGCGGGGGAGGGACGGCCGGGGGACGGGTCGTCGGCGGGGGCGCGGCTCACGGTGCGGTGCTCGGCGTGCGGGGCGGGCGCCTCGTGCGCCCGGGCACGGAGCTCGCGCAGCGGCGTCGCGGCGCGCGGCAGCCGGGACCCGCCGTAGCGGGCACCGCCGGTCGCGCGCAGGGCCAGGGCGAGCC
>NZ_SZYE01000346.1 GCF_005239125.1 Cellulomonas hominis | reverse complement strand
CCGGCGGGCGTGAGCCCGCGGTTCGGCACCGACCCGGCCGGCGCGGCGGGGGCGTGCTGACGGAGCGGGTGCGCGGGGTGCCGCGGTGCTCCTCGCGTGCCGGGCGCCCGAGCGTCGACGCGGAGGCGAGGCACCCGCACGGGTGACCCCGTCCCGCGACCGGGCGACCCCGGGGCGGGCACCCGGGTGACCGGCTCGACGCGTCACTGTCCGGTTTGCGAGGGTATGTGGACATTCTCGGCCGCAACGACGCCGAGCGAGCCGGAGGTGACGCGTGACCGACGTCCCGGCCCGCGCCGACGTCTCCGTGGTCCTGGTGGCGCGGGGCGACGAGCACGGGCTCACGCACACCCTGCGCAGCCTGCTCGCCTCCCTCGACCACGCGGCGGGGCGGCGCGGTGAGCGGGCCGCCCGGCTGCGCGGTGAGCGCCTGCACGGCGAGGTGCTCCTCGTCGCCCGCGACCTCGCGCACCTGCCCGGGCTGCCCGCCGACCCCCGCCTGCGCGTCGTGGCCGCGCCCGGTGTCACCGGCGGACGCGCCCGGAACGTCGGCGTGGCCGCGGCGCGTGGCCGGTACCTGCTGTTCACCGACGCCCAGGTCCGGGTGCCCGCCGACTGGGTGCTCGCCCTCACCGCCCCGCTGCGCGCCGGCCGCGCCGACCTGGTGGGCGGCGCCGTCCGGCTCGGCGCGAACCTCGAGCGGCCCTGGCTGACCGAGGACCTCGCCGCCGCGTACCTCGACCTCGTCCCGGACCCGCCCGAGGTCGGCCGGGCGTTCAGCGGCATCAGCATGGCCGCCTCCCGCGCTGTGCTGGAGGCGGTCGGCTTCGACGAGGCCCTCGGCACCACGCGGTGCCCGGACGGGCTCGACATCGTGTTCCGGCGCGACGTCGTCGGTGCCGGCTTCCGGGAACGCGCGGTCGGCGGCGTGGCCGTCGAGCGGGACCTCGGCCCCCGCGCCCTGGTCCGGCGGTCCCTCATCGAGCGGGCCCGGGGGCACGGCCGGGCCGCCGCCTACGTCGACCGGCGGCTGCGCGACGTCCGCCCCGCCCGGCCCGTCGTCCTGCTGCGGCTCGTCGCCCGGTGGCTGCCGCTGCTCGCCGTCGGTCACGGCCGGGGGCACGCCCGTGCACGGCTCCGGGCGCACGCCGCCGTCGCCTACCACCGCGAGATGCTCC
>NZ_SZYE01000345.1 GCF_005239125.1 Cellulomonas hominis | reverse complement strand
GTCACCCGGGTGCGTCCCGCGCCGCGGCCGTCCCGCGCGGGGAGCCACCCGCGCCGCGGGCGTCGCCGACCTCACCCGGGTGCCCGGCGCGCCGGGCGAGGTCCGGCCAGCCCGGTCCGGCGGTCACGCCCCCGTCGGGACCGGCCGCGAGCGCGGTGCGGACCACGAGCGTCCCCCGCTCCGGGTCGCGGGCCACGGTCGCGATCTCCGCCACCCGGCGCCGGCCGCCGTCGCGGCGCAGGTGCACCACGGCGTGCAGCGCGCTCGCCGCCTGCGCCGCCAGCGCCTCGCGCGACAGGCCGGCGAGCGCGCCGAGCGCCTCGAGCCGCGCGGGGACGTCGGTGGCGGCGTTCGCGTGCACGGTGGTGCAGCCGCCGTCGTGCCCGGTGTTGAGCGCGCTGAGCACGTCCCGCACCTCCGCGCCGCGGCACTCGCCCAGGACGACCCGGTCGGGCCGCATCCGCAGGGACTCGCGCACCAGGTCGCCGAGGTCGACAGCACCGGCGCCCTCGACGTTCGGCCGGCGGGCGAGCAGCCGGACCACGTGCGGGTGCCGCGGGGCCAGCTCCCCCGCCTCCTCGACGCAGACGATCCGCTCCCCCGGGTCGGCGAGCGACAGCAGCGTCGACAGCAGCGTGGTCTTCCCCGTCCCGGTCGCGCCGGAGACGAGCAGGTTGGCCCGCCCGGCGACGAGGCCGCGGAGCACGGCGTCGACCCCCGGGGGCACCGTGCCGTCGCGCACCAGGTCGTCCAGGGCGAACGGCCGGTGGCGCACCACGCGCAGCGACAGGAGCGTGCACCCGTCGGCGACCGGGGGCAGGACCGCGTGCAGCCGCGTGCCGTCCGGGAGCCGGGCGTCGGCCGCGGGACGCGCGTCGTCGAGGCGCTGCCCGGCCGCCGCGGCGAGCCGCACCGCCAGGCCGCGGACCCGTGCGGCGTCCCCGAGGTCGACGGCGGCCCGCTGCAGCCGGCCGTCGCGCTCCACCCACACGTCCCGCGGGCCGTTCACGAGGACGTCGGTGACCGCCGGGTCGTCGAGCAGCGGCTGGAGCGGCCCGGCGCCCACGATCTCCGCGCGGACCACCCCGTCGAGCTCGGCCAGGGCAGCGCTGCCGAGCACGCGGCCGCTCTCCCGCAGCGCGGCGGACACCCGCCCGGCGGTCACCGGACCGCCCTCGGCGGCGAGCCGGTGCCGGACGCCGGCGACGAGGTCGGCGACCCCCGGTCCGTCGGCACCGTCGGCGGGGCGCGCGTGGCCGC
>NZ_SZYE01000344.1 GCF_005239125.1 Cellulomonas hominis | reverse complement strand
ACCCGGAAGCTAAGCCCTTCAGCGCCGATGGTACTGCACTCGCCAGGGTGTGGGAGAGTAGGACGCCGCCGGACATCATTCAGAGAAGCCACCCCTTCGGGGGTGGCTTTCTCTGTTTCTGCACCCAGAACCGACCCGCCACGACACGTGCACGGCCGGGGCCACCCCGCTCCACCGCGGGCCCGGGGCACCCCGCTCCACCGCGCGCCCGAGGCCCCAGGCTCGATCCTTCGCCGAGTGTGCGGTACTCGCGGGGTTCCGGGCGGCCGAAGGCAGCAAGTTCTGCATACTCGGCGTGCAACAGCCCTGGGCAGCCTCGCGGACCGGGGGCACGGGCCGCGCGTCCCGGCCGGAACCGGGGCACCCGGCGCTACCGACCATTCGCCGAGCGGGTAGTAGGTGGGGGCTTCGGGGCGTCGAAGTCAGCATCTCCTGCAGGCTCGGCGGCCAGGTCCCGGCCCCCGTGGCGCTATGTCGACGCGTGACCGTGGACTTGGAGTGCCCCCGCGGGCGCATGAGGTGCACGGGCGTTCCGGACGCACTCCATTGATGGTGCGCCGTGCGCCGTGCGCCGTGAACGCGGCACCGGGCTCGGCACGCGTGATGGTGCCTCGACCCGGTCCGCTCCGAAGGTCCCTCCGTAGCCAGCGCCTGGACGTCGTGCTCGGAGCTCGTGAGGTCGCGTTTCGGCGACCGCATGACGACCCGCGCGGTCCCGTGCGGTGCACCGGCCGGTGTGGTGGCAGCACCCGGCGGTTCTCCAGTTCTGCACCTCCGCCGAGTGCTGCCCTCTCGGTGAGCAGGGCGAGCGGAGGGGCCCGTGCGGCGTGGAGGGGGGCCGGGGCCGGGCACGGAGGTGGTGGTGGCGGGCTCGGGACCGGGCCGATGCGGGGTCTGGGGGTCCCGGATGAGACGATGGTCGGCGGTCGAACTTGAGGAGCAGCTGGACATGAGCAGCGACGAGCGCGGGACGCGTTCGGCGGACGAGGGCGGACGCCGCAGCGGCGGCGTCGGCGGGTACGGCAACCGGGGCGCGGGGCGCTCGAGCGGCGGTGAGCGCCCGGCGCGCACCCCGCGGGTGGCCGGTCAGCGGCGCAGCGGCGGCGACGAGCGCGTCCGGCGGACGGCCGCGGAGCAGAGCGGCACGGCGGGTCCGCGCGGCAGCTCGGCACGCGGTGCGCGTGACGCCGGCGCGGAGCGGCGGGGCGAGGGCGCGCGGAGCTACGGCGGCGACCGCCGGCCCGCCCTCGTACCGTGGAC
>NZ_SZYE01000343.1 GCF_005239125.1 Cellulomonas hominis | reverse complement strand
CGTCGAGCGCGATCGGCACCCCGGCGGCGCGCAGCGCGTCGAGCGCCCCGAGCGCCCCGGCGACCTGCGCCTCGGAGGCGGCCTCGGACAGCTCCAGGCGGACGGCGTCGCGCTCCCCCGTGCGCTCCTCGATCGCGGCGTCGGTGTCGGCGGGCTCCGCCTCGGCGGCGGCCAGCCGCTCGGTCAGCCCGGCCAGCTCCGCCGCGCCGGCGGCGAGGGTCTGCTCGGCGGCGGCCAGCGACGCCTGGACGCGCTCGGCCTCGTTCCGCGCGGCGCGGGCGGTGGCACCCAGGTGCCCGAGCTGCTCGGCGACGGCCGCCAGCGCGGCGTCGGACTCGTTGAGCTCGTCGAGCGTGCGCTGGTACTCGGCGCGGGCCTCCTCCTCGGCCTCGCGCGCCCCGACCAGCCCGAACCGCGCCTGCTCCGCGCGGGCCGCCGCCGCCTCGGCGCCCTGCCGCGCGTCGTCCAGCGCCGACTGCAGGTGCAGGGCGCTCGGTGCGGTGGCGGAGCCGCCGGAGGCGCGGTGCGCGGCGAGCACGTCGCCGGCGCGGGTCGCGACCACCAGGTCGGGACGGTCCCGCAGCACCCCGCGCGCGGCGACCAGGTCGTCCACGACGACGACGCCGCGCAGCAGCCGCCGCACGGCGGGCACGACGGCCGGCGGCGCCTGCACGAGGTCGAGGGCCCAGCCGCTGCCCGCGGGGGCGGGGCCCTGGTCCGCGTCCCCGGCGTCCACCGCGTCCCCCGCCGCCACGACGAGCCCGGCCCGTCCGGCGTCCTGCTCGCGCAGCCACCGGATGGCGTCGACGGCGGCCTCGACCGAGTCGACGGCCACCGCGTCGGCGGACGCGCCCAGCGCCGCCACGATCGCGTCCTCGTCGCCGGCCGCGACGCCGAGCAGCGCGGCGACCGACCCGACCACGCCGGCGAGGTCGTCGGCAGCGAGCAGCGCGCCGGCGCCGTCCTTGCGGGTGAGGCTGAGCTCCAGCGTCTCGATGCGGGACTCGAGGGCGCTGCGTTCCCGGTCCGCCTCGGTGAGCTGCGCGGTGAGCTCGGCGACCCGCGCGGACGCCGTCCCGACCGCCTCGGCCGCCGCCTCGTGCGCGGCGTCCAGGTCCTCCTCGCCCTCCTCGACGCCGGCGACCCGCGTCTCCAGCGCGGTGAACTCGACGGTGGCCTCGTGGCCGCGGCGCTCCGCGGCGGTCAGCGTCTCGCGCAGCCGGCCGATCTCCGCCTCGGTGGCCTCCAGGCGGCTGCGGCGCGCGCCGACCTGGCCCGCCAGCCGCGCCAGGCCCTCGCGCCGGTCGGCGGCCCCGCGCAGCACCGTGGCCAGCGCCTTCTCGGCG
>NZ_SZYE01000342.1 GCF_005239125.1 Cellulomonas hominis | reverse complement strand
ACCAGCGCCGCGGCGGCCGCGAGCGCCGCGGCCAGCGGCGGGTCGTCCAGCACGTCGGCCGCCCGGCCCGCGAGGAGCGCGCCCAGCACCCCCGCGAGCACGTCGCCCGAGCCGGCCGTGGCGAGCCAGCCGGGGGCGTCCGCCTGCGCGTACACCGCGTCCCCGGCGCCCACGACCACGGTCGTCGACCCCTTGAGCAGGACCGTCGCGCCGGTCAGCTCGTGCGCCCGGCGCGCCCAGCGCAGCGGCTCCGCCTCGACCGCGGACCGCGGCACCTCCTCGCCGAGCCGCCCGAGCAGCGTCGCGAGCTCGCCGGCGTGCGGGGTGAGCACGCACCACGGCGCGAGGTCCCGGGGCGCCAGGGCCAGCGCGCCCGCGTCGAGCACCGCGGGCAGGCCCTCCGCGAGCGCCGCGTGCAGCGCCGCGGTCAGCCGCCGCGCCTGCTTGGCGTGCCCCGGGTCGACGCCCGGCCCGAGCAGCCACGCCTGCACCCGGCCGTCGCCCGCCACGACCTCGGGCCGCACCGCGAGCACCGACCGGGCGACCGCCGACGGCCCCACGTACCGGACCATCCCGACGCCGGCCAGCGCCGCCGCGGACACGGTCAGCACCGCCGCCCCCGGGTACGCCGGCGTCCCCGCGACCACGCCGAGCACCCCGCGGCTGTACTTGTGGTCCTCGGGCCCGGGTACCGGCCAGAGCGCCGCGACGTCCGCGGGGGCCAGGCGAGCGACCGACGGGCGCTCGGGCAGCGCCAGGCCGAGGTCGACGACCTCCACCCGGCCCGCGCGCCGCGAGGCCGGGGGCAGCAGCAGCCCGGGCTTCGCCGCGCCGAAGGTCATCGTCAACCCGGCGGGCAGCACCGGCCCGTCGGGGAGCGCGCCGTCGTCCACGCCGACGCCGCTGGGCAGGTCGACCGCGACCACCAGCGGCCCGCCGCCCGCCTCGGCCGCGCCGCGGGGACCGCCACCGGCGGCGCCCGCGTCCTCGGCGTCGAGCAGGTCGGTGAGCAGCCCCGCCAACAGCCCCGCGACCCCGCGGGGTGCGCCCCGGCCACCGATGCCGAGCAGCCCGTCGAGGACCACGTCGGCGGCGTACGCCTCGGCCACCGCGTCGCCGAGCCACACGCCGGGCAGCCCGGCCGCCGGGTCCGTGCCGGCGTCGCCCGCGGCGTCCCCCGCCCCGGGGTCGACCGCCCGCACCGCGCGCC
>NZ_SZYE01000341.1 GCF_005239125.1 Cellulomonas hominis | reverse complement strand
AGGTCGGCCAGGGCGCCCCGGGCGGCTCCGGTGCGGGCGCCGCCGGGCCGGCTGCGGGCGCCGCGACCGCCGGGCCCGGCGCGAGTGGGACGGGGGCCGCGGGGTGCGCAGGGACGACGGCCGCCGGGACGACCGGGATCTGCCGGGTGTCCAGGTCGGGACCGAGCCCCGGCGTGCTCAGCGGGGGCAGCACCAGGTCCGGGGCGTCGAGCCGGCGGTCGGCGGCGAGGGTGCTCCACCGGGTGCGGGTCGGCTCGGACGGGGTGGGGTCGGTGCTGGGCCGGTCGACGGGGCCGCCGGCGACGGCGTCACGGGGCGGGGTCGGGTGCGGGACGGCCGCCCAGGTGGGTGCGCCCGCCGGCGTCGTCGCGGACCCGGTCGCGAGGGTCGGGCCCGCCGCGGCGTCCGCCCGGACCGGTGCGTCGGCCCAGGCCGCGACCCGGCGTGCGGGGACCAGGCCGCGCACGTCGACGACCACCGCCTCCCCCACCCGGTCGTGCCAGCCGCGCCGGCGTCCGGTCGGGTCGAACAGGGGCGACAGCAGCACCACGAGCTGGCCGACCCCGCACGCGAGCGCGCCCAGCGCGACGATCAGCGCCCGCACGAACGCGCGTCCGAGGCCGACCGGCCGCCCGGTGCGGACGTCCACGAGGCGCAGGCCGAGCAGGCGGCGCCCGACGGTCCAGCCGCGGGTGCCGTTCCACACCCACTGGGCGACGCCCCACGCAGCGAGCAGCACGGCGCCGACCGCGAGCAGGACGCCGGACGGCGCCGCGGGCTCGGCCACGGTCGCGGACCCGGACTCCGACGCCGCGCGCACCGTCGCCGCGAACGCCGGGGCCCACGCGAGCCACAGCGGTGCGGCCGCCACGGAGGTCAGCGCGGCGTCGACCAGGTACGCCGCCACGCGGCGCCCGAGCGGCGCGGGGGGTGCGCCGGTCGGGACCACGCCGCCGGTGGTGCTGCTCATCGGTCCGCTCCGTCCGCTCGTCGTGCCCGTCGTCCCCAGCGCCCCCGCTTCTCCTGCCCGTCGGGCACGCTCCGGCGTGCCCGGTCGGCCGCCGCGGCGGCCCTGCGCCGCTCCGAGCGGCGCAGCGACCGGGTCGCCACCCGCCCGCGCCAGCGCTCCTTGCGCGGGGTCGCCGCGCGCATCGAGGCGAGCGTGCGGTCGACCTCGGCCCAGTACTCCCGGGCGTCGGCGGCCGTGGGTGCGGCGGC
>NZ_SZYE01000340.1 GCF_005239125.1 Cellulomonas hominis | reverse complement strand
ACGGCGCCCAGCCGGAGACGGCCAGGTGCCGGGCGCGGTCGGGGCCGAGGTCGTCCAGCGCCCGTGCCAGCGCGACCGGGCCCCCGGCGAGCCCGGCGAGCAGGGCCTCGTCGACCGCCGGGGCGCGCGGGTCGTCGGCGAGCGGGGCGTCGGGCCCGTGCCGGGCGCTGAGCGACCCGACCACCACGACCGCGCGCAGGACGCCCGGCACCACGGGGGCGTCGGGGGTGGCGGTGGCGGCCCGGTCGATCTCGAGCACGTCGACCGGGTCGGACACCCCGGCGGCCCGGAGCAGCACGAGCGCGACCGACGCGGGCGTGTCCGCGAGCACCGACCCGCCGGCGGGCGCGAGGTCGGGCAGGTCGAGCCCGGCGGCGCCGAGCCCGGGCGCCACGGGGTGCGGCAGGAACCGGTCGCGGCGGCCCGGCGCGATCACGAGCAGGCGCCCGGCCCCCGGCTGGTCCGTGCGGGCGAGGTCCGCGAGCGCCGCCACCGCCGCGTCCCGCAGCCCGGCGGCCGGGTCGGCCCGCCCGGCGGCACCGGGGACGAGCAGGGCGGTGTCGGGCAGGAACACCACGGCCAGGCTCACCCCCCGACCGTATCCCGCCCGGCGGCCCGCTCCCCGCCCCGGCGCCCCTCCACCGACCGTGCACTCCCCGACGGCTTCCACCCCCTCGAACCCGACGTCGCCCGCACTCTCGACGGGACCGCTCGCGCGGCGCCCGACGGGCCTCGCCGAGAGGGCAGCTCTCGGCTGTGCGCGGATGGGGGCGCGCAGCCGAGAGCTGCCATCTCGCCGGAACAGGCCGCAGGGCGCGGCAGCGCTCCCGCGGGCGATGCCGGGGTCAGGACGTCAGGGTGCGGGCCAGCTCGTCGGCGCGGGCGTCCTGGCCGGACCGGCGCAGGACGTCGACGAGGGCGTTCGCGACCTCGCCGTGCGGGGCGCGCTGCCGGGCGGCGGCGAAGCCCTCCATCGCGGACTCCAGGTGCCACACGGCGTCCTCGACGTGGCCGAGCCCGTCGTGCAGGCGGCCGGCGAGCCAGAACGCGTGCGCGGCGTCCGCGAGCGCCCCGAGCCCGGCGTACGCCTCGGCGGCCGCCTGCGCGCGGGCGGCCGCGGCGGTGCTGCGCTCCGGGCCGCCCAGGGTCGCGAGGAGGCGCGCGGCGGCGTCGTCCAGGTCGGCGGCGGCGCGGCGGTGCTCGGCCTGCTCGCGGG
>NZ_SZYE01000033.1 GCF_005239125.1 Cellulomonas hominis | reverse complement strand
GCTCGCCCCCGACGGCCGCCCCGCGGCGTACGTCGACCCGCAGGCGGCCAACGCCGTGCCGCCCGCCGACCGCGCCCACGTCCCGCTCACCGCCGTCGCCGTGACGCTGCCCGCGGGCGCGGTCGTCGACGCGGCGCTGCGCGGTCCCGCGCTCGTCCAGGCGGTCGCGGCGGTGTCCCGGTTCTCCCCGGTGCTGGCCGCCGTCCGGGACGGCCAGGTCGTCGCGCTGGTGCGCAGCGCGGACGTGGCCGCGGCCCTGCGCCCCTAGGATCGACCCCCGTGACCGAGCAGACCCCCGCCGAGCAGCCCTCCGCGCCCGCGCCCGCCGCCGCCCCGACGCCGACGGGCGCCGACCAGCGCCGCGGCCTGCTGCGGGTGGGGGAGCGGGTGCAGCTGACCGACCCCCGGGGCCGGCTGCACACGATCACGCTCGCGCCCGGCGCGACGTTCCACACGCACAAGGGCTACTTCCGGCACGAGGAGCTCATCGGCGAGCCCGAGGGCACCACGGTCACGAGCAACGGCGGCGTCGAGTACCTGGCGCTGCGCCCGCTGCTGAGCGACTACACGCTGTCGATGCCCCGCGGCGCCGCGGTCGTCTACCCCAAGGACGCCGGCCAGATCGTCGCGATGGCCGACATCTACCCCGGCGCCCGCGTCGTCGAGGCCGGGGTCGGCTCGGGCGCGCTCACGATGTCGCTGCTGCGCGCCGTCGGCGACGGCGGCCGGCTGCACTCCATCGAGCGCCGCGAGGACTTCGCGGCCATCGCGCGCGGCAACGTCGAGACGTTCTTCGGCGGCCCGCACCCCGCGTGGCGGCTCTCGGTCGGCGACCTGTCCGACGTGCTGCCGGTCGCGGAGGCGCCGGGCGAGGTCGACCGGGTCGTCCTCGACATGCTGGCCCCGTGGGAGAACCTGGACGCGGTGGCGACCGCGCTCGCCCCGGGCGGCGTGCTGATCGCGTACGTGGCGACCGCGACGCAGCTCTCGCGCCTCGCCGAGGACCTCCGCGCCGACGGCCGGTACACCGAGCCGCAGGCCTGGGAGTCGATGGTCCGCGGCTGGCACCTCGAGGGCCTGGCCGTGCGCCCGCAGCACCGGATGATCGGGCACACCGGCTTCCTGCTGACCACCCGCCGGCTCGCCGACGGCGTCCTGCCGCCGCTGCGCAAGCGCCGCCCGGCCAAGGGCTCCCGGCCGGGGGAGGCCGAGGGCGCGCCCGGCGCCGCCGACGCGGCCCTCGTGGACGAGACCGGCGACGTCGTGACCAGCAGGTCCTTCCAGGAGGTCCCCGACGCCGAGTGGACCCCCGAGGCCCTCGGCGAGCGCGCGGTGTCCGACAAGAAGGTGCGCCGCGTGCGCCGTGACGTGGGCCAGGCCCCCGAGGCCGGCTGACCCGCGGAGGGCCCCCGCGGACGGCCCGGCGGGGCCCGGCGACGCCCCCGCCGCGCCCCGGCGAGGCGCCGCGGCTGCGATTGACACGTGTGGTTAGGGTTCCCCCACGACAGCCCCACAGCGCCGTGAGGTCGACCCGCGATCGGAGGTACCGCGATGACGGAACCGACAGCACGCGACCTGCAGCGCGAGCTCGCGCTCCTGGCCGCCAAGAACGAGCGCATGTCCGACGCGCTCGTGGCCGCGCGCGACCAGATCATCGAGCTCAAGCGCCAGATCGACGACCTCGCGAAGCCCCCGGGCACGTTCGCGACGTTCCTGACCGCGCGCGAGGACGGCACTGTCGACGTGGTGTCCGCCGGCCGCAAGATGCACGTCGGCGCGAGCCCCGCGATCGACGTGCACCGGCTGCGGCCCGGCCAGGAGGTCATGCTCAACGAGGCGCTCACGGTCGTCGAGGCGGGCGGCTACGAGCAGGTCGGCGAGCTCGTGACGGTCAAGGAGCTGATCGGCCGCGACCGCGCCCTGGTCGTGGGCCGCGGCGACGAGGAGCGGGTCGTGCGGCTCGCCGGCCAGGTGCTGGACGGCTCCGTGCGCGTCGGCGACGCCCTGACGGTGGAGGCGCGCAGCGGCTTCGTGTTCGAGCGGGTGCCGCGGGCGGAGGTCGAGGACCTCGTGCTCGAGGAGGTGCCCGACATCGACTACACCGACATCGGCGGCCTCGGCCCGCAGATCGAGCAGATCCGCGACGCCGTCGAGCTGCCGTTCCTGCACCCGGACCTGTTCCGGGAGCACGGCCTCAAGCCGCCGAAGGGCGTCCTGCTCTACGGCCCGCCGGGGTGCGGCAAGACGCTCATCGCCAAGGCCGTCGCGCACTCGCTCGCCGCGACGTCGGCGCGCGCCCGCGGCGAGGAGGTCGCCGAGGCCAAGTCCTACTTCCTCAACGTCAAGGGCCCCGAGCTGCTCAACAAGTACGTCGGCGAGACCGAGCGGCACATCCGGCTGATCTTCGCCCGCGCCCGCGAGAAGGCGTCCCAGGGGCACCCCGTCGTCGTGTTCTTCGACGAGATGGAGTCGCTGTTCCGTACCCGCGGCACCGGCGTGTCCAGCGACGTGGAGACCACGATCGTGCCCCAGCTGCTCGCGGAGATCGACGGCGTCGAGCGGCTCGAGAACGTCATCGTGATCGGCGCCTCCAACCGCGAGGACATGATCGACCCGGCGATCCTGCGCCCCGGCCGGCTCGACGTGAAGATCAAGATCGAGCGCCCCGACGCCGAGGGCGCCCGCGAGATCTTCGCCAAGTACCTGACCCCGGACCTGCCGATCCACGCCGACGACGTCGCCGAGCACCACGGCTCCGCCGTCGCGGCCGTCGACGCGATGATCGCCCGGGCCGTCGAGCGGATGTACTCCGAGAACGAGGAGAACCGGTTCCTCGAGGTCACCTACGCCAGCGGCGACAAGGAGGTCCTGTACTTCAAGGACTTCAACTCCGGCGCGATGATCCAGAACGTCGTCGACCGCGCGAAGAAGTCGGCGATCAAGGACCTCCTCGCGACCGGCCAGCGCGGCCTGCGCGTCGAGCACGTCCTCACCGCGTGCGTCGACGAGTTCAAGGAGAACGAGGACCTGCCGAACACCACGAACCCCGACGACTGGGCGCGCATCTCCGGCAAGAAGGGGGAGCGCATCGTGTTCATCCGCACGATCGTCCAGGACAAGAAGGGCGAGGAGGCCTCGCGCCGGATCGAGAACGTGCAGAGCACGGGGCAGTACCTGTAGCGGCCCGAGCCCACGCGCCGACCGGGGCCCGCCGTCGACTCAGACGGCGGGCCCTGCTCGTGCACAGGGACGGCACAGCGCCGCGCGGCTAGATGGTCGGACCCGGTTCGCCGGGCGTTCATCCCCGACCCGCGAGGTGCCCATGCCTGCCCCCGTCCTGCTCGCCGCCGATCTCGTCGCGATCGTCGTGCTGACCTTCGCCCTGTACTTCCCCCGGCACCGCCGGCGCGACCTCGTCGTCGCGTTCCTCGGCGTCAACGTCGGCGTCCTGGCCGTCGCAGGCGCCCTGTCGACCAGCACAGTCGGCGCGGGCCTCGGCCTGGGGCTGTTCGGCGTGCTGTCGATCATCCGGCTGCGGTCGTCCGAGATCGACCAGCGCGAGGTGGCGTACTACTTCGCCGCCCTCGCGCTCGGGCTCATCGGCGGGCTCGGCTCGTCGCTCGGCGCGCTGGCCCTCGCGCTCATGGCGATGGTCCTCGCGGCCCTGTACGTCGGCGACCACCCGCGGCTGCTGCGCGGGTACCGGCAGCAGGTCGTCGTGGTCGACCGCGCGTTCGGCGACCACGCCGCGCTCGTCGCGCACCTCGAGCAGCTGCTCGGCGCCCGGGTGCACGGCGCGACGGTGCAGCGGCTGGACCTCGTCGACGACACCACCGTCGTGGACGTGCGGTACGCCGCGCGGCCCGCCGGGGCGCCGCCCGCGCCGCCCGCCCCGGCCGTGCCCGCCGCGACGTACGCCGGGGCGACCCGGTGACCGCGGTCGCCGACGCTCCCCACCTCGCCGGCCTCGCGGTGCTGCCCCCCGTCGACCTCGACGAGCTCCAGGCGACCGCCGCGCTGCAGACCCGCGTCGACCGCAAGTACGTCCTGCCGCTCGCCGCCCTCCCGGGACTCGCGGCCGCGCTCCCGGCCGGCACCCGCCGGCTCGTCGTCGACGGCCGGGACGCCTTCGGGTACACGTCGGTGTACTTCGACACCCCGGACCTCGACGCGTTCCACCTCGCCGCGGGCCGCCGGCGCCGCCGGTACAAGGTCCGCACCCGCACGTACACCGACTCCGGCGGCTGCTGGCTCGAGGTGAAGACCCGCGGACCCCGCGGCACCACGGTCAAGGACCGGCGCGAGCACGACGTCCGCGCCCGGGACGACGTCGGGCCCGCGCTCGGCTTCGTGCTCGACACCCTGCGCTCCCACGGCGTCGACCTGGCGCGCGCCGGCGACGGCGCCGAGCCGCTGCTCGCCCCGACCCTCACCACGCGGTACCGCCGCCGGACCCTGCACCTCCCGGACGGCGCCCGGCTCACCGTCGACACCGGGCTCGAGTGGCTCGGCGCGCGCTCCACCGCCGCCGTCCCCGGGCACGCCGTCGTCGAGACCAAGAGCGTCGGCGGCGCGTCCTGCGCCGACCGGGCCCTGTGGGCCCTCGGCCACCGGCCCAGCCGCATCTCCAAGTACGCCACCGGGCTGGTCGTCCTCGACCCCGCCCTCGGCGGCCGGCCGTGGCGGCGCACCCTGCGCCGCTCGCTCGCCGACTGACCCGCCGCACCCCGCCCGGGCGACCACCCCGACCCGGCCCCCGCACCCTCAGGAGTCCTCTCATGCGCCGACCGCGCCGCGTCGTCCCCGTCCTCGCCCTCCCCGCCGCCCTGATCGGCCTGCTGCTCACCGGCTGCACCGCCGACGCCGTGGCCGGCACCGGCTCGTCCGACGCCGCCGGGACCACCAGCAGCACCGTCACCGACGTCGCCGCGGGCTCGAGCGCCGAGGAGGTGCTCGCCGCGAACGCCGAGGTGCACGAGGTGCCCGACGCCGGCGCCGCCACCGGCACGATCACGCTCGACGGCGGCACCGCCACCTCCGACGCCGAGGGCGTCACCGTCGACGGGTCCGTCGTCACGATCACGGCCGGCGGCACCTACACGGTCACCGGCGCCCTCGTCGACGGCCGGGTCGTCGTCGACGCCGGCGACGCCGTCGTGCGCCTCGTGCTGGACGGCGCCGACGTCACCTCGTCCACCGGCGCCGCCCTCGTCGTCAGCAGCGCCGCCTCCGCCGTCGTCGAGCTCGCCGACGGTTCGGTCAACGCGCTCGCCGACGCCGCCACGTACGCCGACGCCGACGCCGAGGACGCCCCGAACGCCGCCCTGTTCAGCACCGCCGACCTCACGATCACCGGGGACGGCGCGCTCACCGTGACCGGCAGCGCGAACGACGGCATCACGTCGAAGGACGGCCTGGTGATCGAGTCGGGCGACCTCACCGTCGAGGCCGTCGACGACGGCATCCGCGGCAAGGACTACCTCGTCGTCGAGGGCGGCACGATCGACGTCACGGCCGGCGGCGACGGCCTCGAGGCCGACGACGACTCCGACACCACGACGGGCTTCGTCGTGGTCTCCGGCGGCGCGCTCGTCGTGGACGCCGCCGGGGACGGCGTCGACGCCGAGACCGACGTGGTGGTCACCGGCGGCACCCTCGACGTCATCGCGGGCGGCGGCAGCGGCACCGAGCCGAGCGACGAGACTTCCACCAACGGCGTCACGGGCTCCGCGAGCGTGGTGGTGGGCGGCGGCGCGGTCACCGTCGACTCCTCGGACGACGCCGTGCACTCCGACGGCATCGTGTCGATCAGCGACGGCGACCTGACCCTGTCCAGCGGGGACGACGGGGTGCACGCCGACGCGGCCCTCGACGTCACCGGCGGCGTGGTCGACGTGCTGACCTCGTACGAGGGACTGGAGGCCGAGGCGATCACCCTCGCCGGCGGCGACATCGCCGTCGTCGCCTCCGACGACGGCATCAACGCAGCGAGCAGCGCGACGGGGTCCACCGAGGACACCCAGGGCGACTGGGCCGGGCCCGGCGGCGAGTCCGCCGGCACCGCCATCCTCACCGTGACGGGCGGGACCGTCGCGGTCGACGCGGGCGGCGACGGCCTGGACGCCAACGGCACGCTGACGATGTCCGGCGGCACCGTCGTCGTGAACGGGCCGACCGACGACGGCAACGGTGCGATCGACGCCGACAGCACCCCGTCGGTCACCGGCGGCACCCTCGTGGCCGCGGGCTCCTCCGGCATGGCCACGGCCCCCGGCACCGACGGGCAGGGCTGGGTGTCCGCGACCTTCGACAGCGCGCAGGCCGCGGGCACGACCCTCGCCGTGGTCGACGCCGACGGCACCGTCGTCGCGACCTTCACGCCCACCGAGCCGATCACCTCGCTGGTGGTCTCCGCGGCCGGCCTCACGGCGGGGGAGCAGTACACCGTCGCCGCCGGGGCCACGGCGTCGGGCGACGCGTTCGACGGCTACACCACCGCCGGGGACGCGTCCGGCGCGACCGAGGTCCTGACCGTCACGGCCGGCGAGCACACCGGCGGCGCGGGTGGCACGGGCGGCGGCCGGCCCGGCGGGCAGGCGCCCGGCCGTCCCGGCGCGCAGGGGTGACGGGGGACTCGGGCCCGACCGGGTCCGCGCGCCGACCGGCGACATAGGGTGGGCCGCGTGACCGTGCGCCGCGTGATGGGGATCGAGACCGAGTACGGCGTGCTGCAGCCGGGCCGCCCGACCGCGAACCCGATGCTCCTGTCCAGCCACGTGGTGGCGGTGCACGCCGCGGCCCGCCAGGGCGGGCGGGTCAAGGCCCGGTGGGACTACGACGACGAGGACCCGCTGCAGGACGCGCGGGGCTTCCACCTCCAGCGGGCCGCGGCCCACCCCTCGCTGCTCACGGACGACCCGGCGCGCCCGGCGCCGTCCGGCGACGGGGCCGCGGCCGACGGCCCGCAGGAGGTCGCCCGCTCGCTCGCGGAGGAGTACGAGGACCCGGGCGCCGCCAACGTGATCCTCACCAACGGAGCCCGCCTGTACGTCGACCACGCGCACCCGGAGTACTCGTCGCCCGAGGTGACGAACCCGCTGGACGCCGTCCGCTGGGACCGCGCCGGCGAGCTGGTCATGCTGGCCTCGGTGCGCGCCCTGGCGTCCACGCCGGCCCTGCCCGACGTCGCGCTCTACAAGAACAACGTCGACGGCAAGGGCGCGACCTACGGCACCCACGAGAACTTCCTCGTCGAGCGGTCCGTCCCGTTCGTCGACCTGGCCGCGCGCCTGACGCCGTTCCTCGTCACCCGGCAGGTGTTCACCGGCGCCGGGCGCGTCGGCATCGGCCAGCGCGGCGAGGAGGCCGGCTTCCAGCTGTCCCAGCGCGCCGACTACATGGAGGCGGAGGTCGGTCTGGAGACCACCCTGCGCCGGCCCATCGTCAACACCCGCGACGAGCCGCACGCCGACCCCGACAAGTGGCGCCGGCTGCACGTGATCATCGGCGACGCCAACCAGCTCGAGGTCGCCACCTACCTCAAGCTCGGCACCACCTCGCTCGTCCTGTGGCTGATCGAGCGCATCGCCGACGGCTCCGCCGCCGACCTCGGCCCGACCCTGGACCGGCTCGCGCTGGCCGACCCGGTCGGGTCCGTGCACGCCGTCAGCCACGACGTCGCCCTGACCCGGAAGCTGCACCTGGCCGACGGCCGGCTGCTCACCGCGATCGAGGTCCAGCAGGAGTACCTGGCCGCCGTGCGGACCGCGGTCGGCCGGTCCGTCGGCACGGGCGACGGCGACGGCCCCGACGCCCAGACCGCCGACGTCCTCGCCCGGTGGGGCTCCCTGCTCGACCGGCTCGCCACCGACCCGGCGTCCTGCGCCCGCGAGGTCGAGTGGCTCGCCAAGATGCGGCTGCTCGAGGGCCTGCGTCGCCGCGACCACCTGGACTGGGACCACCCGCGCCTCGCCGCCGTCGACCTGCAGTGGTCGGACGTCCGGCCCGAGCGCGGCCTCTACCACCGGCTGCTCGAGGCCGGCGCGGTCGAGCGGCTCGTCGCCGACGAGGACGTGCGCGCCGCCGTCACCGACCCGCCGGAGGACACCCGCGCCTACTTCCGCGGGCGGACCATCGCGCGGTTCGGCGCCCACGTCTCCGCGGCCAGCTGGGACTCCGTCGTCTTCGACGTGCCCGGCGCGCCCACCCTCCAGCGCGTGCCCATGCGCGACCCGCTGCGCGGCACGCGCGCGCACGTCGAGGCCCTGCTCGAGTCCTCGCCGGACGTCAGCAGCCTGCTGGACGCGCTCGGTTCCTGAGCCGCGGCGGCGACGCGCCCCGGCCCCACGGGAACCCGCGCCGACCAGGGCCTAGGGTGGTGGCACTGCGGGTCGCACGCCCAGCGCGCGCGGCCCGTGCCCGACTACCGCCGGAGGTGGACATGGCTGGTCAGGAGCGCGCTCGGGACCGTCGCGAGGACGACGAGCCGGTCGACGGGCCCGACGTCGAGCAGGCCACGGCGGCCGCGCAGCAGCGCGACGCCGAGGTCGACGCCCTCCTCGAGGAGATCGACGACGTCCTGGAGACCAACGCGGAGCAGTTCGTGCGCGGGTTCGTGCAGAAGGGCGGGCAGTGACGCGTGCCGACGGACCCGCTGATCCCGGCGGGGCGGCTGCCCGGGGCGTTCACCACCCCCGGGTCGTCCTCCTTCGTCGACTTCCTCGCCCAGCACGCCCCGGACCTGCTGCCCGGGCGGCGCACCCCGCTCCCGGTCGGTGACGTGACCCCCGGCGCCGCCGCACCGCACGCGACCACCATCGTCGCGCTGTCCTTCGCGGGCGGCGTGGTCATGGCCGGCGACCGGCGCGCCACCATGGGCTCCCAGATCGCCTCGCGGGACATCGAGAAGGTGTTCCCGGGCGACGAGTACTCCGCCGTCGGCATCGCCGGCACCGCGGGGCTCGCCGTCGAGCTCGTCCGGCTGTTCCAGCTCGAGCTCGAGCACTACGAGAAGATCGAGGGCACCCTGCTGTCGCTCGACGGCAAGGCCAACCGGCTCGCGACCATGATCCGCGGCAACCTCGGCCTCGCCCTGCAGGGGCTCGCGGTCGTCCCGCTGTTCGCGGGCTTCGACCTCGACCGCGGCACCGGGCGGATCTTCTCCTACGACGTCACCGGTGGCCGGTACGAGGAGCACCAGCACCACAGCGTCGGCTCGGGCTCCGTGTTCGCCCGCGGGTCCCTGAAGAAGCTCTGGGGGCCGGGGCTCGACGCCGCCGACGCCGTCCGCGTCGCCGTCGAGGCCCTCGTCGACGCCGCCGACGACGACTCCGCCACCGGCGGCCCCGACACGTCCCGGCGGATCTGGCCCGTGGTCGCCACGGTCACCGCGGCCGGCTACCTGCGGGTGCCGCAGGACGACCTCGGCGAGGTCGTGGCCCGGGTGCTCGCCGACCGCGCCGAGGGCCACGCCCGCGCCCGCGCCGCCGAGGAGGCCGACCGATGAGCATGCCGTTCTACGTCTCGCCCGAGCAGCTCATGAAGGACCGGGCGGACTACGCGCGCAAGGGCATCGCCCGCGGCCGCTCCGTCGTCGTCCTCGCCTACGAGGACGGCATCGCCTTCGCCACCGAGAACCCGTCCCGGGCCCTGCACAAGGTGTCCGAGATCTACGACCGCATCGCGTTCGCCGCCGTCGGCAAGTACAACGAGTTCGAGAACCTGCGCGTCGCCGGCGTCCGGTACGCCGACCTGCGCGGCTACTCCTACGACCGCCGGGACGTCAACGCCCGCGGCCTCGCCAACGCGTACGCCCAGACCCTCGGGACCGTCTTCACCACCGAGTCCAAGCCCCTCGAGGTCGAGATCGTCGTCGCCGAGGTCGGCGTGGACGCCGCGACCGACCAGATCTACCGGCTGTCCTACGACGGGTCCGTCGCCGACGAGCGCGGCTTCGTCGTCATGGGCGGCCAGGCCGAGCGGCTGCGCGAGGAGGTCGCCGGCGCGTGGACGCCCGGCATGCCGCTGGCCGACGTGCTGCAGCTCGCCGTCCGGGTGCTCGGCACCCCCGCCGACGGGGCCGACGAGGACGACCGCCGGGTCATCCCCGCCGCCCAGCTCGAGGTCGCGGTCCTGGACCGCACGCGCCCGCGCCGCGCGTTCCGGCGCCTGTCCGGCGTGGTCCTCGAGGACCTGCTGGGCTCGGCCGCAGCACCCGACCTGCCCTGAGGAGCCACCCCATGGACCGACGCATCTTCGGCCTGGAGACCGAGTACGGCGTGACCTGCGCCGCCGAGGACGGGCGCGGCCTGTCCGCCGACGAGGTCGCGCGGTACCTGTTCCGCAAGGTCGTCGCCTGGGGGCGGTCCTCGAACGTCTTCCTGCGCAACGGCTCCCGGCTCTACCTCGACGTCGGCTCCCACCCCGAGTACGCCACCGCCGAGTGCGACGACTGGCGCCAGCTGGTCACGCACGACCGCGCGGGGGAGCGGATCCTCGAGGGCCTCGTCGCCGACGCCCAGCAGCGCCTCGAGCACGAGGGCCTGTCCGGGCGGATCCACCTGTTCAAGAACAACACCGACTCGGCCGGGAACTCCTACGGCTGCCACGAGAACTACCTCGTGCGGCGGCAGGGCGACTTCGCCCGGCTGTCCGACGTCCTCGTGCCGTTCCTCATCACCCGGCAGATCCTCACCGGCGCGGGCAAGGTCCTCGCCACCCCGCGCGGCGCCGTCTTCTGCCTGTCCCAGCGCGCCGACCACATCTGGGAGTCCGTGTCCTCGGCGACCACCCGGTCACGGCCGATCATCAACACCCGCGACGAGCCGCACGCCGACGCCGAGCACTACCGCCGGCTGCACGTCATCGTCGGCGACTCCTCGATGTCCGAGACCACCACCATGCTCAAGGTCGGCTCCACCGACCTCGTGCTGCGGCTGATCGAGGCCGGCCTGCCCATGCGCGACCTCACCCTGGAGAACCCGATCCGGGCCATCCGGGAGATCAGCCACGACCTCACCGGCATGCACCCCGTCACCCTCGTCACCGGGCGCACCGTCACCGCGGTCGACCTCCAGGAGGAGTACCTCGGCCGCGTCCAGGACTGGGTCGGCGCCGAGACCGACGCAGGACCCGAGGTCAAGCAGGTCCTCGACCTCTGGGAGCGCGGCCTGCGGGCCCTGCGCACCGGCGACCTGTCGCTCGTCGAGCGGGAGCTCGACTGGGTCATCAAGTACCGGCTCATCGAGCGGTACCGCGCCAAGCACGACCTGGACCTGTCCGACGTCCGGGTCGCCCGCATGGACCTCGCGTACCACGACATCTCCCGCACCGAGGGCCTGTACAACCTGCTCGCCCAGCGCGGGCTCGTCGAGCGCGTCACGACCGACGTCGAGGTCTTCGAGGCCACGTCCGTCCCGCCGCAGACCACGCGCGCGAAGCTCCGCGGCGAGTTCGTGCAGGCGGCCCAGGAGGCCCGGCGGGACTACACCGTCGACTGGGTGCACCTCAAGCTCAACGACCAGGCCCAGCGCACCGTCCTGTGCAAGGACCCCTTCCGCAGCGTCGACGACCGGGTGGAGCGGCTCATCGAGTCCATGTGACCCGGCCGGCCCCGCGCGCCGGGTGCGCCCCGGGTCTTCACCGGACCCGACCGAGGGGTCGGCCGGAGGGGTGCGCGCGGACCCGTACAGTGGGCGCGCACCTTGCAGGACCCTCGGAAGGAACGACGTGCGACGACTCGTGGCCGCCTGCGCCGCCGCGGCGATGCTGCTGCTCGCGGCCTGCACCTCGCAGGACCCGGCACCCCCGGAGGTCGTCGTCACCGGCGACGCCGGCAGCGCCCCGACCGTCACGTACCGCACGCCCCTGAGCGTCACCGAGGCCATGCACGAGGTCGTCTGGCCCGGCACCGGGCCCGACCTCGTCGAGGGCCGGCCCGTCCTCCTCGACTTCTGGCTCGAGGACGCCTCCGACGCCTCCCTCGTCAAGGAGTCCTACAGCTCCAGCCCGACCCCGCGGCTCCTCACCGAGGAGGACCTCGGCAAGGACCTGTACGCCACCCTCTCCGGCCAGAAGGTCGGCGCGCGGCTGCTCCAGATCAGCCCGGCCTCCGACGCCAGCGCCTCGTCCTACCCGACCGTCACCGTCCTCGACGTGCTGCCCATCCGCGCGTCCGGCGAGCCCGTCACCCCGCGCGAGGGCATGCCCGCCGTCACCCTCGACGACGACGGCGCCCCGTCCCTCGCGCCCACCGGCACCGAGCCGCCGTCCGACCTCGTCGTCCAGCCGCTCATCCGCGGCACCGGCGCCCAGGTCGCCGCGGGCGACGTCATCACCGTCCAGTTCACCGGCTTCGTCTGGTCCACCGGCGAGGCCTTCGACTCCACCTGGACCAACGGCAGCCCCAACACGTTCACGCTCGAGGACGTCCCCGCGTGGTCCGAGGCCCTGGTCGAGCAGACCGTCGGCAGCCAGGTCATGGTCGTCGTGCCGCCGTCCTACGGCCTCGGCGCCACCCAGAGCGAGGAGCTCCAGGGGCAGACCATCGTCTTCGTCATCGACCTGCTCGCCACCCGCGCACCCGCCGCGGCCGAGGGCAGCGACCCGGGCGCCACCGCCGCGCCGGAAGGGGAGTGAGCGTGTCCGTCGCCCTCCGGGTGATCCCGTGCCTCGACGTCGACGCCGGCCGCGTCGTCAAGGGCGTCAACTTCGCGAACCTGCGCGACGCGGGCGACCCCGTCGAGCTCGCGCGCCGGTACGACGCCGAGGGCGCCGACGAGGTCACCTTCCTCGACGTCTCCGCCTCCTCCGGCGACCGCGAGACCACCTACGACGTCGTCCGGCGCACCGCCGAGGAGGTCTTCGTGCCCCTCACCGTCGGCGGCGGCGTCCGGTCCGCCGACGACGTCGACCGGCTCCTGCGCGCCGGTGCCGACAAGGTCGGGGTCAACACCGCCGCGATCGCCCGGCCCGAGCTCATCGCCGAGATCGCCCAGCGGTTCGGCAGCCAGGTCCTCACCCTCTCCGTCGACGCCCGGCGCGTCACCGGGGACACCCGCACCGACTCCGGCTACGAGGTCACCACGCACGGCGGCCGGCAGGGCACCGGCATCGACGCCGTCGCGTGGGCCGTCCGCGCCGCCGAGCTCGGTGCGGGCGAGATCCTGCTCAACTCCATGGACGCCGACGGCACCGAGGCCGGGTTCGACCTCGAGATGCTGCGCGACGTCCGCCGCGAGGTCCGCATCCCGCTCATCGCCTCCGGCGGCGCCGGCACCGTCGAGCACTTCGCCGCGGCCGCCGACGCCGGTGCCGACGCGGTGCTGGCCGCCAGCGTCTTCCACTTCGGGCAGCTCACCATCGGGCAGGTCAAGGACCACCTGCGCGCGACGGGGCACACCGTCCGCTGACGGCGCGTACGGCGACGACCCGCCGCCGTACGCGCGCCGGCCGCTCGCCGAGCGCCGTGTCCGGCCCCTGGCAGGCTGCGGACCGTGACCACCGACGTGTCGACCAGGCGGCTGCGCGTCAACCTCGTCGCCGCGCCGGTCCTCGCGGTCTGCGGCGTCGTGCTCGGCGTGATCGCCGCGGACGAGGGGCGCACCCTCGGCGTGGTGGTCGCCGCGCTCCAGGTCGCGGTCGGGCTGTACCTGCTCGTGTGGTCGCTGCGCCGGCTGCGCCACCGCCGCCCTCAGCGCGACCGGTGAGGTGCGGCCCTGCGCCCCGGCACGGCACGATGGGGCGATGCAGCGCATCGGACTGACCGGGGGGATCGCGGCCGGCAAGTCGGTCGCGGCCGAGCGCCTCGCCGCGCGGGGTGCCGTCCTCATCGACTACGACCTGCTGTCCCGGGACGCCGTCGCCCCGGGGTCCGCGGGCCTCGCCGCCGTCGCCGAGGAGTTCGGCGAGGGCGTCCTCCTGCCCGACGGCGGCCTCGACCGCCCCGCGCTCGGTGCCGTCGTCTTCGCCGACGCGGGCGCGCGCGAGCGCCTCAACGGCATCGTGCACCCCGTCGTCCGCCGGCTCGCCGCCGAGCGCGAGGCCGCGGCCGCCGCCGCCGACCCCGGCGCCGTCGTGGTGCACGACGTCCCGCTGCTCGTCGAGACCGGCCGGGCCGACGCCTTCCACCTCGTCGTCCTCGTGCACACCCCGGCCGTCCTGCGCGTCGAGCGCCTTGTCCGGATCCGCGGGCTCGACCGCGGCGAGGCCGAGCGGCGCATCGCCGCCCAGGCCACCGACGACGAGCGGCTCGCCGTCGCCGACGTCGTCCTCGACGGCTCCGGCGCGCCGGAGGAGCTGCAGGAGCAGGTCGACGCGCTGTGGGACCGCCTCGCCGCCGAGCGGCACGACGAGCAGGAGGTGGACACCCCGTGACCCGAGGCGCCGTGCCGACCGTCCTGCTCACCGGGTTCGAGCCGTTCGAGCAGCAGGAGGTCAACGCCTCCTGGGCCGCCGTCCGCGCCGTCGCCGCGACGTGGGACCAGACCGCCGAGGGCGCCGCCCTCGTCACCGCCCTGCTGCCCGTCTCCTTCGCGCGCGCCCCGCGGCGGCTCGCCGAGCTCCTCCTCGACACCCGCCCGTCGCTGGTCGTGGCCGTCGGTGAGGCCGGCGGGCGGTCCGCCGTGTCCGTCGAGCGCGTCGCCGTCAACGTCCAGGACGCGCGCATCCCCGACGAGGACGGCGCGCAGCCCGTCGACGAGCCCGTCGTCCCCGGCGGCGACGCCGCGTACTTCTCGACCCTCCCGGTGAAGGCCTGCCTCGCCGCCGTGCTCGACGCCGGCGTCCCGGGCGAGGTGTCCAACTCCGCCGGGACCTTCGTGTGCAACACCATCGCCTACGCCCTCGCCGACCAGCTCGCCGCGGGCCGCGCCCCCGGCGCCCGGGGCGGGTTCGTGCACGTCCCGCGGCTGCCGGAGCAGGTGCCCGACGGCGCGGCCTCGCTCGGGGTGGAGGCCGCGGCGGAGGGGCTGCGCGCGGTGCTCCGTGCGGCCCTGCGGACGACCGAGGACGTGCGGCTGGCGGCGGGCACGCTGGCTTGACGGCTTGACGGCTTGACGGCTTGACGGCTTGACGGCTTGACGGCTTGACGGACTGACGGACTGACGGGCGGCAGGCTGGCGGGGCGCGGTCGCCCGGGCGGCGCGCTGAGGGGCGGGGTGCGGGCCACGCTCCAGGTACGGGCGAGGTCGGGTGCGATCGGGCGAGATCGGGCGAGGTCGGGCGTGCATGCCCGACATCGCCCCGTGCCGAGCCGAGGAGGGCGGGGCGACGGCGTGCCCGAGCGCCCCGCGCAGCGCCGCACCGATCTGAGGCTGCCCAGCGGGCCAGTGCCTAGAACGGTGGGGCTGCGTCGTGCGGGTCGGTGGTGGCGTCGTGGGTGCGGCCGGTGCCGGAGCGCACGAGGTAGCGGTGGCCGGTGGGGGTGATCCACTCGAAGAGCCCGGGTTGGATCTGGCGTAGCCGGAAGCCGCCGTCGGTCTTCAGGCGGTGGTGGCGGTGGCAGAGCGGGCCGAGGTTACCGGCATCGGTCCGGCCCAAAGGTTGATCGGGTGGGTAGCCGGGTTGCCGGTGGTACTCGATGGTGTGGTCCAGGTCGGCGCTCCGTGCCGGGAAGGTGCACCCGGGCGCGACGCAGGTTCTGTCGCGGGTGCGCACGAACTCCGCGAGCCCGGCTGGTGGTCGGTATCGCTCGCGTCCGACGTCCAGGACCTGGTCGGTGACCGGGTCGGTGACGATGCGCCGCCACACCCCGCCGTCGGCGAGGGCGCGGGCGCGCACGGCGTCGATGGGGCCGTACCCGTCGAGGTCGGCGGGGGCGTCGTCCAGGCCCAGGAGGGTGGAGGCGGCGATGGTGACCCGCACCTCGGCGCCGGGTCGGCCGGCGCAGCGCCGGCAGCCACGCCGGGCGGTTGTCGTCGTAGTCGGCGCGGAGTCGGGCGCGGGCTCGGTCGGCGTGGTGCCGGGCGGTGACTGGGTCGGCGTGGTGCTCGCGGCGGGCCCGGTCGGCGCGGTGCCGGGCGGTGACTGGGTCGGCGTGGTGCTCGCGGCGGCCCCGGTGGGCGTGGTGCCGACGACGGGCTCGGTCGGCGAGGTGGTGGTCAACGGCGCGGGAGGCGGGGAAGGCGGTGGGTCGGTCTCGGCGGGAGCGTCGGGTGCGGGACCGGGCAGCGGTGTCGCTGACGGCTCACTCACCGGGATGACGGTGGCGGTCGGGATCGGCTCGACGCCGCGTGGGCGCACCGGTTGACGTCGGGTGGTGGTCACGAGCCAGTCCGCCCCTCGGCGCGGGGTCGGCAGCACCGGGGCGGGTGGGTCCAGATGGACCTCGAACGCGGGACCGTCGGACTCGGGCACGTCCCCGACCACGAGGTCCCGCAGCCCGTCGGCGCGCAGCTGATCCAGGGTCCGGGAATCGCCCAGGGCCTTGGCTGCGCGGGCGGTGTGGTCCAGGACGCCGTCGACGCGGGTGGCGTCCTCGGCGGCCAGCACCACCCACATCGCGGCCATCCCGTGCGGCCGCTGCCGTGGGTGGGTGACGCGCCTGCCTCGTCGGGCCAGGGTGTGCCGGCCGACCTCACCGTGGGGGTCGGCGAGCCGGACCTCGCGGGCGACTCGCTGCTCGAGCTGTTTGCGGGAGCACTGCGCGGCGTCGGGCAGGACCGCGGTCTCGACCGCGTGGGCGGCCTGGTAGGGCAGGTCGGTCAGCCCGGTCGCGATCACGTCGGCCTTGGCGGCGTCGATGTGCCCGGTCTGCAGGGCCTGGCCGGTGGCCGCCAGCATCCCGTTCAGCAGCAGCGCCCGGTTCACGGCCTTGCTCGCCGAGACCCGCGCCCAGCCCAGCCGCATGGCCAGCTCGTCCCCCGCCACGCTCGGATGCGTCGGCGGCGCACCCGCGAACGGCGACCAGTCCGGGGCCACCTCAGGGCGGGTCGCGAGCTCGGCGACCGCGTCCAGCATCGCGGCGTGCTGGTGCGCCTCCATCCGCGCCCGCGCCGCCACCACCTCGACCAGGACCGCCGAGGCCAGCACCGTCAGGTCCAGCCCCCGCAACCAGGCATCGAGCACCGGTCCGGGCGGACACGCGGCGATCGCCTCGACCTGCCGCTGCTCACCGGTGCGCGGCGCCCCACCGAACGCCACCACGGGGTCGGGCCCGTAGTCGGTCAGGCAGACACCGTCGGGCCCGTAGACCGGCAGCACCAGGCCGGCGAGCGTGTCGCCGTCGGGGTGTTCCTGCAGGTCAACCATGCAAGAACGCTACCGGCGACCACCCACGCGCCCCTCGGCCGCGCGCTCGCCCTGGGGACGCAGCACGCCCCATCTCCTGTGGAGGACTCGGTGACCGCTCGTCGAGCGGTGACGCCCCGCCCGCCGCCGCGCACGACCCCCGGCTCCCACGCCCTCGGCGAACCCGAGCCCCCGCCCGGCGCGTGTGTCAGACCCGCGTCGTACGGTTGACGCATGCGTCCCGTGACCGACCTGCAGCGCACCGTCGCCCCGTTCGAGGTGGTGTCCGAGTTCAAGCCGTCCGGCGACCAGCCGCAGGCGATCGCGGAGCTCGCCCAGCGGATCCGGGCGGGGGAGAAGGACGTCACGCTGCTGGGTGCGACCGGTACGGGCAAGTCGGCGACGACGGCCTGGCTGATCGAGGAGCTGCAGCGCCCGACGCTCGTCATGGCACCGAACAAGACGCTGGCCGCGCAGCTCGCGAACGAGTTCCGCGAGCTGCTGCCGAACAACGCGGTCGAGTACTTCGTCTCGTACTACGACTACTACCAGCCCGAGGCGTACATCGCCCAGACGGACACGTACATCGAGAAGGACTCGTCGATCAACGACGAGGTGGAGCGCCTGCGGCACTCCGCGACGTCCTCGCTGCTGACCCGCCGGGACGTGGTCGTGGTCGCCTCGGTGTCCTGCATCTACGGCCTGGGCACGCCGCAGGAGTACGTCGACCGCATGGTGACGCTCGACGTCGGCGACCAGGTGGACCGCGACGCGCTGCTCCGCCAGTTCGTCTCGATGCAGTACGCCCGCAACGACATGGCGTTCACCCGCGGGACCTTCCGGGTGCGCGGCGACACCGTGGAGATCATCCCGGTGTACGAGGAGCTGGCGATCCGCATCGAGTTCTTCGGTGACGAGATCGAGGCGATCCAGACGCTGCACCCGCTGACGGGCGAGGTCGTCCGCAACGAGAAGCAGGTGCACGTGTTCCCGGCGACGCACTACGTCGCCGGCCCCGAGCGCATGGAGCGCGCGATCCACGGGATCGAGCACGAGCTCGAGGAGCGGCTCAAGGACCTGGAGCGGGCCAACAAGCTGCTGGAGGCCCAGCGGCTGCGCATGCGCACGACGTACGACATCGAGATGATGCGCCAGATCGGCTCCTGCTCGGGCATCGAGAACTACTCGCGGCACATCGACGGCCGCGCACCCGGGACGGCGCCGAACACGCTGCTCGACTACTTCCCCGAGGACTTCCTGCTGGTCATCGACGAGTCGCACGTGACGGTCCCGCAGATCGGTGCGATGTTCGAGGGCGACATGTCCCGCAAGCGGAACCTGGTCGACTTCGGGTTCCGGCTGCCGAGCGCGATGGACAACCGCCCGCTGCGCTGGGAGGAGTTCGTCGAGCGGATCGGGCAGACGGTCTACCTGTCGGCCACGCCCGGCGACTACGAGCTCGCGATGTCGGACGGCGTGGTCGAGCAGATCATCCGCCCGACCGGGCTGGTCGACCCGCAGGTCGTGGTGAAGCCGACGAAGGGCCAGATCGACGACCTCCTGGAGGAGATCCGCCTCCGCGTGGAGAAGGACGAGCGCGTCCTGGTCACGACGCTGACCAAGAAGATGGCCGAGGACCTCACGGACTACTTCCTGGAGAAGGGCGTCCGGGTCCGGTACCTGCACTCCGAGGTCGACACGCTCCGCCGGGTGGAGCTGCTGCGCGAGCTGCGCATGGGCGAGTACGACGTGCTGGTCGGCATCAACCTGCTCCGCGAGGGTCTCGACCTGCCCGAGGTGTCCCTGGTCGCGATCCTCGACGCGGACAAGGAGGGCTTCCTCCGGTCGGGCAAGTCGCTGATCCAGACGATCGGCCGCGCGGCCCGCAACGTGTCGGGCGAGGTGCACATGTACGCGGACAAGATCACGCCCGCCATGCAGCTCGCGCTGGACGAGACGGACCGCCGCCGCGAGAAGCAGATCGCGTACAACACCGAACGCGGCATCGACCCGCAGCCGCTGCGCAAGAAGATCGGCGACATCACCGACCTCCTGGCGCGCGAGGACGCGGACACGGCCGAGCTGCTCGGCGGTGCCGGCCGGCAGGCCAGCCGCGGCAAGGCGCCGGTCCCGGGGCTCGGGTCGAAGGCCCAGCCGGCGACGGAGCGGACGAAGCTCGCGGGAGCGGCTGCGGGTGAGCTCGCCGGGCTGATCCAGGAGCTGTCCGACCAGATGCACGCGGCGGCGGGGGAGCTGCAGTTCGAGCTCGCGGCCCGGTTGCGCGACGAGATCTCCGGGCTGAAGAAGGAGCTGCGGCAGATGCACGCCGCGACCGCCTGACCGGCGCGCGCGCCTCGGCTACGGCGGTTCGGTGCTGCTCGAGGTCGACGACCCGCGCGGGGGCGCGCGTGGGTGGTCGTGGCGGACCCCGAGGGCGACGAGTGCTGCATGACCTGAGGGCGGCGCCCGGCCGTCATGACGCGCGTCACGCGTCCATCACACGAGCTGGCGCGGTGCGTGTGGGACCGATGACCTATGCTGGCGCACGCAGTGGAGGGGAGTATCCCGACACGACGCCCCCGTCATCACGGTCGTCGACGACGCCGACCCGGGACGTCGGCCCGGTCAACGGGTGGGAGAGACCTCCGGTACTCAGCCGTATCTTCAGCCGTCTGTACCGGAGGAAAGCTCTATGTCCGTCGACCTGTGGGTCTGGATCGCGACCGGTGTCGCGATCGTCGGGATGGTCCTGTTCGACTTCTTCGCGCACGTGCGCACGCCGCACGCGCCCTCCTTCCGCGAGGCCGCCACGTGGTCCGCGATCTACGTCGGCCTGGCGATCGTCTTCGGTGTGGGGCTCGGCTTCGTCTGGGGCTGGGACCACGGCACGGAGTACTTCGCGGGGTACGTGACCGAGAAGAGCCTCTCCGTCGACAACCTCTTCGTCTTCCTCATCATCATGACGAAGTTCGCGGTGCCCCGGGAGTTCCAGCAGAAGGTGCTGCTGGTCGGCGTGGTGATCGCCCTCGTGCTGCGCACGGTGTTCATCCTGCTGGGCGCCGCGGCGATCGAGCAGTGGTCCTGGGTGTTCTACATCTTCGGGGCGTTCCTCGTGTACACCGGCGCCAAGCTGGCGAAGGAGAAGCACGACGACGACGAGCTGTCGCACGCGGACGAGCAGAAGGACGGCCTCGCGGTCCGGCTGCTGAAGCGGGTCGTGCCGTCGACGGACGAGTACCACAGCGACCGCCTGACCACGAAGATCGACGGCAAGCGGTTCATCACCCCGATGCTGGTCGTGATGGTGGCCATCGGCGCCACGGACGTGCTGTTCGCCCTCGACTCGATCCCGGCGATCTACGGCCTGACGCAGGAGCCGTACATCGTGTTCACGGCCAACGCGTTCGCGCTGCTCGGCCTGCGCCAGCTGTACTTCCTGATCGGCGGCCTGCTCGAGCGCCTGGTGTACCTGAACAAGGGCCTGGCGTTCATCCTCGCCTTCATCGGCCTGAAGCTGGTCTTCCACGCGATGCACGTCAACGAGCTGCCGTTCATCAACGGGGGCGAGCACATCGAGTGGGCGCCGGAGATCCCGACCTGGCTGTCGCTGCTCGTGATCCTGGGTACGCTCACCGTCGCGACCGTCGCGAGCCTGGCCAAGACCCGGCGCGACCGGGCCGCCGCTCCCGCCCTCACCGCGGACGAGGAGCCCGCCACCAGCAAGGAGCACTGACCCGCGCATGGACGTCTCTCCGCTCGTCTGGGCCGTGTCGCTCGGCCTCGCCGCCGCCGTCCTGATCGTGGACGTCGCGGTGGTGGGCCGGCGGCCGCACATCCCGACGACGGCGGAGTGCCTGCGCTACCTCGGTCTGTACATCGGCCTCGCGCTCGCGTTCGCCGTGGTCGTCGCCCTCGTGTGGGGCGGCGGCCCGGCGGGCGAGTTCGTCGCCGGGTGGCTGACCGAGTACTCGCTGTCGGTGGACAACCTGTTCGTGTTCCTGCTGATCATGAGCCGGTTCGCGGTCCCGCGGCAGTACCAGCAGACGGCGCTGCTGATCGGCATCATCCTGGCGCTGGTGTTCCGCGGGGTCTTCATCGGGATCGGGGCCGCGGCGATCGCGTCGTTCTCCTGGGTGTTCTACCTGTTCGGCGCGTTCCTGGTGTGGACCGCCGTCAAGGTCGCGCGCGAGGGCGTCGGGGAGGACGCGGACGAGGCGGCCGAGGACTACAAGGCGCCGGCACTCGTGCGCGTGGTGCAGCGGTTCCTGCCGACGACGGACGGCTACGACGGCGTGCGGCTCACCGCGAAGGTCAACGGCCGCCGGCACGTCACGCCGATGCTGCTGGTGCTCGTCGCCATCGGCGCGACGGACCTGCTGTTCGCCTTCGACTCGATCCCGGCGGTGTTCGGCCTGACGCAGGAGCCGTACCTGGTCCTGATGGCGAACGTGTTCGCGCTGATGGGTCTGCGCCAGCTGTACTTCCTGCTCGGCGGCCTGCTGACCCGGCTGCGCTACCTCAACGTCGGCCTGGGCGTGCTGCTGGGGTTCATCGGCGTGAAGCTCGTGCTCCAGGCGCTGCACGAGAACACGCTGCCGTTCGTGAACGGCGGAGAGCCCGTCGGGTGGGCGCCGGAGCTGCCCTCGTGGGTCTCGCTGGCCGTGATCGTCGTGACGCTCGGCGTCACGGCGGTGACGAGCGTCGCGGCGTCGCGCCGGGACGAGCGGCGGGCCGCGGCGGCGGTGCCGACCGGGGAGGCCGACCGCGACGCCTGAGCCGCCCCGCGATCGCGCCCGGCGCGGTCCCGGGCGCGGGGGCCCGCGTCAGGCGCCGGCGGCCCAGGGACCGAGGATGAGGTTCCAGGCCCGGATCTCGACGTCCGCGATCACGCCCGCCCGCGCGAAGGGGTCGTCCGCGAGCAGCACCTCGAGGGCGGCCGTGTCGGTGGTCTCGAACACGAGGAGCGCGCCGGGCGCGCCGTCGGTGAACGGGCCGGAGCCGCGGAGCAGCCCGCGGTCGGCGAGCCCACGCAGGTAGGCGCGGTGCTCGGGGCGGACCTCGTCCTGCAGGTCGGCGCGCTGGTCGTAGGTGTACCGGACGGCGAAGGTGGCCATGTCGCCATCCTGCCGCACGACGTGCCGCGCCCGCGCGGGCCGGCCGGCGAGCGACACAGGCCCGCGGCCCCTGCCGGTGCGGGTCGACCAGGTGCGACGATGCCCCGGTGACCGCCTTCCCGCCGCCCGGACCCTCGCCCGCCCCGCCGCCGAGCGACCGGGCGCCGAGCGCCCCGGACGGCGCGGCGCTGCTCACCGCTCCAGTGCTCGAGCACGCCCCGCTCCGGGTCCGCCCGGGCCGCACGGCCGCGTTCGAGGCGGCGATGCGGGAGGCGCTGCCGCTGATCGCCGCGGCGCCGGGGTTCCGCGGCGCGCGGGTGTCGCGCAGCGTCGAGAGCCCGGAGGCGTACCTGCTGCTGGTGGGCTGGGAGTCGGTGGCCGCGCACGAGGAGGGCTTCCGCGGGTCGGCGGCGTACGGGCGGTGGCGGGAGCTGCTGCACCGGTTCTACGACCCGCACCCCGTCGTCGAGCACCACGTCGCCGTGCTGGGTGCCGACCCCGCCGGTCCCGCGCGTCCGGCGGCCCGCACGGCGGTGGCAGAGTGAGCGGCATGACCTCTGGCTCCGCCGCCCCGCGCACCCTGCTCACCGCCGACCTGCTGGCCCGGGTGGCGGAGCGGGCGCCGGTGCACGACCGCGAGAACACGTTCCCGCACGCCGACCTGGCGGAGCTGCGGGACGCCGGCTACCTGCGGGCGTTCGTGCCCGAGGCGCTGGGCGGCGCGGGCCTGACGCTGGAGGAGGTCGCCCGGGAGCAGGTGCGGCTCGCCGGAGCGGCGCCCGCGACGGCGCTGGCCGTGAACATGCACCTGGTGGTGACCGGGATGGCGGCGGTGCTGGCGGCCCGCGGCGACGACTCGCTGGAGCTCGTGCTGCGCGACGCGGCCGCGGGGGAGGTGTTCGCGTTCGGCAACTCGGAGGCGGGCAACGACCTGGTGATGTTCGCCTCGCGCACCCGGGCCGAGCGCCAGCCCGACGGCGGCTACCGGTACTTCGGCACGAAGATCTTCACGTCGCTGTCCCCGGTGTGGACCCGGCTGACGACGTTCGGCCTCGACGCGGACCACCCGGACGGCCCGCGCCTGGTGCACGGCGTGGTCGCGCGTGCCGACGGCGGCATCGAGACGAAGGACGACTGGGACACGCTCGGGATGCGGGCGACGCAGAGCTGCACCACGGTGCTCGACGGCGCGTACGCCGCGCCGGAGCGGGTGTTCCGGGCGCTGCCGCCGGGACCGAGCGCGGACCCGTACGTGCTGGCGCTGTTCCAGGTGTTCGAGATCCTGCTGGCGGCGGTCTACACGGGGATCGGGCGCCGCGCGCTCGAGCTGGCGGTGGCGGCGGCGCACCGGCGGACGTCGATGAAGAACGACGGCCGGACCTACGCGCAGGACCCGGACATCCGGTGGCGGATCGCGGACGCCGCGATCGCGCAGGACGGGATCGAGCCGCAGGTGTGGGCGCTCGCGCGGGACGTGGACGAGGCGGTGGACCACGGCGCGCTGTGGTTCGCCAAGGTGGTCGGGCTCAAGGTCCGGGCCACGGAGACCGCCCGCGAGGTGGTGGACCGCGCGATCCGGGTGTCGGGCGGCGGGTCGTACTTCTCCCGCTCGGAGCTGGGCCGGTTGTACCGCGACGTGCTCGCGGGGCTGTTCCACCCGTCCGACGACGAGTCGGCGCACAGCACGGTCGCGAACGCCTGGCTGGGCCCGGTCGAGCGCTGACGCCGCCCCCCGGACGCACGACGGCCCCGGGGCGATCCGCCCCGGGGCCGTCGTGCAGCCGTGCGGCCGGTCAGCCGCCGATCTCGGACTCGCAGCTCACCGCGAACTCGACGCGGTTGCCGCAGGTGGTGCCGAAGTCCTCGTACGCGGTGCCGGCCCCGGACTCCCAGTACAGGTCGTCGCAGGCCGCGCCGCTCCCGGCCTGGCACGCGTCCCAGAGGGCGTCGAGCTCGGGGTCGTCGCCGTAGTTCTGCGCGCCGGTGCTGCTGCCGAGGTCCGTGCCCGCGTCGGCGCCCCCGTCGGTCACGCCGGAGTCGCAGAACGTGCTGCCGTCGGTCGTGCCGCCGCAGGTGCTGCCGAACTCCTCGTACTCGGAGCCGGACGGGGCGCTGGAGTAGAGGCTGTCGCAGGCGGCGAGGTCGCCGGCCGCGCAGGAGTCCCACAGCGCGTCGAGCTCGGTGTCGTCGCCGTAGGTCCACCGGGTGGGGTCGACGGAGGTGCAGAGCGTGCTGCCGTCGGTGCGCCCGCCGCAGGTGTCGCCGAACTCCTCGTCGTCGGAGCCGGACGGTGCCGAGTAGAAGAGGTCGTCGCACGCCTGCATGTCGCCCGACTCGCAGGAGGAGCGCAGGTCGGCCAGCTCGTTGTTGTGCGCGACGACCGCGGTGCCGATGACGACGCCGAGGACGATCCAGCTGAGCACGCCCAGGCCGCCGAGCACGACACCGGCGATCGCGAACCCGCGCCCCTGCGTGCCGTTCTTCTTCGTCCGCCGCAGGCCGACGATGCCGAGCACCAGGGCGACGACGCCGGTGCCGAGGATGCCCGTGACGAGCGCGGCGATGGACACGCCGTCCGTCCGCGAGCCGGCCGGGTACTGGTTCGGGCTGTACGGGGCCTGCGGGTAGCCGCCGCCGGGGTAGCCGCCACCGGGGTAGCCGCCGCCGGGCTGCGGGTAGGGGGAGCCGGGCTGGCCGCCCCCGGGCTGGGGGTAGCCGCCGCCCGGCTGCGGGTAGCCGCCGGAGGGCGTGGCCGCCGGCTGCTCGCCGGTCGCGCCGGAGCCGGGGGCGGCGTACGGCGAGGACGCCGGGTACGCGGCGGTCGGCGCGTCACCGGCGGGCGCCCCGTACGGCGACGACGTGGGGTACGCGGCCGTCGGCGCGTCCGAGGCGGGGGCGCCGTACGGGGAGGACGTCGGGTACGCCGCGGTCGGCGTGGTCGGGTACGCCGCCGTCGGCGCGTCCGAGCCCGACCCGGGCGGGGTGGGCCAGGACGGCGCCTCGTAGCCGGAGGGCGCGGGGCCGGAGGCGGAGGCCTCGTAGCCGGACGGCGCCGGCGCCGCGGGGCGCTCGGTGCCGGAGCCCGGGGTGGGCCAGGCACTGCTGCCGGGCTGCTGCTCGGGCTGCTGCCCGGGTTCCGGCGTGGCGCTGCCGTCGTTCGACATGGACGTCCTCTCGCTTCCTGTGGCGGTCCTGTGCGTCACTATGGCAGACGGGGTGCTGCCTGCGACGACGCCGTCCACGCCCGACATGTCCCTTTCACCCGCAGGCGGTCCCGCAGCCGGTCCCGGCCGCCGCCGCGGGGCCGGAGCCACCCGCCGCCCGGCCTCACCAGCCCCGCGCGCGCCACCGGGCGAGCCGCGGTCGCTCGATCCCGAGCGTGGTGTCGCGCCCGTGCCCGGGGTACACCCAGGTGTCGTCGCGGAACCGCTCGAACACGCGCGTCTCCAGGTCGGTCATCAGGGCGTCGAACGCCGCGGGGTCGGCGGTGCGCCCGGGGCCGCCGGGGAAGAGCGAGTCGCCGGTGAGCAGGTGCACCCGGCCGGGCACGGACCCGGGCGCCCGCGCGTCCTCGGGCTCCCGGTAGGCGAGCGCGACCCCACCCGGGGTGTGCCCCCGCAGCGCGACCACGTCGAGCCGCAGCGCGCCCACCGTGACGACGTCGCCGTGGACCAGCGCGCGGGGTCCGGCGGTCCCCGCGGCCTCGGCGACCGCCGCGGCGTCGTCCGCGCCCGCGGCGTGCGGCGCGCCGGTGGCCGCGAG
>NZ_SZYE01000339.1 GCF_005239125.1 Cellulomonas hominis | reverse complement strand
CGCGCTGCTGCCGCCGCTCGGGCGCGCGCTGGCCCGGGTGGCGGCCGCGACGCCCGCCGCCGGCACCGGCTCCTACCTGGGCACCCCCGTCGTCGAGCCGCTGGAGCGCCTGCTGCGCGCGTCCTGGCCGTTCACGCCGCAGCGGGTCACGGTCGTGGACGGCGCGGTCGACGCGATGAGCCGGACGCTGGAGCAGCTCGCGGGGTTCGGCGACCGGGTCGTCGTCGAGGACCCGTCGTTCCCGCCGATCTTCGACCTGTGCGACCAGCTCGGCCTGGAACGGGTGCCGGTGCCGCTCGACCGGCAGGGCGTGCGGCCGGACGCGCTGGAGGCCGCGCTGCGCACCGGCGCCGAGGTGGTCGTCCTGCAGCCCCGGGCGCACAACCCCACCGGCGTCTCGATGACGTCGACCCGGGCCCGGGAGATCGCGGCCGTGGTCCGCCGGCACCTCGCCGCGACCCCCGGTGCCGGGCTCACGGTCGTCGAGGACGACCACTCCGGGGAGATCGCGTCGTCCGCCGACGTCTCCCTCGGCAGCCACCTGCCCGACCGGGTCGTGCACGTGCGGTCGTACTCCAAGTCGCACGGGCCGGACCTGCGGATCGCGGCGGTCGGCGGGCCCGCGGTGGTGCTGGACCGGGTCGTGGCGCGGCGGATGCTCGGGCCCGGGTGGACCAGCCGGCTGCTGCAGCACGTGCTCGCCGACCTGCTCGACGACGGCGACGCGCTCGCGGCCGTCGCCCAGGCCCGCCGGACGTACTACGCGCGGCAGCGGGCGCTGAGCACGGCGCTCGCGGCGCACGGGGTCGAGGTCCAGCCCGGCGACGGGATCAACCTGTGGGTGCCGGTCGCCGACGAGGCGACGGCACTCGTCCGGCTGGCCGCGGCGGGCATCCGCGTGGCGCCCGGCCGGCCGTTCCGCGCGACGACCGCGCCGGACCCGGCGGACGGCGGCGACGCGGGCGGGTCGGGCCACGTCCGCGTCACCGTCGGCGCCCTGGCGGGCGGCCCGGACGAGGTCGCCCGCGTGGCGACGGCCCTCGCCCTGGCGTCGGGCGCGTAGCACCCCGCGCTCCACGCCCCTCACGGCGCGCCACCCCGCGCCTCCCCGCGCGCCTTCCCGCACCTCTCCCCGCGCGCCTCCTCGCGCGACCTTTCGCCGACTCTCCACTTGCGGACTCTGGGGCGGTGCCGGCGCACAGGCCGGAAGTGGAGAGTCGGCGAGCGGGGCGAG
>NZ_SZYE01000338.1 GCF_005239125.1 Cellulomonas hominis | reverse complement strand
GCCGCCGGGGCGCCCGGACCCCGACCCCCGCCCACCGGTCCGGCACCGGGCGCGGCGGGGCGCGCGGCGGCGACGGGGCCGGCGGCGGGGGGCGAGGTGGTCACGGCGTCTCTCAGGGGTGTGCGGTGCGGGTCGGGTTCACTCGGCGGTCAGCTGCGCGACCAGGTCGTCCGACCAGCCGGCCAGCGACTCGGGGCCGCCGTACGCCCAGATGCCGACGCCCGCGCGGTAGACGTGGCCCTGCTGCACGAACGGCAGCGACTGCCAGACCGGGTTGCCGGCGAGGGCCGTCTCGACCACGTCGTCCTCGTCGTCGTTGCCCCAGTACAGGAACCGGGTCTCGGCCGGCAGCGCGGTCAGGCCCTCGACGTCGACGTAGGACAGGCCGTACGCGTCGTCACCCGGGTCCTCGGTCGCGGAGCCGAGGCCCATCTCGACCGCGACGGCCTGGAACGCGGAGCGGGGGCCGTGCATGCGGATGGTGACGTTGGCGCCCTCGGCGTACGGCGAGGCGAACACGACGGGCGTGCCCGCCAGGCCGGCGTCGGCGATCTTCTGCGCGTTGTCGGCGATGTGCGCCTCGGTGTCCGTGATGACGTCCTCGGCGGCGTCGTCCGCGCCGACGAGGGTCGCGACGCTGCGGAAGGTGTCCTCGACGTAGCCGAGCGGGTCCGCGCCGTCGGCGCCGTCGAACAGCGCGACCGGGGCGATGCGCTCGAACTGCTCCAGCGCGCCCTCGGGGATCGACGACGTGACGCCGACGATGAGGTCCGGCTCCAGACCCGCGATCGCCTCGACCGAGGGCTCGCCGCGGGTCCCGACGTCCTCGGGCTCGCCGGTCAGCGGCACCACGGTGCCGACCCAGGACGTGTAGCCCTCGACGTCCGCCGCGCCGACCGGGGTGACGCCGAGCGAGGTCAGCATCTCGGTCTGCATCCACTCGAGCGAGACGACGCGCGTCGCCGGCGCGTCCAGCTCGACGGTCTCGCCCCGGTCGTCCGTGATGGAGACCGGGCCGCCCGCGGCGGCGGAGCCCGTGCTCTCGGCCGCCGGCTCGTCGGTGGTGCCGCAGGCCGCCAGGGCGGCCATCGCGCCGACGGCCAGGAGCGCCGTGAGCGTGCGTCGGGTGGTCATCGTTCCTCGTGTCTGCGCGGGAGGGGTGGGCGCCCGCGCGTCGCGCCCTCGGCCGCGGGGAGGCGCGGCGGTGGAGAGAGTCGGTGGTGCGGCGGCGTCAGGCGCCGACCGGGGCGGGGTGCGGGGCGCCGGCCGCGCCGACGAACCCGCGGGGGACGCGGCCGGCGGCGCGGTGGCCGTCGCCGCGGTGGC
>NZ_SZYE01000337.1 GCF_005239125.1 Cellulomonas hominis | reverse complement strand
TCTGGTAGCCAAGCTTTTAGTAAAAGTACTAAGAGTTATGGTGTTGGTGTAAGTTTCACTGGAAGAGTTTATGGAGATATTAATGCTTTAAATCATTCATATAGAGGTAAGATGACTGCTAAAATTACTTCTGGAAGCTCAAAAGTAAAAAAGATACAAACTACCGTGACAAATGTTGCTTATGGATTATTAGGTAATGGTGTAACTTACGTAGGTATAGTGTACAACGGTTGAAAATCTAGTAGTACCACAAAAAACAAAACCTCTTGGAGTATGGATGAGACTGTTAAATATGGTGGTGTAGCTGTTGTATATACTTATACTAACGCTTATACTAGAATCACCACTACAACTGGTAGTTTTAATTTATACGCATTTTAATTTTTAAGGATGATAATATATGATTACTTTTAGCCCGTCAGGCTTGATAACATTTCTAATAATTGTTGGCTTAATAGGCTTTTTAGTCTTTAAAATTGTTAAGAAGCTGAAAAGAAAATAAAAAAGGACCTACTGTTTTGTATAGTAGGTTCTTTTTTATACTCTATACATCTTTAGTTAACATAATCACTCTTTCCGGAACACAACCCAAAAAAGAACCCTTGGTAGACAAGGGTTCTAAGACAGCCACCTTTTCAGGAGTATGCAGCTTTTTATACATCCTTGATATGACGGGGTTCTCCTTACAGGTGGTCGGAGAAATGATGCATAAAAAGCACACCTTTTATACATATGCAGAACGTTTCAAATAATTGATTTTGTATACAAATATGATATATTAAAAGTCAGACTATTTTTTACAAATTTCAACGTAACCCTATTTTTGAGCAACCTCGCTTCCACTGGCGAGGTTGCTTTTTATTTTGTATATATACCAACACATTAAAAATATCCTCTAATTACAGAACGTGGTAATCTATGAATGTTTCATACTTCGGATACGTATGAACAAACCCTTACAAAAAAGCAACCTCGTTCATTGGCCAATGCCGAGGTTGCTTTTTTGTTATTTTCAATAGCTCTATTTAATCTTTTCTAATTCATTCAACATCTCATCAATAAATTGACTAATCTCTACCGTGTTACTACTTGTATAACCCTCTTTGAATGCCGTTTCTACCAACGATTTTCTCTCTTTTTCAATCTCCACTGTTAAAGCTTCTTTTAAAATCACTTTATGAGACTCCAATATTCCCCTCACCCATTTGCTTTTAATAGCAAAACGAATACAAGGTTGATCATTCTAAAAGCGATCAACCTTGTATTCATTTTATCTTTTTATTTTCATACAAGTATTTTACAGTATACAAATGTCCTTATACAATGGAATTTTATCTTTCAATCTCTTATTACTTATCTTGAAATCAAAACTTGTCATACAAATTTTAATTTTTTATCTTCACAACCAAAAAAGTTTGTGATATACTTCACATATAAAGAT
>NZ_SZYE01000336.1 GCF_005239125.1 Cellulomonas hominis | reverse complement strand
GGTCCGCCCGGCGCGCGGACCGGGCCGCGCTCACTGCGCGGGACCGGCGGGCTGGCCGCCCGGTCGCGCGGCGGGGCTCGGGTGGAACGTCATCCGGAACTTGCCGATCTGGACCTCGTCGCCGGCGCGCAGCACGGCGGAGTCGATCCGCTCCCGGTTCACGTACGTGCCGTTGAGGGAGCCCACGTCGCGCACCACGAAGTCGTCGAGCTCGCGGACGAACTCGGCGTGCTTGCGGGAGACGGTCACGTCGTCCAGGAAGATGTCGGCGCTCGGGCTGCGACCGGCGACGGTCCGCTCGGCGTCGAGCAGGAACCGCGCACCGGAGCTCGGGCCGCGCTGCATCACGAGCAGCGCCGAGGTGCGCGGCAGCGCCTGCACGGCCGCGGCCTGCTCGGCGGTGAGGCCGACCGGACCCGCCGGCTCCGCGTCCAGCGCGCCCAGCGAGCCGAAGCTGATGGTGGTGTCGGGAGCCGCCGAGATGGGCGCCCCGTCGGGCGCGGCCGGGCGCGGCTCGCCGCCCGGCACCTGCTGCTCGTCGCTCATGACACCCTCCCAGACCTGCTCATCCGTGGCCCCGACCTGCACCGGGGTCCCGGACAGCCTAAGCGCCCGGAGGACCTGAGCACACCCCGCCGACCGGGTGTCGGCCGGTGCTCAGCCCTCGCCGGACGTCTCCGGCTCGGCGTACTGCGGGTCCGGCACGTCCCGGGTGGCGGTGACCTCGACGTGGTCCTCGGTCGACACCGTCGCCGTCCCGCCGTCGATCTGCACCTTGGCGACGGCCCCGCCGGGGATCGCGAGCGCGGTCGACATGGTGCCGGGCTCCCCGATCGCGACCCACCGGTACGGCGGCGAGACCGGCGCCCCGTCCACCTCGATGCCGTCGTCCGTGCTCAGCACGTAGGACGACGCGGTCAGCCGCTGGTCGTTCAGCTGGATCGCCTCGGCGCCCGAGTTGCGCAGCTCCTCCAGCAGGTTGAGCAGCGTGAGGGCCGACACCGACCGGGACGGGTCGGACACCGTCACCGTGATGCCGGGGCCCTCCGCGGGCAGCCGGCCGGACAGGATCCCCTGCGCCGCCGCGCTGCGGGTCGCCGCCTCGAGGGCCGCCTCGCGGCTGGACCCCGCGGACTGCAGCTCCGTGCGGGTGCGCTCCAGCTCGGTCACCTGCTCCTGGAGGTCGTCGGCCTGCCGGGTCGTCTGGTCCAGCAGCGACACCAGCTCGGACTCCCGCATGACCGTCAGGCTCTCGGTGTCCGTCTGCCGCACCTGGACGGCGATCGCGAAGCCGAGCGCGACGCACAGGACGCCCGTCAGGGCCTGGGCGCGGCTGGCGCGCCCTCGGGCCCGCGCTGCGCCCGCGCGCCACCCG
>NZ_SZYE01000335.1 GCF_005239125.1 Cellulomonas hominis | reverse complement strand
CGGCGCTGGCCGTGGTCGTGGGCGCGGCGGACGGCGGCGCGGGCGCGGGCCGCCGCGGGCCGGCGGACGCCGGCGAGGCACCGGTGGTGACCCCGTGAGCCGGCTCGCGGTGTGGTGGGCGGTGCTGGCCGCCTCGGCCGTGGTGCTCGCGACCAAGGTCGCCGGGCACCTGGTCCCCCGGGGGCTGCTCGAGCGGCCGCGGGTCGTCCGGACGGCCGCCCTCGTGACGGCGGCGCTGCTGGCCGCGCTCGTCGCGGTGCAGACCGCGACCGGCGACGGCGCGCTCGTGCTCGACGCCCGCCTGGCGGCGCTGGTGGTCGCGGCGGTGGCCCTGCTGCTGCGCGCACCGTTCGTGCTGGTGGTGCTGCTGGCCGCGGTGACCGCGGCGCTGCTGCGCTGGCTGGGCGTGCCCTGACGCGTCAGACCGCGACGGGGGCCTTGATCGCCGGGTGGTGCTGGTAGTCCTCGACCTGCACGTCCTCGTACGTGTACTCGAACAGGGACGGGGCACGGTTCAGGCGCAGGGTCGGGGCCGGGAACGGGTCCCGGGTCAGCTGCTCGCGCACCTGCTCGACGTGGTTGTCGTAGATGTGGCAGTCGCCGCCGGTCCACACGAAGTCGCCGACCTCCAGGTCGACCTGCTGCGCCACCATGTGCGTCAGCAGCGCGTAGGACGCGATGTTGAACGGCACGCCCAGGAACAGGTCGGCCGACCGCTGGTAGAGCTGGCAGGAGAGCTTCCCGTCGGCCACGTAGAACTGGAAGAACGCGTGGCACGGCGCGAGCGCCATGGACGGGATGTCCGCGACGTTCCACGCCGACACGATGTGCCGGCGGGAGTCGGGGTCGCGGCGCAGGCCGTCGAGCACCTGCGCGAGCTGGTCGATCGTCCCGCCGTCGGGGGTCGGCCAGGACCGCCACTGCACCCCGTAGACCGGGCCGAGGTCGCCGGACTCGTCGGCCCACTCGTCCCAGATGTGCACGCCCTTGTCCTGGAGCGTGCGCGCGTTGCGCTCGCCGCGCAGGAACCAGAGCAGCTCCTCGGTCAGGCCCCGCAGGAAGACCCGCTTCGTCGTGACGAGCGGGAACCCCTGCTGCAGGTCGAACCGCATCTGGTGGCCGAACAGGCTGCGGGTCCCGGTGCCCGTGCGGTCCGCCTTGGGGGTGCCGGTCTCCAGCACCAGGCGGAGCAGGTCCTCGTACGGCGTGGCGATCGGGCCGGCGGGGGTCGTCATGGGGCCATCGTAGGGTTCCGCCCGGCCGATCTCGGGGTGCCGCTCGGCGACGTCCGGGTCGACACTGGGCCCCATGACCTCGCCGCTGCCGCCGTACGTCGCCGCTCACACGCCCACCGGCCTGCTGATCGACGGCGACTGGCGGCACGCGACCGGCGGCGGCACGTTCCCGGTGGCCGACCCGGCGAC
>NZ_SZYE01000334.1 GCF_005239125.1 Cellulomonas hominis | reverse complement strand
GACGAGACCCCCGCCGAGCGGCGCGCCACCGGGCGGCTCGCCGCGCTGGTCGCCGACCCCGCCGGCCTGGAGCTGGCCGTGCGGTTCGTGGACCGCGTCGCGCGCCCGGAGGACGCCCGGGTCGCCGCGGCCGAGCTCGCCGGCCTCGGGGACCGGGCCGCCGACGCCGCGGCGTTCCTGGGCGGCGTCGACCGGGTGCTGCTCGGGGTGGGCGCGAAGGTCGCCCCGCTGCTGCCGTCGGCCGTCGTGCCCGCGGCCCGCGTCCGGCTGCGCCAGCTGGTCGGCCACCTGGTCGCGGACGCCGGCCCGGGCCTCGGCCCGCACCTGGCGCGCGCCCGCGCGGAGGGCTTCCGGCTGAACCTGAACCTGCTCGGCGAGGCGGTGCTCGGCGAGGACGAGGCGAACCGCCGGCTGCACCGGGTCGCGGAGCTGGCCGCCCGCCCCGACGTCGACTACGTCTCGATCAAGGTCTCGGCCGTCGCCAGCCAGCTGTCCACCTGGGACACCGAGGGCAGCGTGCGGCGCGTCGTGGACCGGCTGCTGCCGCTGTACCGCGCGGCGGCGGCCGGCGGCACGTTCCTCAACCTCGACATGGAGGAGTACCGGGACCTCGCGCTGACGGTGCGGGTGTTCGACGAGCTGGTGGGCGACCCGCAGGTGCGCGGGGCCGAGATGGGCATCGTGCTGCAGGCGTACCTGCCCGACACGTCGGACGCCCTGGAGGAGATCACCGCGATCGCCCGGCGCCGGGTCGCCGCGGGCGGGGCGCGGCTCAAGGTGCGGCTGGTCAAGGGCGCGAACCTCGCGATGGAGCAGGTCGAGGCCGAGCTGCACGGCTGGGCGCAGGCGCCGTACGCCGGCAAGCCCGAGGTCGACGCGCACTACGTCCGGCTGGTCCGGCGGGCGCTCGACCCGGAGCGGACGACCGCGCTGCGCGTGGGCGTCGCGAGCCACAACCTGTTCCACGTCGCGTACGCCCACCTGCTCGCCGCCCACCGCGGCGTGTCCGAGGCGCTCGACATCGAGATGCTGCAGGGCATGGCCCCGGCGCAGGCCCGCGCGGTGCAGCGCGAGGTCGGGCAGGTGCTGCTCTACACGCCGGTGGTCGCGAAGCAGGACTTCGACGTCGCGATCTCCTACCTGGTGCGCAGGCTCGAGGAGAACGCCGCGCACCAGAACTTCCTGCACGCGCTGTTCGCCGGCGGGGACGGCCCGGACGAGGGGATCGCCTCCCAGGAGGACGCGTTCCTGGCCTCCGTCGCGCGCGCGGACGCGGTGCCGACCGGGCGTCGCCGGCTGCCCCGCGACCCGGCCGCGTCGTCGCCCGCGCCCGGCGCGTTCCGGAACGCCCCCGACACCGACCCCGCCGTCGCCGAGTCGCGGGACTGGGCCGCGCGCCTGGTCGCCGAGGACGTCGAGCCGCCGGCCGGCGCCGTCGAGGTCGCCACCGGGGCCGAGGTCGACGCGGTCGTGGCCC
>NZ_SZYE01000333.1 GCF_005239125.1 Cellulomonas hominis | reverse complement strand
GCCCGCCGTCGGCGTCCGCGCCGGTCCCGCGCAGCACCGCGGTCACGTCCGAGGCCAGGTGCAGCACGTTCGGCAGGTGCAGCACGAACGGGGCGTACTGGCCGTAGCGCGGCTGCTGGCCGGGCTGCTGCGCGGCGGGGTGCTGCGGTGCGCCGTGCGGGTACGGGGCCGGGTAGCCGCCCTGCTGGGGCGCGGCCGGGCCCGCCTGCGGGGCCGGGGTGTGCGGAAGCTGCTGGGTCGGCGTCGGGGCGATGCGCTGCGTCTCGTCGGTGGACGGCGTCGCGGCGGGCACGGCCTCCGTCGCAGCGGTGGTGTCCTCACGCTGCGGCTCGGGTGCGCCCTGGACGTCCCGCGGACCCTCGGGGGTGCTGCTGCTCATGGGGTCTACCTCCTTCTCGGGGACTATGAGACCCCCCGTGGCTGGAGCGACGCTCGGGGAATCCTGGGAGTCCGCTAGGAATCCACGATGACCCGCGGGCCGCCGGTCAGCCGGCGGTGCCGGCCACCGCGGTCCGGGCCGCCGTCCGGGCCGCGGCCACCAGCCGCTCCCCCAGCGCCCGCCGGTCGGTGCGGTCGACCCGCACCTCGACCACGGAGGTGCCCCGCCCGGGTGCGGCGAGCGCCACGGCGAGCGCCGCCTCGTCGGAGACCCGCACGTGCCGCACCCCGTAGCCGGCGCACAGCGCGGCCACGTCCACGGCGTGCGGCGTGCCGAACACGCGCTCGAACGTGCGGGCCCGCTCCGGCGCCCCGTGCTCCAGCGTGGCGAAGATCGACCCGCCCGCGTCGTTCAGCACGACGACCTGGAGGTCCACCTCGGGCTCGGTGGTGAGCCGCAGCAGGCCGCCCACGTCGTGCAGGAACGTGAGGTCGCCGACCAGCACCCGCACCCGCCGGCGCGGCAGGCCGAGCGCGACGCCCGCGGCGGTCGACAGCATCCCGTCGATGCCGGACAGCCCGCGGTTGGCGAGCACGAGCGGCGGCTCCGCCCAGCGGGCGACCAGGTCCAGGTCCCGCACGGGGTTGGACGAGCCGACGACGAGCACGTCGTCCGGCAGCGATGCCTCGGCGACCGCCCGGACGGCGCGCGGGCCGGCGAGCGGCGGGGTGGCGCGGGTGGCCGGCCCGTCCGGGGCGTCGTCCAGCGCGGCGTCCACCGCGGACCCCGCGGCGGCGCCGGCGCGCTGCCACGCGGCGAGCCACGCCGGGTCGTCGGGCGGGCCGTCGAACCACGACGCCGGCACGCCGGTCAGCACCCGGTCGGCCGCGCGACCGGCGTCCGGCCAGCCCGAGCCGGCGGGGGCCACCACGGTCAGGTCGACGTCGTCCCGCGCGAGCAGGGCCGACACCGGCCGGGTGAGCGTCGGGCGGCCCAGGAGCACCACGGACCGGACCCGGCCGCCCAGGTCGGGGTCCCCGAGCAGCACCCGGTAGGCCGCGGGCGCGGCCGGGCCGCCGCGCGCCCCGGACGACGGCTCGGCGAGCAGCGG
>NZ_SZYE01000332.1 GCF_005239125.1 Cellulomonas hominis | reverse complement strand
GCGACGCCGAGCACGGCGCTGCGCAGGAGGAGGCCGGCGGCGGTGCCGCGGCGCCGGGGCGGCGTCCCGGGCGGTGCCAGGGCCACGGTCGGGTCGCCGGGCACGGGCCCGGGGCCGGCGCGGAGGTGGGTGCGGTGCCCGGTGCTGTCGTGTCGTCGTCCCATCCACCGACGGTCCCGTGCCGGGCGCGGGTCGGCAACCGCAGGCAGGCACGCGGGCGGGGAGCCCCCTCCGGCTCCCCGCCCGCGTCAGGGCTGCACCGCCCCCGGCGCGCCCGGGCCGCCCTCCACGGCCGGGCGCGTCGCCGGTCACCCGGCGAGATCGAGCGAGCCCTCGTCCACCGCGACGACGCTCCACGTGGAGCCGTCCGCGTCGGAGAGCTCGTAGGCCGGCACCAGCAGCGCCGACCCGTCGGCGCCGGTCACCTGGCTCACGCCGAGCCGCGCGCCGGTGATCGTCACCTGCTGGACCGCCCACGGGATCGGGTCGCCCGGCCGGGCGGTCGGGGGGACCGTCGGGTCGGCGGAGGCGGCCGAGGAGGAGCCCACCGCGTCGTCCTCGACCGCGGCGCGGGCCAGCGGCATCACCCCGCCGAAGCCGGTGCCGAACCGCGGGTCGTTGAGCCGCTCGACGGCCGTCGCCGCGCCCACGACCGGGTACTCCCCCAGGTCGACCAGCGGGGCGAGCGAGCCGTACAGCGACTGCACGCCGTCCGCGACCAGCGTCACCGACCAGGTCAGCCCGGTCTGCTGACCGTCGAGGACCTGGTACGCCGTCACCGCCGACGAGCGGGCGTCGCCGGTGTCGACGGCCTCGTACTGGAAGCCGTCGGGGTCGAGCCCGAGCGCGCCGATCAGGTCCCGCGCGGCCGAGGTGGCGGCGTCGCCGGTCGGGGCCGGGCCGGCTGCCGGGTCGCAGGACGGGCCGACGACCGGCGGCAGCGCCGGGTCCACCAGCGCCGGGTCGAGGGTCGCGGGCTCCGGGGTCGGGACGACCTCCACGGCGGCGCCGCCGGACGCCGCGTCCTCGGACGCCGTGCCCGCGGAGCCGTCCGCCGTCGCGCCGTCGCCGGGCTGGTCCGGGGCGGACGCGGTGCAGGCCCACGGGTCCCGCGTGGGGTCGAAGTAGCTCAGCCCGGCCGTGCCGTCCGGCTGCAGCGACAGGCTGGGGCCCGACCCGTCCTGCGCCCCGACGGTCCACGCGCCGTACTGCAGGACCGGGTCCCCGGCGACGCCCAGGACGCCGGCGACCCGGGCCGCGGTCTCGGCGGAGAACACGGACGCGGCGTCGAACGCCCAGGCGTGGCCGGAGCCGGCGTCGTCGGCGAGGCCCGAGGCGGTGAACACCGCGCGGCCGCCGAACCACGGCGCGACCCGCAGATCCGCGGTCGACGCCATGCCGTCCATCTTCGTGGCGCCCTCGGCCGCGGGGCCGGCCAGGGTGATCGGGGCCGCGGCCGTGACCGCGTCCGCCCCGCCCCCGGTGCCGAGGACGTACCCGCCCGCACCGGCGACCACCGCGGCGGCCGCGGCCACCGCCGCGACCTCGAGCCACCGTGACCGGCGACGCCGCGGTCGTCCCGCTCGCGCCCCGCCGCCGGTCGCGGT
>NZ_SZYE01000331.1 GCF_005239125.1 Cellulomonas hominis | reverse complement strand
GCGCGCCCGCGCCGGGAGGTGCGTCGGCGGCGGGCGCGGCCGGGGCGTCGGAGGCGGGCGCGCCCGCGTCCCCGGTACCCGCCAGGGCGGCGAGCACCTCGGCCCCGAGCTCGGTCACGTCGCCGGCGCCCACGGTCAGCACCAGGTCCCCGGGCGCGGCGGCGGCCGCGACGGCGCGCGCCGCCTCGTGCCGGTCCGCCACGAACCGGGCGCGGCCCGGCGTGGGCACGCGCTGCACGATCGTGTCGCCGGACACCTCGGGGTCCGGGTCCTCGCGCGCGGCGTACACGTCGGTCACGACGACGGTGTCGGCGAGGTCGAGCGCCGCGCCGAACTCCGTGGCGAACGTGCGGGTGCGCGAGTACAGGTGCGGCTGGAACAGCACGTGCACGGCGCCGTCCCCCGCGACGCCCCGGGCGGTGCGCAGCAGCGCGGCCACCTCGGTGGGGTGGTGGGCGTAGTCGTCGACGACCCGGACGCCGGCGGCCGTGCCGCGGTCCTCGAACCGGCGGCCGGTGCCGCGGAACTCCCCGAGCCCGGCCGCGACGGCGGCCGGGTCGGCGCCCACGGCCCAGGCCGCGAGGTACGCGGCGGCGGCGTTCGCGGCGTTGTGCTCGCCGGGCACGGCCAGCGCGAGGTCCGCGCCCGGCACCTCGGCCGACCGGGACGTCAGCGTGGTGCGCCAGGTGCCGCCCGCGGCGACGACGGGGCCGACGACGAGGTCCGGGCCCAGGTCGCCGATCGAGGCGTCCGTGCCGTAGGTCAGCACGCGCACGCCGCGGCGGGTGAGCCGCTCGCCGACCTCGGCCACGAGGCGCGCGGCGCCGGGGTCGTCCAGGCAGGCGACCAGGGCGCCGCCGTCGAGCACCCGGTCGGCGAACGCGGCGAACGCCGCCTCGAACGCCTCGGTCGTGCCGTAGTGGTCCAGGTGGTCGGGCTCGACGTTGGTGACCACCGCGACCGCCGGCGCGTAGGCGAGGAACGAGCCGTCGGACTCGTCTGCCTCGGCGACGAACGCGTCCCCGGCGCCGGTCCGGTACCCGGGGGCGGCGCCCGCGGGCGTGAGGACGGTGCCGCCGATGGCGTACGACGGGTCCAGCACCTCGTCCTCGCGGCCGGCCGCGGCCAGCGCGGTGGCGACCATCGCGGACGTGGTGGTCTTGCCGTGGGCGCCGGCGACGGCGATGCCGATGCGCCCGGCCATCAGCGCGGCCAGCGCCTCCGAGCGGTGCAGCACCGGCAGCCCGCGCTCCCGCGCCCGGGCGAGCTCGGGGTTGGTCTCGCGGATCGCGCTCGACAGGACGACGGAGTCGACGTCCTCGACGTGTGCGGCGTCGTGACCCACGTGCACGGTGACGCCCGCGGCGCGCAGGCCGTCGAGTGCCGGACCCTCCTTCGCGTCGGAGCCGGACACCGCCAGGCCGCGGGCGGCCAGGAGCCCCGCGATCGCGGACATGCCGGCGCCGCCGACGCCGACGAGGTGCACCCGGCCGAGGTCGGCGAGCGCGCCGACGGGCGCGGGGCGGGCACCGGCGCCGGGGCGCGGCGCGTCCGGGTCGACCGCCGGGGTGGCGACCGTCAGGGGCGGCGCGGCGACGCCGGCGGGGCCGGACGGGCCG
>NZ_SZYE01000330.1 GCF_005239125.1 Cellulomonas hominis | reverse complement strand
CCGTGACCCCCGTGGTCCCGGTCCCGGTGCCGGACGACTCCGTCGAGGCGGCCGCCGCGGCCGGGTTCGGCCGCGTCGACGACGAGGGCACCGTGTACGTCCGCGAGGCAGCCGGCGAGCGCGCCGTGGGCCAGTTCCCCGGTGCGACCGCCGACGAGGCCCTCGCGCTGTACGTGCGGCGGTTCCTGGACCTGCAGGCGAAGGTCGCGCTGTTCGAGGCGCGGCTGACGGCGACCGACCTGGCGGTCAAGGAGATCGACCAGACGCTCGCGCGGCTGACCGAGGAGACCGCCGAGCCGGCGGCCGTCGGCGACCTGGACGGGCTGCGTGCCCGCCTGGACGCCGTGCGGGCCACCGCGGCGGAGCGCCGCGCCGCGGTCGACGCCGAGCGGGCCGCCGCCCGCCAGGCCGCGCTGGAGGCGCGCACGCTGATCGTCGAGCGTGCGGAGAAGATCGCCGGGACCGACCCGGCGCGCATGCAGTGGCGCCCGGCGGGCGAGCAGCTCCGGGCCCTGCTCGAGGAGTGGAAGGACGCGCAGCGCTCCGGCCCGCGCATCGACCGCACCTCCGAGGAGGCGCTGTGGAAGCGGTTCAGCCACGCGCGCACCACCTTCGACCGGGAGCGGCGGCACTACTTCGCCGAGCTGGAGTCCCGCAACGCGGGCGCGAAGGCCACCAAGGAGGAGATCGTCCGCGAGGCGGAGCGCCTGTCCTCGAGCACCGAGTGGGGTCCCACCGCCGGCGCCTACCGCGACCTGATGGCCCGGTGGAAGGCCGCCGGCCGCGCGAGCCGCACGGACGACGACGCGCTGTGGGCCCGGTTCCGCGCCGCGCAGGACCGGTTCTTCCACGCGCGTGACGAGCTGAACGCCGCCACGGACCGCGAGTACGGCGCCAACCTGGAGGTCAAGGAGGCGCTGCTCGTCGAGGCCGAGGCGATCGACCCGTCGAAGGGGCTCGCGCAGGCCAAGGCGGCGCTGCGCTCGATCCAGGACCGCTGGGAGGCCGCCGGCAAGGTGCCGCGCGGCGACATCCAGCGCGTCGAGGGCCGGCTCCGCGCCGTCGAGGCGAAGGTGCGCGACGCCGACCAGGCGGAGTGGCGCCGCACCAACCCGGAGACCCGCGCGCGGGCCGAGGGCGCCCTGGCGCAGCTCGAGAACGCGATCGCCCAGCTCGAGGCGGACCTCGCCCGGGCGCAGGCCGGCGGTGACGCCCGCAAGGTCGCCGAGGCGCAGGCCGCGCTCGACGCCCGGCGGTCCTGGCTGGAGCAGGTGCAGCGAGCCGCGGAGGAGTCGCGCGGCTGACGCTCGTCCACAGCCGGTGCCGGTCGCCCCTCGCCACGCGCGGGGGTCGACCGGCATCGTGCGTCCGGTGACCTCCTACCCGGACCCCCCGAGCGCCCCGGCCGCCGCGCACCCCGCTGCTCCCCCGCGCACGCCCCCGCGCACCGCGGCCCGGCTGCCGCCGACGCCGCTCGTCCGCCCGGCCGACGTCGGCCCCGTCGCCTGGCAGCTGCTGCTCCGCGACGGCCACCTCGTGCGCCTGCGCGGCGACGTCGCCCTGCCCGCGCGGGTGCGCGCCACCCCGGCGCTCCGCGCGGCCGCCCTGGCCCCGCTGGTC
>NZ_SZYE01000032.1 GCF_005239125.1 Cellulomonas hominis | reverse complement strand
CGACGCGGGCGCGCACGCGGTGCCGCACGGCTCGCACGGCCTGCCCGCCGAGACGGGCCACGCGGGCCATTAGGCCCGCCCGGCCGGGACCTCCCGGCCCACGAACGCCGCGCGGCGTCGGCAGGGACGGCTCCCCCGGCGCCGCGCGGCCCGTGCGCGCGGCGACTGCGCCGCGGCCGCGCTGGTCCCCACCGGATCGTCGCGGGACCGCCCTATCGATCGGGTGGTGTCGCGACGATCCGCTGGGGACGGCGACGAGCGCTCCGCGCCGCGCGGACGCCCGACACGCCGGAGGCCCGGCACCCCCTGAGGGGTGCCGGGCCTCCGGCGAACCGGGTGAGGGGGCTCAGGCCGCCTCGTCCTCCGACGTGAGGTTCCGGGTCTTGTTCTGGTCCAGCAGGATGCCGGGGCCGTTCGTGGTCGAGACGGTCGCCTTGGTGATGTAGCGGCCCTTCGACGCCGACGGCTTGAGACGCAGGATCTCCTCCAGCGCGGCGGCGTAGTTCTCCACCAGCTGGGTGTCCGAGAACGACGTCTTGCCGATGATGAAGTGCAGGTTCGCGTGCTTGTCGACGCGGAACTCGATCTTGCCGCCCTTGATGTCGGCGACGGCCTTCGCGACGTCCATGGTCACGGTGCCGGTCTTCGGGTTCGGCATGAGGCCACGCGGACCGAGCACCTTGCCGAGACGGCCGACCTTGCCCATGAGGTCCGGGGTCGCGACCGCGGAGTCGAAGTCGGTGTAACCCGCCGCGACCTTCTCGATCAGCTCGTCGCCGCCGACCTCGTCCGCACCGGCGGCGCGGGCCTGCTCGGCACGCTCACCGGTCGCGAACACGATGACGCGGGCGGTCTTGCCGGTGCCGTGCGGCAGGTTGACCGTGCCGCGGACCATCTGGTCCGCCTTGCGCGGGTCGACACCGAGACGCATGGCGACCTCGACGGTCGCGTCGTACGACGTGGTCGACGTGGCCTGCGCGAGGCGGATCGCCTGCAGCGGGTTGTAGGTCGTGCCGGCCTCGATCTTCTCGGCCGCGGCGCGGTACGCCTTGCTGTGCTTCGCCATCTGCTCTCTCTCCTTCAGCAGTCGTGGTCGTCGGGCCGCACAGGGCCCTGCCACTGGGTCGCCCGCCCCGGAGGTCCCGGGGCGGGCGGTCGTTCAGTCGAGCCGGGGGCTCAGCCCTCGACCTTGATGCCCATCGAGCGCGCGGTGCCGGCGATGATCTTCTCGGCGGCGGCGAGGTCGTTGGCGTTCAGGTCCTCGAGCTTGGTCGAGGCGATCTCGCGGACCTGGTCCGCGGTCAGCGTCGCGACCTTGACCGTGTGCGGCGTGGGCGAGCCCTTCGCGACACCGGCGGCCTTCTTGATGAGCTCCGCGGCCGGCGGGGTCTTCGTGATGAAGGTGAACGACCGGTCCTCGTAGACCGTGATCTCCACCGGGATCACGTTGCCGCGCTGCGACTCGGTGGCCGCGTTGTAGGCCTTGCAGAACTCCATGATGTTCACACCGTGCTGACCCAGCGCCGGACCGATCGGCGGGGCGGGGGTCGCCGCACCGGCGTTGATCTGGAGCTTGATGAGGCCGGTGACCTTCTTCTTCGGGGGCATGAGCCACCCTTTCTTCTCTCGTGGGCCGACGCCGTGGGCGATGACCCGGTTGCAGTGCTGCGTCCGCGCGCGCCCCGCGTGGTGCGGGGCGGGCGGCTCAGATCTTGGCGACCTGGCTGAACGACAGCTCGACCGGGGTCTCCCGGCCGAAGATGGAGACGAGGACCTTGAGCTTCTGGTTCTCGGGGCTGATCTCGGAGATCGTGGCCGGCAGCGTGTCGAACGGGCCGTCGGTGACGGTGACCGACTCGCCGACGGTGAAGTCGACCTCGATCGGGGTGGCCGACTTCTGCTGCGGCGCGGCGGTCGGGGCCTTCGCCTCGATCGTCGGCGCGAGCATCGAGAAGACCTCGTCGAGCGTCAGCGGGACGGGCTGGTGGGTGTGGCCCACGAAGCCGGTGACGCCGGGGGTGTGCCGGACGGCGCCCCACGACTCGTCGGTGAGGTCCATGCGCACGAGGACGTAGCCGGGGATCCGGACGCGGCGCACGACCTTGCGCTGCGCGTTCTTGATCTCGACGACCTCCTCCATGGGGACCTCCACCTGGAAGATGAAGTCCTCCATGTTGAGGCTCTGGATGCGGTTCTCGAGGTTCGTCTTGACCCGGTTCTCGTAGCCCGCGTACGAGTGGATGACGTACCAGTCGCCGAACTGGGACTTCAGCTGCGCCTTGAACGCGGCGACCGGGTCCTCGTCGGCGTCGGCCTCGTCCTCGACGGCCTCGTCCTCGGAGCCGGCCTCGTCCTCGACCTCGTCGGCCTCGTCGTCGGCGTCGACCTCGACGGCCTCGACCTCGTCGGCCGCCTCGTCCGTGGGCTCGCCGGCGGCCGGGGCCTCGACCGCCTCGACCGACGCCAGGGCGTCGTCGAGCTCGGACTCGGCGGCACCCAGACCGGGCTCCTGCGATTCCTGCGACACGGGCGAACCTGCTTTCTGCTGCGGAAGGTGGTGCTGAGGTGACGTGCGCCCCGCGGGGGCGCCGCGGAGGCTCAGCCCCCGAAGATCCAGAACGTGGCCCGGCCGATGCCGAAGTCCACGAGGGTCACGAACGCCATCACGACGGCCACGAAGACCAGCACGACGCCGGTGTAGGTGACCAGCTCGGACCGGGTCGGGCGGACGACCTTCTTGAGCTCTGCGACCACCTGGCGGACGAACAGGGCGATCCGGGCGAACAGGCCGCGCTTCTTCTCCGGGCGACTCTTGTTGCCGCCGGTCCGCTCCGCGGGCTCGCCCGCGTCGGACGCCGCCACGGGTGCCGAGTCGCTCACCTGATCGAATCCCCTACGTCTCTCGACGCCGGCCGTCGCCGGGCGCCTCATGTCGGCCGGCGGCCGCGCCCCGGGAGGTCCCCGGGTGAGCCGCGCGGTCCGTGACCACACGCGCAGGGCAGGCGAGACTCGAACTCGCAACCGCCGGTTTTGGAGACCGGTGCGCTACCAATTGCGCCACTACCCTACGGCGGCGGCGTCCTGGTGAACCGTCCTCGTGGGCGCGGCTCATCATGGTGGACGTCAACCACCGGAGGACCACTCTACGCGACGCGCGCGCCGGGGTCGAACCACCCCCCGCCCCCCGTGGACGAGCGCGCCCCGCCGCGGACGGCCCTGCGTCGGCCGGGCCCGGTCTGCGAGGATGGTGCCGTGAGCGCGTCCGCCCCCGCCCAGCCCGCCCGCCCCCGTCGCGTGTCCGCCCGTGTGGGGGGCATCGCCGAGTCCGCCACCCTCGCGGTGGACGCGAAGGCCAAGGCCCTCAAGGCCGCCGGCCGGCCGGTCATCGGCTTCGGCGCCGGGGAGCCGGACTTCCCCACGCCGGACTACATCGTCGAGGCCGCCGTCGCCGCCGCGCGGAACCCCGCGAACCACCGCTACTCCCCCGCGGGCGGGCTGCCCGCGCTCAAGGAGGCGATCGCGGCCAAGACGCTGCGCGACTCCGGCTACGCGATCTCCCCCGCCGACGTCCTCGTGACCAACGGCGGCAAGCAGGCGGTCTACCAGGCGTTCGCCACCCTGCTCGACCCGGGCGACGAGGTGCTGCTCCCCGGCCCGTACTGGACCACCTACCCGGAGGCGATCCGGCTGGCCGGCGGCGTGCCCGTCGAGGTGATCGCCGGCGTCGACCAGGGGTACAAGGTCACGGTCGAGCAGCTGGAGGCCGCCCGCACCCCGCGCACCAAGGTGCTGCTGTTCTGCTCGCCGTCCAACCCGACCGGCGCCGTGTACTCCCCGGAGCAGACCGCCGAGATCGGCCGCTGGGCGCTGGAGCACGGGATCTGGGTCGTGACCGACGAGATCTACGAGCACCTCACCTACGACGGCGCGGTGGCGACGCCGGTGCTGTCCGCCGTCCCGGAGCTCGCGGACACCACCGTCGTCCTGAACGGCGTCGCCAAGACCTACGCGATGACCGGCTGGCGGGTGGGCTGGCTGGTCGGCCCGTCCGACGTCGTCAAGGCCGCGACGAACCTGCAGTCCCACCTGACGTCGAACGTCGCCAACGTGTCCCAGCACGCCGCGATCGCCGCGCTGACCGGCGACCTGTCCGCCGTCGCCGCGATGCGGGAGGCGTTCGACCGCCGCCGCCGGACGATGGTGTCGATGCTGTCCGAGATCGACGGCGTCGTGATCCCCGCCCCGGAGGGCGCGTTCTACGCCTACCCGGCCGTGGACGGCCTGCTCGGCCGCACGTTCCGCGGCGTCACGCCCACCACCTCCGCCGAGCTGGCCGCGCTGCTGCTCGACCAGGCCGAGGTCGCCGTCGTCCCCGGTGAGGCGTTCGGGCCGAGCGGGTACCTGCGGCTGTCGTACGCGCTGGGCGACGCCGACCTCGCCGAGGGCGTCGGCCGGATCCAGGCGCTGCTCGCCGAGGGCTGACCCGCCCGTCCACCGATCGGTGGACGGGCCGTCCCGTCCGCCGGTCGTCCCGCCGCGGCACCGGCCCCGCCAGGCTGGGTGCCATGGACGACAGCGACCTGGCGGTCCGGGTGACCGGCCTGCAGAAGCGGTACGGCGAGAAGCGCGCCGTCGACGGGCTCGACCTCACGGTGGCCCGCGGCGAGATCGTCGCCGTGCTCGGCCCCAACGGGGCGGGCAAGACGACGACCGTCGAGATCCTCGAGGGCTACCGGCACCGGGACGGCGGCGACGTGCGCGTCCTCGGTGCCGACCCGCAGACCGCGGGCCGCGAGTGGCGCGCCCGCATCGGCATCGTGCTGCAGGGCACCCACGACCTCGCCGAGGCCACGGTCTCCGAGCTCGTGCACCACTTCGCCCGGTACTACCCGGACCCTCGCGACCCCGACGAGGTGATCGAGGCGGTCGGCCTGCGCGACAAGGCGCGGACCCGCAGCCGGCAGCTGTCCGGCGGCCAGCGGCGGCGCCTCGACGTCGCGCTCGGCATCGTCGGGCGGCCGGAGCTGCTGTTCCTCGACGAGCCGACGACCGGGTTCGACCCCGAGGCCCGGCACGCGTTCTGGGACCTGGTGTCCGGGCTGCGCGACGGCGGCACCACCATCCTCCTGACGACGCACTACCTGGAGGAGGCCGAGCACCTGGCCGACCGGGTGGCCGTGGTCCGGTCCGGCCGGGTCGTCGCGGTCGACACCCCGGCCGACCTGGGCGGGCGCTCGGCCCGGCAGGCGGTCGTCCAGTGGACCGAGGGCGGCGAGGTCCGCCGCGAGCAGACCGACACCCCGACGGCCGTGGTCGCGGCGCTCGGCGCCCGGCTCGGCGGCGAGGTCCCCGGCCTGCAGGTCGTCCGGCCGACGCTCGAGGACATCTACCTCGGGCTGATCGCGGACGACGAGCTCAGCACCCCGGCGGCCCGGCCCGCCCTCGCGACGACGGAGGCCGCACGATGAGCACCACCACCACGGGCCGGACACCGACCGGCCGCCTGCCCGGGACCCTGAGCCTCGGCGTCGAGCGCGCCCGCTACGAGATCCGCGGGTTCTTCCGCGAGCGGGACGCGATCATCTTCATCTTCGCCTACCCGATCATCATGCTGGCGATCTTCGCCACCGTGTTCGGCCAGGACGGCGCGGAGGTCGCGGACGGCGTCCCGTTCGCGCAGTACTTCCTGCCCGGGATGATCGCCACGGGCGTGCTGCTGTCCTCGTTCCAGTCGCTGGCCATCTCCATCCCGGTCGAGCGCGACGAGGGCGGGCTGAAGCGGCTCGGCGGCACCCCGCTGCCGCCGACCGCGTACTTCCTGGGCAAGCTCGGCCAGGTGCTGGTCGTGTCGGTCGTCCAGGTGGCGCTGCTGCTGGTGGTCGCCGGGCTGCTGTTCGACGTCGACATGCCGGACGCCGCCGGGTGGGCCACGTTCGCCTGGGTGTTCGTCCTCGGCGTGGCGGCGGGGTCGGTGTGCGGCGTCGGCTTCTCGTCCCTGCCGCGGTCGGGCCGGTCCGCGAGCGCCGTGGTGACGCCGGTCGTGCTGGTGCTGCAGTTCATCTCCGGCGTGTTCTTCGCGTTCTACGACCTGCCGTCGTGGATGCAGCAGGTGGCGTCGGTGTTCCCGCTCAAGTGGATGGCCCAGGGCATGCGGTCGGTGTTCCTGCCGGACGAGGCGGCCTCGCTGGAGCCGTCCGGGTCCTGGCAGCACGGCGCCACCGCGGCGGTGCTGCTGGCGTGGCTGGTCGTCGGGCTGGTGGTCGGCGTCCGGACGTTCCGGTGGCGGCGGCGTGACGACGGCTGACCTGCGCCACACTGGGCCCGTGATCAGCGGAACGCGGCCGGCGGACGGGGCGACGGCGCCGGCCCCCGGGTCCGCGCGGCCCGAGTCCGAGCGGACGATGTTCTGGCGCCGCTCGCTGGCCGGGTGGGACGCCGCCTTCTACGCGCTGCTGGCGATCAGCGCGATCTCGATCGTCACGGTCGCCGACGGCTACCCGCCGGACGGGTCCACCTGGGCGGCGCTCGGCGGGCTGCTCGTGCTGCTGGCGGCGTACGTGCTGGTCGGCCGGCGCGGCGCGCGGACGGGCGACCTGCGGCTCACCCGGGCGTACCTGGTGGTGCTGGTGCTCGTGGTCTCGCTGTGCAGCGGGGTCAGCACGATCGGCTCGATCCTGCTGTTCGTCGGCTTCTCCCAGGTGTGGTTCTTCGCGGCCTCGATGCGGGAGGGCGTCGTGGCGTCGGTCGTCCTCGCGGTGTGCTCCTGCACCGCGATCGCGACGGCGGCGTTCGCGGCCGGCGAGCACCCCTCGGCGCGCGACCTGGTCGTGCTGGTGGCGCAGATGGCGGTCGGCCTGATCTTCTCCCTCGCGCTCGGCGTCTGGATCACCCGGGTCGCCGAGCGGTCCGAGGAGCGGGCCGAGCTGCTCGAGCGGCTCGAGTCGGCGCAGGCGCAGCTCGCGGAGAGCAACCACGCCGCGGGCGTGCTCGCGGAGCGGGAGCGGATGGCGCAGGAGATCCACGACACGCTGGCGCAGGGGTTCACCAGCGTCGTCATGCTCGCGCAGACCGCGCAGGCTCAGCTCGACGCCGGCCGGGCGGAGCTGGCGCGGGACCGGCTCGACCAGGTGGAGCAGGTGGCCCGGGAGAACCTGGCCGAGGCGCGGGCGCTGGTCGCCGCGTTCGGGCCCGCCGCGCTGGCGGACGCCACGCTCGCCGAGGCCCTGGAGCGGCTGGCCGAGCGGTTCCAGGCCGAGACCGGCGTCCACGTCGAGGTCGCGCTCGGCGACGCCGGCGCGCCCGACCGGGACACCGAGGTCGTGCTGCTGCGGGCCGCGCAGGAGGCGCTCGCGAACGTCCGCAAGCACGCGGGCGCGCGCCGGGTGCTGCTGCGGCTGGTCCGGGACGACGGCAGCCTGTCGCTCGAGGTGCTGGACGACGGGCAGGGCCTCGCGCCCGGCACCGCCGAGGGCGTCGGGCTGCGCGGGATGCGGGAGCGCGTCACCGCCGGCGGCGGGACGCTCGACGTGGCCGGGGAGCCCGGCCGCGGGACGCGGGTGCGGCTGGCGATGCCGCTCCGCGACGAGGGGCCGCACGCCGGCCCGGGGACGGGGACCGCGTGACCGCGCAGGAGCAGCAGGACGGCGCGGCGGTGGTGCGGGTGCTGGTCGCGGACGACCACCCGGTGGTCCGGTCGGGCCTGGTCGGCATGCTGACCGTCGAGCCGGACGTCGAGGTCGTCGGGGAGGCCGCCGACGGGGCCGCCGCGGTCGAGGCCGCGCGGGCGCTCCGGCCGGACCTGGTGCTGATGGACCTGCGGATGCCCGTGCTCGACGGCGCCGCCGCGACCGCGCGGATCGTCGCCGAGCTGCCGGGGGTGCGGGTGCTGGTCCTCACCACCTACGAGACCGACGCGGACATCCTGCGCGCCGTCGAGGCCGGCGCCACCGGCTACCTGCTCAAGGACACCCCGCGCGACCAGCTCGTGGCCGGCGTGCGCGGCGCGGCCCGCGGCGAGTCCGCGCTGTCGCCGTCCGTGGCGTCCCGGCTCGTGCAGCAGATGCGCGGCGAGGCCGAGCGGCTGACCCCGCGCGAGCTCGAGGTGCTCGCCGGGGTGGCGCGCGGGCTGTCGAACGCCGCGATCGGCCGGGAGCTCTACATCACGGAGGCGACCGTGAAGACGCACCTGCTCCGGTCGTTCGCGAAGCTCGGCGTCGACGACCGCACCCGTGCGGTGACGGTCGCGATGCAGCGCGGCCTCCTCCCCGCGCCCTGAGCCCGCGCCGAGGTCGAGGGTCTCCCGGGGAAGCACCCGCGCCACCCCTCGACCTCGGCACGAACCCTCGACCTCGCGCCGGCGCGGGACCCCGGCGCGGCGGAGAGGGCGGGGCGCCCGGGGATCGGGCAGACTCGCCGGGTGCGCGACCTGGCCCTGCTCCCGAAGGCCCACCTGCACCTGCACTTCACCGGGTCGATGCGCGTGCAGACGCTCGCCGACCTGGCCGTGGAGCGGGGCGTCCGCCTGCCGGCCACGCTGCTCGACGGCGAGGGCCTGCGGGTCCCGGCCGACGAGCGGGGCTGGTTCCGGTTCCAGCGGCTGTACGACGCGGCCCGCGCGTGCGTGCGCGGCGAGGCCGACCTGCGCCGGATCGTGCGGGAGGCCGCGGCCGACGACGCCGCCGAGGGCTCCGGACGCCTCGAGATCCAGGTCGACCCGACGTCGTACGCCCCGCCGGTCGGCGGCATCACCCCCGCGCTGGAGATCGTCCTGGACGAGGCGCGGTCGGCCAGCGCCGACCTCGGCATCGAGGTCGGCGTGATCGTCGCGGCGTCCCGGATGCGGCACCCGCTGGACGCCCGGACGCTCGCGCGGCTGGCCGCCCGGTACGCGGGCGACGGCCCCGGCGAGGTGATCGGCTTCGGGCTGAGCAACGACGAGCGCCGAGGGGAGACCCCCGAGTTCGCCCCGGCGTTCTCGATCGCCCGGCGGGCGGGCCTGGCGTCGGTGCCGCACGGCGGCGAGCTGCTCGGCCCGCCGCACGTCGAGGACGTCCTGGAGTCGCTGGCGCCCGACCGCCTCGGCCACGGGGTGCGGTCGGCGGAGGACGGCGCGCTGCTGCGCCGGATCGTCGACCGCGGGATCGCCCTGGAGGTGTGCCCGGCGTCGAACGTGTCGCTCGGGGTCTACCGCCGGCCCGAGGACGTGCCGCTGCGCCGCCTCGTCGACGCCGGTGCGACGGTGGCGCTCGGCGCCGACGACCCGCTGCTGTTCGGGTCCCGGCTGGTCGAGCAGTACACCACCGCCCGGGAGGTGCACGGCTTCACGGACGCCGAGCTCGCCGACCTGGCGCGCGCGTCGATCCGGGCGAGCCGGGCGTCCGACGGCACGAAGGCGCGCCTGCTGCACGGCGTCGACGCGTGGCTTGCCGCCGACCCGGTTGCGCAACCGTCGGGTTGATCAACCCACCGCGCTGATGCGCCGCGGGCGGGTCAGAGGTCCGCGTTGACCAGGACCGGTTCCGGCTCGAGGGTGATGCCGAAGCGGTGGGCGACCCCGTCCCGGACCGTGCGCGCCAGGGCGAGCAGGTCGCCGGCGTTCGCGCCGCCGCGGTTCGTCAGCGCCAGCGTGTGCTTGGTCGACAGCGCCGCCGGGCCCGGCAGGCCGTAGCCCTTCGCGAAGCCGGACTGCTCGATCAGCCACGCCGCGCTGGTCTTCACGAGGCCCTCGCCGGCCGGGAACCGGGGCGCGTCCTCGGGGAGCGCCGCGGCGTCCGCCTCGGTCAGCACCGGGTTCGTGAAGAACGACCCCGCCGACCGGGTGTCCGGGTCCGTCGGGTCGAGCACCATCCCCTTGCGCGCGCGCAGGGCGAGCACCGTCGCGCGCACCTCCGGCAGCGGCGCCCGCTCCCCCACGGCGATGCCGAGGGCGCGCGCGAGCTCCGCGTACCGGATCGGCTCGGAGAGGTCGGCGACGCGCAGCTGGAACGTCACGTCGAGGACGACGTACCGCGGCGTGGGGTACCAGGGGGCGCCCGGGTCGGCGGCGTCCGGCAGCGCGCGCATGGACCGCTTGAGCAGCGAGGTGCGGTAGCCGAACTGCAGGTCGACCACGGGCAGCGTCCGCACCCGGTTCTTCTGCCGGTCCCACACCCGCACCGTGGCGATCGTCTGCGCGACCTCCTGGCCGTAGGCGCCGACGTTCTGCACCGGCGTCGCGCCGGTCGAGCCGGGGATGCCGGACAGCGCCTCGATGCCCTTGAGCCGGTGCGCGGCCGCGTGCGCGACCACGTCGTCCCAGGGAGTGCCCGCCGCGGCGGTGACGGTGACGCCGGCGCACGCCGAGTGGTCGGGGGTCGTCAGGTCCCGCCGGACGTCCCGGACCACCAGGCCGTCGAAGCCCGCGTCGGAGACGAGCAGGTTGGACCCGCCGCCCAGCACCAGCAGCGGGACGCCCTCGGCGTCGGCGGTGCGCACCACGTCGATCAGCTCGGCCTCGGTGGTCGTCTCCACGAGCCGGTCGGCCGGGCCGCCCACCCCGAGGGTGGTGAGCTCGCTGAAGGTCGCGGACTGGACGTCGGTGGTCACGGGACGAGCGTAGGCCGGTCCGCGGGCTCCTGCTGCGCCGGTGCCGCGGCGTTGACCACCAGCAGGCCGATGACGATCGGGACCGCGATCGCCAGCAGCGCGTGCCGGTAGCCGACCTCGTGCGCGAGCAGGCCGAGCAGCGGCGGGCCGGCGAGGAACGCCGAGTAGCCGATGGTCGAGACCACGGACACCCGGGCGGCCGCGTGCAGCGGGTCGTCGCTCGCCGCGCTCATCCCGACCGGGAAGCCGAGCGCCGCGCCCATGCCCCACAGCACCGCGCCGAGCAGCGCGAGCCACAGCAGGTCGTCCGGCACGAGGCCGAAGATCAGCAGGCCGACCAGCGCGAGGCCCGCGCACAGCCGCAGGACGGCGACCCGGCCGAACCGGTCGAGCAGCGCCGTGCCGAGGAACCGCATGACCGTCATGGCGGTGACGAAGACGCCGAACGAGACGGCACCGACGGCGTCGGACTGCTCGAACCCGTCGACCACCGCGAGGCTCAGCCAGTCGTTGCCGGCGCCCTCGGTGAGAGCGGCGGCCAGGACGACCAGGCCGATGAGCAGCGTGCGCGGCTCCAGCCAGGCGGCGAACACCGACCGCGGGGCGTGCGCGGCGTGCTCGCCGTCCGCGGCGGCCGCGTGCTGCCCCGCGGGCAGGAACGACCGCACGGCGACGAGCACCGCGACCGACGACAGCAGGACCGCGACCGGGACGTGCACCTGCACCGGGACGTGCGCCGCCGCGACCACGGCGGCGATGCCGGCGGCGACGACCGTGCCGAGCGAGAAGCCCGCGTGGTACCGCGGCATGACGGTCCGGCCGAGCTTCTGCTCGACCATCGCGCCCTCCAGGTTCATCGCGGCGTCCCAGACGCCGGTCCCGACGCCGAACACGACGAGACCGGCGGCGGTCACCACCACCTCGCCCATCGCGGCGCCGACGGTCGCGATCGACAGGCCCGCCGCGTTGAGCAGCGCGAACCCGGCGACGGCCTTCACGGCGCCGATCCGGGTGACGACCAGCCCCGACAGCGGCAGCGCCACCAGCGACCCGCACGACCCGACGAGCAGCAGCAGGCCCATCTGGGCCTCGGAGAGGCCGAGGGCGTCCCGGATCGCCGGCAGCCGCGCCGCCCAGCTCGAGAAGTTGAACCCGGACAGGGCGAACACCACGAAGACCGCGACCGAGGCGGTGCGGACGGCGCGGGGGGCGGCCGGGGTGGGGTGCGTCATCGCGGGGCTCCACGGGAGGTCGTGCGGGTCGGGTGCGAAGGGTGCTCGCCGGCGGGCTCTCGTCGGACGCTACCGGAGGGCACGCACACGGCGTCCTGCCCCGGGAGGTCGAGCGCGGGGACCGCGACGGGCGCGGCGGTGGCGGCCACGGGGGCGGCCGGGTCGTCGGTGGCGGGCGCCGGCGCGGCGAGGGCGGCGTCGGCGACGCCGTCCGGGCGGCGCACCGTCCGGGCCAGCAGCACCGACGCGACCATCGCCACCGTGATGAGCAGCAGCGCGTGCCGGGTGCCGAGGAGCTCGGCGGCGAGGCCCAGCAGCGGCGGCGCCGCGAGGGACGCCGTGGAGGAGAACGACGAGATGACGGCGACCCGGCTCGCCGCGCGCAGCGGGTCGTCGGACGCGGCCGCGATGCCCAGCGGGACGGTCAGCGCGGCGCCGCAGCCCCAGGCCACGATGCCGACCGCCGCGAGCGGCAGCGACGGCGCGAAGCCGAACAGCAGGAGGCCGGCGAACGAGACCAGGCCGGAGGTGCGCAGCACGGCCACCCGCCCGTACCGGTCGATCAGCCGCGTGCCGAGCAGCCGGACCAGGGTCATCGCGCCGACGAACACGCCGAACATCGCGGCGCCCACGGCCTCGACCTGGTCGAAGCCGTCGACGACGGCGATCGCGAGCCAGTCGTTGGCGGCGCCCTCCGACAGCGCGGCGGACATGATGACGACGCCGATCAGCAGGGTGCGCGGCTCCCGCCAGGCGCCGAGGGCCGAGCCCGGGCGGGCGACGCGGCGGACCCGGGCGGCGCGCAGCCGCCCGGCGAGACCCGCCTCGCGCGGCGTCCGCCCGTCGGCGCGGGCGTCGCGCGCGGCGACGACGGCGGCCCGGTCGGGCGGCAGCGACTCGATGACCGCACCGGGCACCGACAGCAGGCGCCACACCGTCCCGACGACGGCGGTCGCGACGAACTGCGCGAGCAGGGGGACGCCGGCCACGGCGCACAGCGCACCGATGCCGGAACCGAGCACCGAGCCGATCGAGAACGCGGCGTGGAACTGCGGCAGCACGGTGCGGCCCATGCGCCGCTCGACGGCCGCGGTCTCGACGTTCAGCGGCACGTTGCCGATCGCGAAGCCGACGCCCGACAGGAAGATGCCGGCGGTCAGCACCGGCACGGACCCGATCGTCGGCCCGATGCCGATCAGCACGTACGCGGCGGCGAACGCCACCATGGACACGTACAGCACCGCGCGCCCGCCGAACCGGTTGACCAGCACCCCGGCGACCGACACGGTGGCGAGCGAGCCGATCGAGCCGGCGATGAGCAGGCCGCCGAGCTCGGCCGTGCCGAGGTCGAGGGCCGCGCGGACCGCGGGCAGCCGCGCGAGCCAGCCGGACAGCATCAGGCCGCTGAGGGCGAACAGGCCCATCAGCAGCCAGCGCGCCCGGTGCACGGCGGGGTCGACGGGCGGTCGCGGGGTCGACGCGGCGACCCGGCCGACCCGGCCCGGCCGGCGGCCGCCGGTCACGGGCGCCTCAGGTCGGGGTCGGCGGTTGGCCGGGCGGATGGGGGCGCGCCCGGCGCGGGCCCGCGGCTGGCTCACAGCAGCTCCAGATCGGTGCAAGGGGGTGGTCAAGACGAGGTCCCGGCCGGGTCGAGGCCCGGTTCGAATCGATTCGACCGCGAGTCGGAGCGCACGGGTCGAATCGATTCGGGGGACGGCACAAGTCTGCGGGTACGCTGGCCACGGCGTCAACGACTCACGGGGACGGTGACGCCCCTCACCCCCGAGCCCCGGACCCGGAGGCGCCGCGGTGTCCCAGCGACCGACCCTGGCCGACGTGGCCGCCGCCGCCGGGGTCTCGGTCTCGACCGCGTCCCTCGCCTTCTCCGGCGCCGGGCCGATCGCCGAGGCGACCCGGCAGCGCGTGCTCGACGCCGCGGCCGGCCTGGACTACGCCGGGCCGAACCCGCTCGGGCGGCAGCTGCGCAGCGGGCGGTCGGGGATCGTCGGCGTGGTCGTCGGCGACGCGCTCCGCCGCTCGTTCCGCGAGCCCGTGTCGGTGCAGCTGCTCGACGGCCTGGTCGACACCATCAGCCCGCTCGGCCTCGGCGTGCTGCTGGTGCCCGGCTCGCTGGAGCCCGGCGCCCCCGCGGTGGACCCGCTGGTCGAGTCCGCCGCGATGGACGTCGCCGTGCTCATCTGGGGCGGCACCCTGGACGACCCGACCCTGCAGGCGCTCGGCCGGCGCGGCATCCCGATGGTCGTGGTCGAGGGGCAGGACCTGCCCGGCGTCGTGACCATCGGCATCGAGGACCGCGCGGGCGTCGCCGACCTCACCCGGCACCTGACCGGCCTCGGCCACGAGCGGATCGCCACGGTGACGCTGCCGTTCGGGCCGGACCGGCGCAGCGGGCTCGCCGACGCCGACCGGCTCGGGCAGATCACCTGGTCGATCGCGCGGCGCCGGCTGGACGGCCTGGCCGACGCGGGGGTCACCCCGGTCGCCGTGTACGAGACGCCCGCGTCGCTGGTCGAGCACGGGCACGCGGCGGCGCAGGCGCTGCTGTCCGGACCCGCGGAGACCCGGCCCACGGCGGTCGTGGCGCAGTCGGACCTGCTCGCGTCGGGCGTGGTGCTGGGCGCGCGGGAGCTCGGGCTGCGGGTGCCGCAGGACGTGTCGGTCGCCGGGTTCGACGGGCTGGACCTGCCGTGGCTCGCGCCGGACGTGCTCACGACCGTGGCGCAGCCGATCGCGGAGAAGGGCGCCGCCGTCGGCCGGGCGATCGAGGCCCTGCTGGCCGGGGACACCCCGCCGGACGAGGTCCTCCCGGTCCACCTGCGCCCCGGCACGACGACGGGGCCGGCGCCGGCGGCCTGAGCGGGCGGGCCGGGCGGGCCGGGCGGGCGGATACCCACCCGATCGTCGCGCCACCCCCCGATCGATCCGGGGGCGGCGCGACACAGCGCAGGGAACCCGGTGCGGGCGCGGAGAGCCTGCCCCTCAGGAGAGGCGGACGAGCGCCTGGCACTTGGCCAGCACGCGCGCACCCGAGGCGGTGACCGTCAGGTCGATCCGCGCGGTGCCGGTGCCGGCGTCGAGCGCGCCGACGACGGCGACGACCTCGACGGTGGCGCCGTCCGGGTCCGGCACCGGCACGGGCCGGGCGAACCGGGTCTGGTAGTCGACGACCGCGCCCGGGTCCCCGACCCAGTCGGAGACGACGCCGACGGCGGCGCCCATCGTCCACATGCCGTGCGCGATGACGCCGGGCAGGCCGACCTCGGTCGCGAACCGCTCGTTCCAGTGGATCGGGTTGAAGTCGCCGGACGCGCCGGCGTACCGCACCAGGCGGGACCGGTCGACGGCGATCTCGCGGCGGCCGACCTCCTGGCCGACGGCCAGGTCCTCGAGGACGGGGGCCATCAGGCGCCCTCCCCCCGGACCGCGAGCGTCGACGTCACGGTCGCGACGGGCTCGCCGTCCTCCGCGTGGATCACGGCGCGGGTCGTCACCATCGACAGACCGGCGCGCTCGGTGACCGCGTCCACGTGCAGCACGGTGACCAGGCGGTCACCGGCGTGGATCGGGCGGTGGTGGATGAACCGCTCGTCGGCGTGCACGACGCGGCTGAAGTCGATGCCCGCGGCGGGGTCCTCGATCAGCTGCGCCTCGGCGCGCTGCGCCACGACGACGGCGAACGTCGGCGGCGCGATCACGTCGGGGTACCCGAGTGCTCGCGCCGCGTCGACGTCGGTGTGGGCCGGGTGCGTCGCCCCGACCGCCTCCGCGAACTCGCGGAGCTTCTCGCGGCCGACCTCGTACGCCTCGTTCGGCGGGTACTCGCGTCCCGCGAACTCGGGGTTGACGGCCACGATCAGCGTCGCCGAGAGGTCAGCGGGTCTCGCGGTGGACGGTGTGCTTGCCGTCCCGCGGGCAGAACTTCTTCATCTCGAGCCGGTCGGGGTCGTTCCGACGGTTCTTCTTGGTGATGTAGTTCCGCTCCTTGCACTCCGTGCAGGCGAGCGTGATCTTCGGACGGACGTCCGCGCTCTTGCTGGCCATGGTCTTGCCACCTCTCGCGCCCGAAGCGCTTGGATCTTCGTCGTCGGGCGCCGGCGGACGCCCCACTGGATTCAGTGCTGGTAGCGGGGGCGGGGTTCGAACCCGCGACCTCACGATTATGAGTCGTGCGCTCTCACCAACTGAGCTACCCCGCCTCGGGTGCGCACGCCGGCCAGGAGCGATCCTGGCCTGCGACACACCACAGAGCCCCGAACGGGATTCGAACCCGTGACCTCTTCCTTACCAAGGAAGTGCTCTACCACTGAGCTATCGGGGCAGCGCGGACCAGGCTACACGGTGCCCGGGGCGGGTGCGAAATCCGCTCCCCCGCCCGCGTGATCCCGCAGGCCGGAGCCGGTCGCGCCCCGCACCGGAGCAGGTCGAGCCCGTCCGTGCGTGGCGACGGGGCGCCCTCCGTGAGGAGGACGCCCCGTCGTCCGTGCGTGGCGGGTGAGGGATTCGAACCCCCGTAGGCGATGCCAGCTGATTTACAGTCAGCCCCCTTTGGCCACTCGGGTAACCCGCCAGGGTGCGCGCCTCGGTGACTGCGTCGCCGGGGTGCGGATGGAAGGATAGCAAGGGTTCGGGCCGGTTCCGAAACCGGCCCCGCACCACCCGCACCACAGGTCAGGAGGAGTCATGGCGAGCGAGTCGTCGTTCGACGTCGTCAGCAAGGTCGACCGCCAGGAGGTCGACAACGCGCTGAACCAGGCCATCAAGGAGATCGCGCAGCGGTACGACTTCAAGGGCGTCGGCGCCTCGATCGCGTGGAGCGGCGAGAAGATCGTCATGGTCGCGAACTCCGAGGAGCGCGTGCGCGCGGTCCTCGACGTGTTCCAGACCAAGCTGATCAAGCGCAACATCTCGCTCAAGGCGCTCGACACCGGCGACGGCGACCCCAAGCCGTCCGGCAAGGAGTACCGCCTGGAGGCCTCGATCAAGGAGGGCCTGTCCTCCGAGATCGCCAAGAAGGTGACCAAGCTCATCCGCGACGAGGGCCCCAAGGGCGTCAAGACGCAGATCCAGGGCGACGAGGTCCGCGTCTCCGCGAAGGCCCGCGACGACCTGCAGGCGGTCATCGCGCTGCTCAAGGGCGCCGACGACATCGACGCGGCGCTGCAGTTCATCAACTACCGCTGACGCGGGCGCCGGCGCTCCGGCGCCGAGGCGCTCCGGCGTCGAGACTGCAGCAGGCGTGGGGTTCCGGGTGCCGGTACCCCACGCCTTCTGCGTTCTCGGCGGAGGCCGGGTGGAGGGTTGTCCACAGGCGGGAGATCGGGGGTTCTCGGCGCTCCTGAGCTCTGGTTCCATCGGGGGGCATGACGGCAGGAGGAGACCCGGAGGCGATCCGGCAGCACGCCAGGCGGGTGCGCTCGACCGCGGAGGACGTGGCCCGGACGGGCGACCGCGTCCGGGCCGGCGCGGGCGTCGAGTGGGTCGGCCTCGCGGCGGACCGGTACCGCGAGCGCCTGGCCGAGCACGGGCAGCGGGTGTCCGCCGCGCAGGACCAGCTGTTCGGCACCGCGACGCTGCTCGACCGGCTGGCGGACGAGCTCGAGGCCCGGCAGGCGGCGATCCGCCGGGCGATGCGGTTCGTCGAGGACCGGATCGACGACGCCCGCCGCACCGTCGGTCGGCTGGGCGACCTCGCCGACGACCTGCTCAGCGGCGCGGAGCAGGCGGCCCGCGACGCCGCCCGCGGCGTGCTCGGCACGGTCGCCGGCGGCCTGCCCACCCCCGGTTCCCCCGACTGGGCGGGTATCGCCGACCGCATCGGGAGGATCGGGTGACCGCCGTGCTCGCGCCGGTGGACGGCGCGTTCCGGGCCCGGCTCGGCGAGCAGGACTGGGCTGCGGCCAGCGAGGGCGTCCCCGGGCTCCCCGGCTGGGCCGGCGTGCTCGCCGTCGACCGGGACGGGTCCGCCGCGGCACCACCGCCTGCCGCGGACGCCGCGAGGTCGCCCGCCGACGTGGACCCCGTGCTCCGCGCGGCGGTCGAGGGCGGCGCGGCCGCGCTGGTGGCCGTCGAGGTGGCCGTCGCCGCGGGTGAGCGGGCGCTCCTCGCCGTGCTGTGGTCCGACACGGACGCCGGCTCCGGCCTCGCGCGCGGTGTCGACGTCGTCCCGGGCGGCGGCCTGGCGGGCACCACACCGCGCCCCGGCGTGGAGGTCAGCGCCTTCCCGACCTCGCAGCTCGTCGACGAGGTGCTGCGGCACGTCCCCGCGGCGCCGGTCCGCGTCGTCGCCGCCCCTGCGACCGTCCCCGAGGAGCTCACCATCGCCCTCGCTCAGGCGATCCGCACCGGCGACACGACGACCGTCGACGCTCTGTGCGCCGAGCTCGGCGCCGGCGGGCCGCCCGCCGTGGTCGAGGCGGCCGTGCGCGGCACCGACGGCAGCCTGGTGGTCTCGGTCGCGAGCCGCGGCCGCACGGACGTCTCGACGCTCAGCCTGCTCCGGACGGACGCCGGCTGGGTCGAGCTCACCCGCACCGCCGACGGCCAGGTCGTGCACACCTCGCGCAGCCGCGAGGACGTGCGCGCCGCGCTGCTCTACGACTTGACCGGCCGGTTCACGACCGCGACGACGGAGGACGACGCGTGAGCATCAGCGTGAGCGGCGGCGCGGGCGGGATGGGGGCGCGCCTGCAGGACCTGCGCTCCGAGGCCGGGCTGCTCGACGCCGCGGGCAGCGACGTCCGGCAGTGGAGCGGGCCCGTCGCGGCCGTCGCGGTGCACCCGGACGTCACCGTCGCGACCCTGCTGTGCCCAGGGGAGGTCGCGGCGGTGGCCGGCTCCGTCGCGGCGGCGACGATCGGGGTGAACGGGCTGCTCGTGGTGAGCACCCAGCTCAAGGGCACCGCCGTGGTGCTGCGGGCGTCGGCGACGACGTACGAGTTCGTCGACGGCACGCAGCAGCGGGTGCTGGAGGCGCTGCAGAACGCCGTCGGGTTCACGCTCGGGGCGGCGCTGCCGTTCCTCGCGATCGGCGGCGGAGTCGTGCTGCTGGGCGGAGCGGGAGCGGTGCTCGCGACGCCGGCGGGCTGGCCCGCACTCGTGCTCCTCGCCCGGAACGTCGACCCGGCCGCGCTCGGTCAGGCCGGGATGGACGGGCTGTTCGACAACCCCTGGATCCTGGAGTCGCTCACCCGCACGGCGCCGAGCCTGGTCCAGGGGACGACGTGGAGCCTCGGCACCCTGCTCGGCGGACCCGCCGGAGGTCTCGCGCTGCCGTTCGCGCTGTCGGGCGGTGCGTGGCCGACAGGGACGTACGAGGACGCGGTCGGCGGGCTGGTGAACGCCGGCGGGCTGTTCGGGATGTTCCAGGACAGCGGGACGGTGGGGGTCACGCTGAGCGACCGGCTCGACGGGTCGTTCGCGCCCCGGTCGGCGGCCGAGATCTTCGAGCAGCAGAGCGCCATCGGGGCCGACCAGGGAAAGGTCCAGATCGTCCAGGTCACGCACGCCGACGGGTCGTCCTCCTACATCGTCCAGATTCCCGGCACGCAGGAGTGGGGGCCGAGGCGGGGCGACAACCCCGTGGATCTCACGACCAACGTCCGCCTCATGGCCGGCGGGTCCACCCTGATGCAGCAGCAGGTGGCGGAAGCGATGCGGCAGGCAGGCATCCGCCCGGGCGATCCGGTCATGCTGACCGGCCACAGCCAAGGCGGCATCACCGCCGCCGCGCTCGCCTCCGACCCCGCGTTCCGGCAGCAGTTCGCCGTGCAGAGCGTGGTGACGGGTGGTTCGCCGATCGCGCGCTTCGACATCCCCGACTCCGTCTCGGTCCTGTCGCTGGAGCACGACCAGGACGCGGTGCCCATGCTCGAGGGCCGGGAGAATCCCGATCGGGCCAACTGGGTCACCGTGGAGCGCGACCTGGGCACGGTGCGGGACGGCGTCCTGCCGGAGGCATCGGTCGGTGCCGCGCACGGCACGGGCGTCTACGCCGAGACGGGCGCCATCGTCGACTGCTCCGACGATCCCTCGGTCCGCGCGTGGCGCGAGGGCGTGGAGCAGTTCTTCACGGGCGATGCGACCGTCACCCGATGGGATGTGACCGCACCGTGAGCGCTCGGGCGCTCGGCGCCGTCGTCAGCATCGCCCTGCTGCTGACCGGCTGCGCCCATGGCACGACAGACGACGCCTCCGACACACCCGCCGAGGGCGCCGTCGCTGACGACGTCCTGTTCGAGCAGGTCGCGGACCTCCCCGGCGTCGCCGACGTGGAGGACCTGCGGTTTCCAGCGGGACTTCGGGCTCCCGCCGCAGTACGCCGGGCGCATCACCGCCGCGGACGACGCGAACCCGCTGTGTGTGCTCGACGAGGCCCTGTCGATCCTGCACCAGGGTCGGGAGGGCGTCGGGCTCGAGGTCCTGGTCACGACGAGCGCCAGGGAGACCTACGGACTGTCCAGCCTCGTCGGTCGCGACGGCTCCGCCGAGGGCCGCTACGGCCCCCAGCCCACCGAGCCGCGGCCGACGGCCACGGTGCGCGCGTGCACCCCGCCGGACGAGGCCTCGTCGCTCGGCGGCGCCACCCCGACGCCCTGACGTCCGAGGCGTCAGTACCGCTCGACCCCGCCGTACCCCGCCATGCGCTCCAGCCGCTGGATGCGGTCCGCCATCGGCGGGTGCGTCGCGAACATCCGGCCCATCCCGGCGCCCTTGAACGGGTTCGCGATCATCAGGTGCGACACGTCCACGAGGTCCCGCTCCTGCGGGAGGGGCCGGGCGGCGGTGCCCTGCTCGAGCTTGCGCAGCGCCGAGGCGAGCGCGAGGGGGTCGCCGGTGAGGGCGGCGCCGTCCTCGTCGGCGTCGTACTCGCGGGTGCGGCTGATCGCGAGCTGGATGAGGGTCGCGGCCACGGGGGCGAGGAACACCATGAGGAGCGCGGCGATCGGGTTGCCGCCGCGGTCGCGGTCGTTGCCGCCGCCGAAGAACAGCGCGAACTGCGCGACCGAGGTGATGACGCCGGCCACGGCCGCCGCGATCGACGACGTGAGGATGTCCCGGTTGTAGACGTGCATGAGCTCGTGGCCGAGGACGCCGCGCAGCTCCCGCTCGTCGAGGATCTGCAGGATGCCCTCGGTGCAGCAGACGGCGGCGTTGCGCGGGTTGCGGCCGGTCGCGAACGCGTTGGGCGCGGCGGTCGGCGACACGTACAGCCGGGGCATGGGCTGGCGGGCGGCCGTGGAGAGCTCGCGGACGATCCGGTACATGGCGGGCTGCTCGATCTCGGACACCGGCCGCGCGTGCATGGCGCGGATCGCGATCTTGTCGGAGTTCCAGTAGGAGTACGCGGTCATCGCCAGGCCGGCGAGGGCGAACAGGAAGATGTACCGGCCGTTCGCGACGAAGGCACCGATGCCGAGCAGCACCGCCCACAGCACGCCGAACAGCAGCGCCGTCTTCAGGCCGTTGTAGTGCCGGTGCCCCATGTCCGTCCTTCCCGTCGTCGCGGTCGACTGCTCGTCCCGCGTTCCAGACAACGCTGCAGGCCGTCCAGCAGTTCCCCTACCCTGACCCCGCAGATCCCGCCACTCCCCGAGGAGACACCGTGCGTACCGTCCGCTTCCTGGCTCTGGCCGCCGCGAGCGCGCTGGCGCTCGCGGCCTGTGCGCCCGTCGACGAGGGGACCGACGCCGGCGCGTCGGAGTCCGCCGCCGCCGACGGCGCGCTCGACACCCTCACCGACGGCGTGCTGACCATCGGCACGTCCGACCCGGCGTACGAGCCGTGGGTCGTCGGCAACGACCCGAGCAGCGGCGAGGGCTTCGAGGCGGCGGTGGCGTACGCGGTCGCGCAGCAGCTCGGGTACGACGCCGACCAGGTCGAGTGGGTCCCGGTCACGTTCGACCAGATCATCGCCCCGGGCGCGAAGTCGTTCGACTTCGCGATCAACCAGGTGTCGATCAGCCCCGAGCGCGCCGAGAACCTCGACTTCTCCTCGTCGTACTACGACACCGCGCAGGCCGTCGTGACGCTGGAGGGCTCGTCCGTCGCGGGCGCGACCTCGATCGCCGAGCTGAAGGACGCGAAGCTCGGCGCGATGGTCGGCACCACGAGCCTCACCGTGGCGCAGGACGCGATCGACCCGACCACCGACATCCAGGTGTTCAACGACAACGACCAGGTGAAGCAGGCGCTCCAGGCCGGTCTGGTCGACGCGATCGTCGTGGACCTGCCGACCGCGCTCTACATCACCGCGGCCGAGCTCGACGGCGGCGTGCTCGTGGGCCAGCTGCCGGCCGACGACGCGGCCGGGGCCGACCAGCTCGGCCTGGTGCTCGACAAGGGCTCGTCGCTGACCGAGCCGGTGACCGAGGCGGTCGACACCCTGCGCGAGGACGGCACGCTCGCCGACCTCGAGTCGCAGTGGCTCACCGACGCGGCCGGCGCGCCGGTCCTGCAGTAGTGCCCGCGGGACCCGCGGGACCCGCGATGCCGCCGGGCGCTCCTCGCCCCGCGTGGGTGCCGTCCGACCGGCAGCGCGAGCGCGACGCCTACCGGCGCGGGCAGACCCGCCGCTCGACGCTCGTCGCCCTGGTGAGCACCGTCGTGGTGGCGGGCGTCGCCGTGCTCGGGCTGGTGAGCTCGCCGGGGTGGCCGCGGGTCAAGCAGTCGTTCCTCGACCCGGAGGTCGCGTGGGCCGCGCTGCCGAAGGTGCTCGAGGGCCTGTGGCTGAACGTGCGGGTCATGGCGGTGTGCGCCGTGCTGATCGTCGTCGTGGCGATGCTGCTGGCGCTCGCGCGGACCCTGCGCGGACCGGCGTTCTTCCCGCTGCGCGCGCTGGCCACCGGGTACGTGGACGTGTTCCGCGGACTGCCGCTGATCCTCGTGCTGCTGCTGGTCGGCTTCGGCCTGCCGGGGCTGCGGCTCCAGGGCGTCCCGACGTCGGCGGTCGTGCTGGGCGGCCTGGCACTGGTCCTGACGTACTCGGCGTACGTCGCCGAGGTGTTCCGCGCGGGCATCGAGTCGGTGCACCCGTCGCAGGTCGCCTCCGCGCGGTCCCTGGGCCTCACCCGGGGGCAGACGCTCCGGCACGTGGTGCTGCCCCAGGCCGTGCGCCGGGTGATCCCGCCGCTGCTGAACGACCTGGTGTCGCTGTCGAAGGACTCCGGCCTGATCTCGATCCTCGGTGCCGTGGACGCGGTGCGCGCGGCGCAGATCCAGACCGCGACCTACGCCAACTTCACGCCCTACGTGGTCGCGGGCGTGCTGTTCGTGCTGCTCACGATCCCGCTGACCCGGTTCACGGACGCGTTGGCGAGGCGCGGCGGCTGGCTGGGGTCGCAGAGCGGCCTCGCGGGCGCGGGGGCGATGCGATGAGCGCGCCCGACGCCCCCTCCCCCGACGTCGTCCCCGCCGGCAGCCCGCTGCTGCGCGTCGACCGGGTGCGCAAGGCGTTCGGCGACCACGTCGTCCTCGACGACCTGTCGCTCGACGTCGCGGAGCACCGGGTGGTCGTGCTGATCGGCGCCTCCGGCTCCGGCAAGTCGACGCTGCTGCGCTGCGTGAACCTGCTGGATGAGGTCGACGACGGCGTCATCGAGGTCGCCGGGCAGGAGGTCACCGACCCGCGCGTCGACGCCAACGCGGTGCGCGCCCGGATCGGCATGGTGTTCCAGGCGTACAACCTGTTCCCGCACCTGCGCGTCCTCGACAACGTGACGCTGGCGCCGCGGCTGGTGCACAGGGTCGGCAAGCGGGAGGCCCGGGAGCGCGCCGCCGCGATGCTCGAGCGGGTCGGACTCGGAGCGAAGGCGCAGGCGTTCCCCGACGAGCTGTCCGGCGGGCAGCAGCAGCGGGTGGCGATCGCCCGGGCGCTGGTGACGCAGCCGGCCCTGATGCTGCTGGACGAGGTGACGAGCGCCCTCGACCCGGAGCTGGTCGGCGAGGTGCTGGACCTGCTCGGCGAGCTCAAGGACGAGGGCACGACGATGGTGGTCGCGACGCACGAGATGGCGTTCGCCCGGCACGTCGCCGACGAGGTCTGCTTCCTGCACCAGGGCCGGATCCTCGAGCGCGGCCCGGCGGAGCAGGTCCTGGGCGCCCCGCGCGAGCAGCGCACCCAGGACTTCCTGCGCCGCTTCACGGGCTGACCGGCTCGCCCGCTCCCCGGCCGGAGACGAGCGGAGCGTCCTGCCCGACACGCGCGGCGTGTCGGGCAGAACGCCCCACTCGAGCCCGCTCGACGGGCGTCAGGCCTCGCCGGCCGCCTCGGCCAGGGCGATCCGCACCATGTCCTCGCGCGGGACGACCTTGACCCGCTCGCGGCCGTGCGGCTCCCCGAGGGACCGCTCGTACGCGTCCAGCAGCTCCCAGCCGGCCCAGTGGATCGGCCGGGCGCCCCGCGCGGTCAGGAAGTCGACGACCGCCTGCGGGTCCGCCTCCGTGGCGGACAGGAACGGGTTGCCCGGCTCCGTGATGTCGCCGGCGTCCTCGACCAGGTGCCGGATCGTCTCGCTCGCGTCGGACTTGGTGTGCCCGATCAGGCCGACGGGGCCGCGCTTGATCCAGCCGGTCGTGTAGACGCCGGGCACGGGCTCGCCGTCGACGTCCACGACCCGGCCCTCCCGGTTCGCGATGACGCCCTTGGCCTCGTCGAACGGCACGTCCACCAGCGGCGACCCGAAGTAGCCGACCGCCCGGTACACGGCCTGCACGGGCCAGTCGTGCGTCGTCCCGGTGCCCGCCACGGTGCCGTCGCCGGCCAGCGCGGTGCGCTCCGTGCGCAGCCCGACGACCTTGCCGTCCTCGCCGAGCACCTCGACCGGCTTGTGCAGGAAGTGCAGGTGGATGCGGCGGCTCGCCGTCAGCTCCTCCGGCTCCTTCAGCGTCCAGTCGGTCAGCGTCTTGACGACCTGCTTGGTCTGGTTCGACGAGTGGATGGCGGCCATCGAGCCCTCGTCGAAGTCGAAGTCCTCCGGGTACACCACGACGTCGACGTCCGGGACGTGCCCGAGCTCGCGCAGCTCCAGCGGGGAGAACTTGGCCTGGGCCGGGCCGCGGCGGGCGAACACGTGCACGTCCGTCACCGGGCTGGCCTTGAGGCCGTCGTAGACGTTCTGCGGGACCTCGGTCGGCAGCAGGTCGTCGGCGTGCTTGGCGAGGATGCGGGCGACGTCCAGCGCCACGTTGCCCGCGCCGAGCACCGCGACGTGCTGCGCGGTCAGCGGCCAGGTGCGCGGGACGTCGGGGTGCCCGTCGTACCAGGACACGAAGTCGGCGGCACCGTAGGAGCCCTCCAGGTCGATGCCCGGGATCGGCAGGTCGGCGTCCTTGATCGCGCCGGTCGCGAAGACCACCGCGTCGTAGTGCCGGCGCAGGTCCTCGAGCTTGAGGTCCACCCCGTAGTCGACGTTGCAGATCAGCCGGATGTCGCCCCGCTCGAGCACCTTGTGCAGGGCGACGATGATCTGCTTGATCCGCGGGTGGTCCGGGGCGACGCCGTAGCGCACCAGCCCGAACGGCGCGGGCAGCCGCTCGATGAGGTCGATGGACACGTCCAGGCCCGAGCGGCTGAGGATGTCCGAGGCGTAGATGCCGGCGGGGCCGGCGCCGACGACGGCCACGCGGACAGGGCGGTTCGAGGTCACGCAGGTGCCTTCCTTAGGGGACGCCGCCCAGTGTAGGACGCCCTTACCTCTGCCGATCTGCCGCGACATCCCGCCGTTCTCCCCGCGTGGGCCCGGACGGGGTCGGGGCGCGTCGGCGGGCGGCGCTAGCGTCGGGTCGTGCGCACCCCCTCCCCGTCCTCCCCCGGCGGCCCCGTGACGGCCGCCGCGACCCCCGCAGCCCCCGCCGCGACCGGCGCGCTCGACCCGCGCGGGCTCGCCGCCGGCGTCGGTGCCTACCTGCTGTGGGGCGTCCTGCCGCTGTACTTCGAGCTGCTGAAGCCGTCGGGCGCCGTCGAGGTCGTCGCGCACCGGGTGCTGTGGTCGCTGGTCTTCTGCGCGGTCGTGCTGACGGCCACCCGCACCTGGCGGGCGCTCGGGGTCGTGCTCCGCGCCGGCCGGACGATGGCGCTGGTGGCGGCGGCGTCCGTGCTGCTCGCGGTCAACTGGCTGACCTTCGTGTTCGCGGCGCTCGGCGGCCACGTGGTCGACGCCGCCCTCGGCTACTTCATCAACCCGCTCGTCACGGTGCTGCTCGCCGTCGTCGTGCTCCGCGAGCGGCTGCGCCGGACGCAGTGGGTGGCGCTCGGGTTCGGCGTCGCGGCGGTGGTCGTCATCACGGTCGGGCTCGGGCGGCTGCCGTGGGTGGCGCTGACGCTCGCCGGGTCGTTCGGCGTCTACGGGCTGCTCAAGAACCGCGTGGGGCGCAGCGTCGCCGCCGCTCCGGGCCTCGCCGCCGAGACCCTCGTGCTGGCGCCGGTGTCCGCGGTGTACCTGGTCTGGCTGGGGACGACGGGCGGCTCCACGTTCACCGCCACCGGCGTGTGGCACGCCCTCGCGCTGGCCGGGACCGGGATCGCGACGGCGCTGCCGCTGCTGCTGTTCGGGGAGTCCGCGCGCCGCCTGCCGCTGAGCGTCGTCGGCAGCCTGCAGTACCTGGCGCCGGTGCTGCAGCTGGTCATCGGCGTGCTCGTGCTGCACGAGACGATGCTGCCCGCGCGCTGGTGGGGCTTCGGGCTGGTGTGGGTGGCCCTGGTGCTGCTCACGGTCGACGGGGTGCGGACCCAGCGGGCCCAGCGGCTGCGCGCGGCAGCCGCCGCGCCGGCGGTCGCGGGCTGAGGGCACCGGACACCGGCGCGGGCCGGCCCGGGTGCGCCGGTG
>NZ_SZYE01000329.1 GCF_005239125.1 Cellulomonas hominis | reverse complement strand
GCCGGGCTGGTGTCCGCGACCGCCGTCGCCGCGGTGCGCTGGGTCGCGACCCGGGCGGAGCGGCGGGGCCAGGACGTCGCGGGCGTGCTCGTCGTCGCCGTCGCCGTGGTGGCCGGGCTGGCGCTCGCGGTGCTGCTGGCCGGGCTGCCCGGGGTCGTGGCGGCCGCCGTGCTGCTGGGGCTGACGCCCGTCGCCCTGCGCGCCCTGCCCGTCCTCGCGCTGTCCGTGCCCGACGAGCAGCTCGTCGACCTCGCGCACGTCGCCCGCACCGCGCCGTCCGTCCGCGGGCCCCGGCCGCGGGGCCTGGGCCGGGTCAACGAGCGGCAGGTCGTCCGCACCGTCGACTCCGCCGAGCGCCGCACGGACGCCGGCGTGCTGCTGGTCTGCGCCGTCCCGCCCGTGCTGGTGCCCGTCGTGCTCGCCGCCGCGCTGGGCGACCCGCAGCGGGCGACGCTGCGCGGCTGGGCCGCCGTCGCGCTCGTCGCCGCCCTCGTCGCCGTGCTCTCCCTGCAGCCGCGCGCGGCCCGCGGGCCGGTCGCCCGGTGGGCGCCTCGGGTGGCGGCCGCGCTCGTGCTGGTCGAGCTCGCTGCGCTCGCCGGGCCGCGGCTCGGCGCCGACGCCGTGCCGGTGGCCGCCGCGTGCCTGGTGGCCGGACTGGCCGCGGCCGCGATCGGGGTCGCGCTCGGCCGCGGGTGGCAGTCGGTGGTGGCGTCGCGGTTCGCGGACGCGGTCGAGGGCCTGGGCGTCGTGCTGGCGCTGCCGGCGGCGCTCGTGGCGGCCGACCTGATCGAGACCCTGCGGCGGGTGACGTCGTGAGGCGACCGGATCCGGGCGGTGACCGCGGCCCGGCCCGCGTGGGCCGCGGCGGTGCGGTGCAGGCGCGGGGGAGCAGGACGACAGCGACGACGGGGGAGCCGACGTGGACCAGACGATGAGCGCGATCCCGGTCGGCACCGTCGCCGTCCGCACCTGCGCGAGCTGCCACCGGCCGCTGGCCCCCGACGCCCGGTTCTGCACCGCCTGCGGCGCCCCGGCCCAGCCCGACGCCACCGTCACGGTCGTCGAGGGCGCCCAGGGCCGGGCCCGCGCCGACGCCCGACCGCGCGAGCCCCGCCCCGCCGTGCTGCATCCCGCGTTCGGCGACGCCACCCCCGCGCGGCCGGCCCGCCGCGTGCTGGCCTACGCGGTCGACGCCGTCGCCGTCGGCGCCGTCGCGGGCGGGCTGCTCGCCTGGACCGGCTCCTGGCTGCTGGCGGCGCTGGTCGTCGTCGAGCTCGCCGTCGGCCTGCTGGTCTGGGAGGCGCACACCGGCCGGACGCTCGGCAACACCGTCCTCGGGCTGCGCACCGCGCGCGAGGAGACGCCGTACTCGGTCGGCCCGGCGCGCGCGTTCCTGCGCGGGCTGGTGCTCGCCGCCGGCCACGCCGCCGCGGGCCTGGGGCAGTGGGTGGTCGTCGCGTCCGGGGCGTTCGACAAGACGGGGCGGGCGCAGGCGTGGCACGACCGCGTGGGGCGGGCCGTCGTCGTGGACGTGCGGGCGCACGAGCGGGCCGTGGAGGAGGCCGCCGACGCCGCCGAGCGCGCGGGGACCGTGGCGGTGGGGGCGGCGCCGCGCGCGGCCGCGCAGGTCG
>NZ_SZYE01000328.1 GCF_005239125.1 Cellulomonas hominis | reverse complement strand
CGCGCGGCGGCGGGGCGGTCCCGCGGGCCCCGCGCGCCCCGCGCGCCCCGCGGACCCGACGCGAGCGGCTCCGCAGCGGCCTCGGCTGGGCGGTCACGGCCGCGCTCGTCGGGGTGCTCGTCTGGTTCGGCTGGCCGAGCACCCTCGGCGGCTGCACGACGCTGACGATCGTCTCCGGCCACTCGATGGAGCCCACGTACTACACGGGCGACCTCGTGGTCTCGCGCTGCGGCACCCCCGAGGCGGGCGACGTCGTGGTCTACACCCCGCCGGGCCTCGACCACGGGCGGGTCATCCACCGCGTGGTGGGCGGGGACGCCGGCGACGGCTGGGTGATCCAGGGCGACAACAACGACTTCCTCGACCCCTGGCGCCCGCACGCCGCGGACGTGCTCGGCATCGCCCGGCTGCACGTCCCGGGGCTCGGGCGGGTGGCGTCGATCCTGCTGGACCCCTGGGCGTGGGCGTCGCTGCTCGTGGTCGCCGCCGGCGTGCTGCTCTGGCCGGCGCCGCCGGAGCCGCAACGGCCCGAGGCGGCCGCCCCGGACGGCGCGCACGCGGTGGTCGCCCCGTGACCCCCGCCGCCCGGCGCGCGGCCGCCCCCGCCGTCCTCCTCCTCGTCGTCGTCGCGGTGCTGACCGCCCTCGCGCTGTCGCCGGCGAGCGCCGCCCGCCTCGTCGTGCGCGGCCCCTCGGTCACGACCGGCAGCGCCGCCCCGTGTGCCGCGACGGCGCTCGGCGCCGCGTCCGGCACCGCGACCGCGTCCGGCACCGCGACCCAGGTGGTGCTGTCGGGCATCCCGGCCGGGTGCCGCGGCCAGGTGGCGACGCTGCGCCTGTACGCCGCGGACGGCACCGCCCTGGCCGCGGCCGACACCACCGTCACGCTCGCCGCGTCCGGCAGCACCGCCGTCACGGTCCCCTCCTACCCGGCGACCCGGGTGGCCGGGGTGGCCCTCACGGTCGGCACCTGGTCGCTGCCGGTGACCTGGACCGCCCCGGCCGGCGCGGCCGCCGGTCCCGTGACGCCCGGCGCCGGGACCACCTTCGGCGCCCTCACCTGGTCCCAGCTCGCCTCGTCGGGCACCCAGGCCTGCGTCACCGTGGACGTCTCCGGCGCGACCGGGGCGTCCTGGCGCGTCGACCTGCACCTGGCCCAGCGCCCGTTCAACGGCCTGACCTCCGGCTCCGGCTTCTCGGTGACCCCGTGGTGGGCGGGGGTCCTGGACCCGCGGCCGGTCGACGGGGTGGTCTCGGTCGGTGCGCGCCCCGGGCAGGAGTCCTTCGCCACGGCGGCGGCCACGGTGACGGTCTGCCACTACGGCCTGCCCGCCCCCGCGTACGACCCCGCCCTCACGTACGCGCAGACCGCGGGCGCCGTCACCGGGACGGGCGCCTGGGCGTGCCAGAGCACCACGGTCCGCGTCACCGGGACGCCGCAGTTCTACGCCGGGTGGCGCGCGGACGTGGACGTGGCCCCGCTGGTCGCCTGGTTCGCGGCGCGCGGGATGCGGGCCGACCTCACGACGCTGACGGCGCAGGGCAACTACGCCCTCGCGGCGCAGGGCGGCACCACGTACCGGGTGACCCCCACCGCGTGGGACACCGGGGGCGTCCGCGACGACACCCCGCGCACCTTCGAGCTCTGCGCCCGCACCTGACGCCGCGCACCCGACGCCGCGCGGCCGCCGCCGGGCGCCGCCGCGGCGCGCCGCGCCC
>NZ_SZYE01000327.1 GCF_005239125.1 Cellulomonas hominis | reverse complement strand
GCGAAGGCCGCCAAGCGGGCCGCCGCCGCCCAGCGGGCGCTCGGCGACGAGGGGCTGGCGGCGCTGGCGCTGGCGTCGGCCGCCGGGCTGGAGGCGGCCGACCGGATGCTGGTCGACCTGCTCGGCGAGCGCGGCACCGCCGTGGCGGCGACGCTCCGCGACCGGCTCGCGCAGCACGCCGCCGACCAGGCCGGTCGCGAGCGGGACGCGGCCGCCGCCGTGCTGGACCGCCCGGCGCTCGCGTCGGACGCCGCGTCGACGCTGCGCCTGCGGCTGGCCGTGATCAAGGGGCTGACATGACCGACTCCCGCGGCGACACCGCCGCGCTCACCAAGCGCCTGGCGCGGCTGGACGAGGCCCTCGCGGTCGGTGGTGACCGCCTCGACCCGGCCGTCGCGAGCCGCGTGCGGGGGATCGGCGACCAGGTGCGGACCCGGCTCGCCCTCGGGGTGGACCACACGGTCGTCGCCCTGCTCGGCGGCACCGGCTCCGGGAAGTCGAGCCTGTTCAACGAGATCTGCGGGCTCGAGTTCGCAGAGGTCGGCGTCAAGCGGCCCACCACCTCCCAGCCGACGGCGTGCGTCTGGGGCGGCGGTGGCGAGAAGCTGCTGGACTGGCTCGACGTCGCCGACGACCGGCGGATCGAGCGGGAGAGCGCCCTCGACGGCGACACCGAGGCGCCGCTGCGCGGCCTGGTCCTGCTCGACCTGCCGGACCACGACTCGATCGAGGACGCGCACCGCGAGACCGTCGACCGGCTGCTGCCGATGGCCGACCTGCTGATCTGGGTGGTCGACCCGCAGAAGTACGCCGACGACTCGCTGCACTCCGGCTACCTGCGGGGCCTGGTGGGGCACGAGGGGGCGATGCTCGTCGTGCTCAACCAGGTGGACACGGTGCCCCCCGAGCAGCGGGACGCGCTGGTCGCCGACGTCGCGCGGCTGCTGGCGGCGGACGGGCTCACCGGCGTGGAGGTGCGCAGCACGTCCGCCCGCACCGGCGAGGGGGTCGCCGAGATGCGCGACACGCTCGCCGAGGTCGTCGGGCGGCAGAGCCTCGCGGCGCGGCGCGCGTCCGCCGAGATCGCCGACGCCGCGCGGCTCGTGCAGGGCGAGGTCGGCGACGCCGAGCCGCCGGCCGACGCGCTGGACGTGACGCCGGTCGCCGTGACGCTGGCGCACGCGGCGGGGCTGCCGGCGCTGGCCGACGCCGTCGCGGCGGTGGTGCGGGGCAGCGCGACGACGGTCCCCGAGCTGGTGTCGGTGCAGGAGGGCGCGGTCGCGCTGGCCCGCAGCCAGTGGACCGACGCGGTCACGGCGCGGCTGCCGCGCCGGTGGGTCGAGGCGGTGCGCGGCGCCCTCGCCGGGACCGAGCAGATCCGCTCGGCGGCCGACGAGGCGCTGTCCCGGGTGGCCGTCGTCACCCGCCGGTCGCGGCTCGCCGTGACGCTGCTGGTGCTGGCCGTCGTGCTCGGCGTCGGCGCGCTGGCCGCTGGTGGCGCGGGTGCGTGGCGGACCTGGGGATCGGGCACCGGCCCGGACGAGCTGCTGCGGCTGGGCTGGCCTGCCGCGGCCGTGCTGGCGGTGCTCGCGGTGCTGTGCGCGTGGCCCGCCGGCTCGCCGCCGCGCGGCGCGCCCGCACCGCGAGCCACGCGCACAGCACCGCGAGCAC
>NZ_SZYE01000326.1 GCF_005239125.1 Cellulomonas hominis | reverse complement strand
TTCGGCGTCGTCGAGCACCCGGCCGACGAGGACGCCTGGCGCCGGGACCCGGCCGCCGCCCTCCGCGCGCGGCTGCCGCGCATCGCGCGCACCTGGTCCCGCTGACCCCGCGCCGGTCCCGCTGACCCCGCGCCGGTCCCGCTGACCCCGCGCGGGCTCGGCGCCGCGGGCTCCGCCCGGGCTCCTCGGGCTCCGCCCGGGGCGCCGAGTGGGCAACCGACACGTCGAGCGAGCATCCGCCGACTACTCGCTCGACGTGTCGCGTGCTCGCTCGGCCGCCGCCGCCCCGACGGGACGGGCGCCGGGGTGCCCCCGCGGCGCGCGCCGGGCGCGGCGTGCAGGTCGTGTGCGCGTCCCCCGGCGCGCGGCTCCCGCGGGCGTACATTGGGGGAACAGATCACGCGGGAGTGCGGTTGTGCTCGACGTGACCGTCCCGCGGCCCGTGCCAGGCGCGCGCCCGCGACCGATCCGAGACACCGTCAGGAGACAGCAATGAGCGAGACCACCGAGACCGCGACGCACGGCGTCGACCTCACCGACGTCGCGGCTGAGAAGGTCCGCAGCCTCCTCGAGCAGGAGGGGCGCGACGACCTGCGCCTGCGCATCGCGGTGCAGCCCGGCGGCTGCTCGGGCCTGATCTACCAGCTCTACTTCGACGAGCGCGTGCTCGACGGCGACGCGCTGCGCGACTTCGACGGCGTCGAGGTCGTCGTGGACCGGATGAGCGTCCCGTACCTCGAGGGCGCGACCATCGACTTCGCGGACACCATCGAGAAGCAGGGCTTCACGATCGACAACCCGAACGCGGGCTCGTCCTGCGCGTGCGGCGGCTCGTTCAGCTGACCCGCACCGCCTGACGCCACGAGGGCCCCGGACCGCACGGTCCGGGGCCCTCGTGCGTGCGGGGTCTCAGAGATCCGTCAGGCCCGCGTCCCGGCGGATCGCCGCCACGACGCCCGGCAGCACGTCGCAGAACCGGTCGACGTCGGTCCCGGTCGTGCCGACGGGCAGCGCGAGCCGCACGTTGCCCTGGGTCAGCGCGCCCATCGCGGCGAGCACGTGGCTCGGCTCCTCGGCGGCCGACGTGCACGCCGACCCCGACGCGACGGCGAACCCGGCGCGGTCGAGCGCGGTGACCACGGCTTCCCCGTCGACGTAGAGGCAGGAGAACGTCAGGACGTGCGGCAGCCGGCCGGTCGCGGGGCCGGCGACGTCGACCTCCCGCACCTCCGCCGCCACGCGCGCCCGCAGCCTCTCGACGAGCGCGTGCCGCGGGTCGGGTCCCGCGGCGACCCGTGCCGCCGCGGCCTGGAGCGCGACCGCGGCGGCCAGCGCGGCGGGCACGGACACCCCGCCCGGGAACCAGCGGTCCTCGTCGCCGGTGCCCGCGGGCGGCACGGGGGAGCGGCGCACGCCGGTGCGGGTCGCGAGGACGGCGACCCCGGGCGGTGCGCCGACGTCGCCCGGGTCGAGCGTGAGGACGTCCCACTCGGCGCCCACCGGCACGTGCCCGAACGAGGACCCGGCGTCGACCAGCAGCGGCACGCCCGCGGCCCGCGCGGCGGCGTGCGCCTCCGCCACCGGCTGCCGCGTGCCGACCTCGCCGTTGGCGTGCTGGACCGCGGCCAGCGCCACGCCCGGGCGGGCGACGGCCGACGCGAACGCGGCCAGGTCGAGCCGGCCGTCGCGGTCGACGGGCACGGTCAGCAGCCCGGCCACCGCGTCGCCGCCCGGAGATCGGAAGTGCGTGGTGTAGGGCAATAGTGTAGGCGATAG
>NZ_SZYE01000325.1 GCF_005239125.1 Cellulomonas hominis | reverse complement strand
ACGGTCGTGACCAGGCCGACCTCGCGACCGGGCTCCCCGGTGGTGAGCAGGTCGCCGAGGTCGCGCACGACCGCGCCGGCCTCGGGCAGCACGTGCCCGGAGCCGTCGAGGTGCAGCAGCACCAGGCATCGCCGCCCGGGCGCGCGGCCTCGCGCTGGCCGGGCGGCGACGCCGTCCGGGAACCGCAGCGCGGGCCGCAGCCGCACGCCGGACCGCCAGATCGGCACCACCTGGCTCAGGCCCATCGCGGCCACGCCGGCGGTCGTGCCCCACGCCAGCAGGGCCGCGGCCCCGTCGGGGAGCACCGACGCCTCGCCGGCCCCGCCCGCGACGCCCGCGTCCGCCAGCAGCCGCCCGTAGCCGGCGTACGCGCCGATCACGACCAGGCTCGACAGCACCGGCGCGAACGCCGGCCAGAAGAACTTCCGCTGCGCCTGCAGCACGCCGGACAGCACCACGGCGAGCCCGTACAGCGGCAGCTGCACCGCGAACACGCGGACGAAGAACGTCACCAGGTCCCGCTCGGCGGCGGTGTCCACCCGGGACAGCGCGGCGATCGGCTCGGCGGCCAGCGCGAGGACGGCACCGATCAGCACCAGCCCGCCGAGCGTCCAGCCGAGCATCGCGGACGCGATCCGCGACACGTCGTCCCGCATCCCGCGGGCCAGCGGTCCGGCGATCACCGGGATCAGCGCGCCCGCCAGCGCACCGCCCGCGGCCACCTCGAACAGCACGTTGGGCAGGGTGTTCGCCCAGTTGTAGGCGTCGCCGACGTCGGTCAGGCCGACCGCGTTGGTGAAGACCAGGTTCCGCGCGAAGCCCAGCAGCCGGCTGACGACCGTCACGGCCGAGATCAGGGCCGCGGCGCCCGCCAGACCGGACAGGACGGCCCGGCGGCTCACCGCCCGGGCACCCCGCCGGCCGCGGCGTCACCCGGCGACCCGCCGGGCTCGTCGGGCACGTCGGCTCCCGGGGCGCCCCCGGCGGGCACGTGCGCCGGCCGGCGCCCCCACGCGTCGAGCTCGCGCAGCACCGGCGTGCGCGCGATCACCTGCGTGAACGACACCTTCTCCGAGGCGACCGTCAGCGCGACCACGCCGGCCAGCAGCGCGAGCCGCACCGGCCGCGGGCAGCCCTGCACCGCGGCCGTGCCGAGCACGGCACCCACGGCGTTCGCGCCGGAGTCGCCGAGCATGTCCCGCTCGGCCAGGTCGTCGGGCACCTCGGCGACGGCGGCGCCCAGCACCGCGGCCGACGTGGCCCCGCCGCGTCCGCCCAGCACGGCGGCCGGCGCCGCGGCGATCGCGGCGGCCTTCAGCGCGCGCCCGGGCCGCAGGTCGAGCAGGTTCACCACGTTGGCGGTGGCGGCGATCAGCGCGCCGTCCGCGGCGACGTCGGCCAGCCGGACCGCCGCCGCGGCACCGCGTCCCGCGGGCAGCCGGTCGTGCGGCCGGCTCAGCGCCGCGGCGACCAGCGCGCCCGCGCCGATCCCGAGCACCTTGAGACCGCCCGTGGTGACCTCGCCGCGCGCCAGCGCCCCGAGGTGGCCGCGCAGGCCCTTGCGCACGGTGCCCTCGCGGTCCTCGGTCAGGTCGTCGACCAGGCCGAACGCCGTGGCGCTGGTGGTGGCGACGGCCAGGGCCACGCCGTCCCGGGCCGACGGGGCGCCGACCAGCCCGCCGGCGAGCACGCCCGCGGCCACGGCGGGGCCGCCGAGCAGGCTCACGGGCTCGCCGCGGTGGTTCGTGCGCTCCCAGCGGCGGGCGCCGCCCGGGGGCTCGTCGTCCAGCAGGCCGCGGACCACGG
>NZ_SZYE01000324.1 GCF_005239125.1 Cellulomonas hominis | reverse complement strand
GGACAGCGCCCGGTACGACGCCGCCACGTCGGTGGCCCCGGTCCGCACGCCGAGGTCGGTCAGCACGTCGAGGTGGTCGGCGACCGTGCCCGCGTCGCCGCGCCGCACCGGCCCGGTCAGCGTCGTGACCGCGCCGCTGGTGACCTCGCCCTCCGCGTCCCGGCCGCCGGAGGCCGACTCGGCCCGCAGGGCGCCGTCGAGCGCCGCCGTGAGCAGCGGCCGCAGCACCGCGCCGGGGTCGGCCACCCCGGCCGCCGCGAGCGCCTGCCCGGCCTGCGCGACCAGCACGACGAGGTGGTTCGCCCCGTGCGCCAGGGCCGCGTGGTAGAGCGGCCGGGCCGCCTCGTCGAGCACGACGGGCTCGCCGCCCATCTCGACCACCAGCGCCTGCCCGATGGGCAGCACCGGGGCGGGCGCGGTGACGGCGAACGTGCAGCCGACCAGCCGGGACAGGTCGAGCGAGGTGCCGGTGAACGTCATCGCCGGGTGCAGGGCGATCGGGATGACCCCCTGGGCGCGCGCCGGGTCGAGCACCGCCGCCCCGTACCGGCCGGCGGTGTGCACGACGATCTGCCCGGGCTGCCAGGCACCGGTCGCCGCGAGGCCCGCCACGAGCTCCGCGAGCGCGTCGTCGGGCACCGCGAGCAGCACCAGCTCGGAGCGGCGCACCACCTCGGGCACGTCCAGCACCGGCACGCCCGGCAGCAGCGTGTCCGCGCGCTCGAGGGACGCCTCGGACACCGCGCTCACGCCGACGACCGGGTGCCCCGCCGCGCGCAGGGCGCTGCCCAGCACCGCGCCGACCCGGCCCGCGCCGACGACGCCGATCCCCAGCCGCGTCATGCCCGGCGCATCCACTGCTCCGGCCCCGCCCCGGCGCGCGCGGTCCTGGCCCGCGTCGCCTGCTCGTCCAGGAGGCCTGCGGCGACCCGCTGGTCCAGGTGGTCGACCCGCGGGGACACCGGTCCGGGCGTCGAGTGCAGCTGGAACGACGCCAGGCCGAGCCGGCGCTGCAGCGGCCCCTGCTCCAGGCCCAGCGACTGCGTCCGCTCGTGCGGCACGACGACGAGCTGGCGCACCAGCACCCCCGAGCGCAGCACCAGCGCCCGGTCGGTCACCGTGACGCCGTGCCGGCGCCAGCCGACCGGGTCCAGCCACCGCGACCGCCGCGGGGCCACGGCCCAGCCACCGTCCGCGGCCCGGCCGGTCAGGCCGGCGTCGACCAGCGCGCGCGGGTCCTCGGTGCCCAGGTCCGGCAGCACCAGCCACAGCGCGAGCATCGCCTCCTCGCGGGTGCCGACCGGCAGCAGGACGTTCTCCGTCTGGGTCTGGTCGCCGCTGCTGCCGTAGCCCGCGATGTTGACCTCGACCCGCCACCAGTCGGGGCGCCGCCACAGCAGGCCCTGGGTGACCCGGACGGCCTGCACCCGGCCCGGCGGCACGGTCTGCGCCCGGGACTCGGTCAGGCCGTGCCGCAGCCGGATGCCGTCCGGGGAGATGGCGGCGCGGAAGTTCGCCCCGCGGTTGAACCGGGTCCAGGTGTACGACACGACGCCGAGCAGCGCGGGCAGCAGCGCGAACGCCGAGCCCACCTGCCCGGTGCCGGCGATCAGAGCGCCCACCGCGCCGAGCATCACGACGAGCCAGACCGTCGCCGAGGAGAGCAGCGTGGAGGCCAGCAGCCGGCCGACCGGCACCTCGTACACGGGGCGCTCGGGTGCCACCGGGGCGGGTCCGTCCCAGCCGTCGTCGGCACCCGGCTCCGCCGGGACGGTGCGGCCGGCGGCGGGATCGGCCGCGGCGGGGTGGCCCGGCGCGGGGACGGCGCCCGGGACGGGGACGGCGCCCGGGACGGGGTCGGAGGCGCCGGGCGCCGGGACGG
>NZ_SZYE01000323.1 GCF_005239125.1 Cellulomonas hominis | reverse complement strand
GGCGGCGCCGCCGCCGTCGCCCGAGGCGCTGGCCCGGGTCGGTCGCCTGGTGCGGCACTTCGGCGTGTGGCTGCTGGCCGGCGTCGCCGTGACCCTGCTGCCGCTGCCGTGGCGCTTCGCCGCGATCGCGTTCCTGGTCGGTGCCGTGGTCACCGGCGTCCGTGCGCTGCGCGCCGTGCTCCGGTCGGGGCTGCGGGGCGGCGTGGGGGCCATGCTCGTCGCGGGGCTGCTGATGACGGGCCTGGTGCTGGTCGGGTCGCTCGGCTCGCTGGCGACCTGGCGGATCGACGCGGACCGGCAGGCGTGCCTGCAGGGTGCGCTGACGCGGTCGGCCGAGGCGGCGTGCGAGCGCGCCTACGACGACGCGGTCGGGGACCTGACGAACCGCCTGACCGGCGGCCGCGGCTGAAGCCCCTGCCGCCGGACCACCCCCGCCCGGCGGCGGCGAGCAGGCCCGGCCCGGCCGGTCAGTCCCGGCGGGCCCGCCCCGCCGTGGCCGACCACACCCGTCGCGCCGCGCCGGCGACCGCCGCGCGCACGTGCCGGTCGCCGGGCAGCAGCACCACGAGCGCACCGACCGCCACCCCGCCGGCCACGGCGAGCGCGACGAGCACCGGCTCCGGCCCGAGCTGGGTCATCCGCCCCGGTCCGATGCCCCCGCGCGAGAGCGCCGCGAGCACCAGGGCGCCGAACCCCGCGGCCGCGGCGGACACCAGCCCCGCGACCGGGGCGTCGAGGGCACGCTCGGTGACCAGCCGGCGGCGCAGCACCAGCGCGGCGGCGGCCCCGGCGAGCAGCGTGACGACCGGGACGGCGACGAGCACCCCGCCCGCGACGTCCGGGGCCGGGAGCGCCCCGAGCAGGGGCACCGCCGGCAGCGCACCCGCCTGCACCCCGCCGACGGCGAACGACGTGCCCGTGCCGACCGCGAACCCGGGGCCCGCGAGCCAGGCGAACGCCCAGAGCACCAGCGTCGGCGCGTACGCGAGCTCCCCGACGGCGAGCACCACGCCGCCGACCGCGTCGAGCCGCAAGCTCCCGACCACCTCGGCGACGGCGCTGCGGCCGGTCACCACCCAGAGCGTGGCGAGGGCGGCGGCGAGCAGCACCAGCGTCGCGAGCGCGGTCGTGCCGGCGGCGATCCCGTGCGCGACGGGCTCGGGCAGCCGGGACCGCACCGGCTCCACGACGTCCCGGAACCGGGGCGCCTCGGGGCGGCGCAGCAGGCCGGCGCCCAGGCCGGTCGCGGCGACCACCGCCCCGCCGAGCAGCCCGGTCCCCAGGTGCAGCAGCGGCACCCCGGTGGCCAGCCCGACGACGAGCACCACCCCCAGGTACGCGCCGACGCCGGCGCCGAACGCCGACCGGGTGGCGTAGCCGGAGCGACGCGCGGACGCGTAGCAGCCGAACACCGCGAGCGCGGTCAGGCCCAGCGGCACCAGCGTCATCGACGGGGCGGCGGTCATCGGGACGCCGTGCCCGAGCAGCCACAGCCCGGCGGCCACCTCGACCGCGCGGGTCCACGGGATGCCCGTCGTCGCCGGGGCGGCGGAGGTGGCGACGTAGGCCGCGATCGCCGGCAGCACGACGACGAGGAGCGAGAGCAGCGCCGCCTGCAGCCCGGCGAGCATGCCGCCGACCCACCGCGGGGCGCCGTCGAGGTCGCTGACGAAGAACCGCGGCGAGGCGCCGTCGTCCACGACGCGGCGCCGGGACCGGCCGGAGCCACCCGGGCCCGGGCCACCCTGGCCCGGGCCACCCTGGCCCGCGCCCCCGGGGCCCCCCGGGCCGGCGCCGCGGCCCCCG
>NZ_SZYE01000322.1 GCF_005239125.1 Cellulomonas hominis | reverse complement strand
GCCGGCGGCGCCGAGCCGGCGCGCGGCCGGAGCCGGTGGGTGCTCGTCGGCGCGGTGGTCGCCGCGGTGCTCGTCCTCGGTGGCGGGGGCACGGCCTGGTTCCTCACCCGGGACTCCGGCGGCGCGGCCGCGGCCCCGCCGGACGTGGTGCTGCCGTCGCCGACCAGCACGGTCGAGCCCGCCGCGCGCCCGGCCACCACCGCGTTCGCGGGCGCGCTGCCCACCACCCTGCTCCAGTACGCGCTCGCGTCCTCCGCCGACGACGAGGCCTGGCTCGCGCAGAACGCCGTCGAGGCGTACGCCGAGACCTACACGGACGGCGCCGACGGCACCGTCTCCGTGCAGGCCGGCCAGTGGGAGACGCCCGAGCAGGCCGCGGCGGTGCTCGCGTCCGTCTCCGGGGCCCCCGCGACGGCGGACCCCGCGGCCGACGCGGCGGACGACGGTGCGGCGGACGACGCCTCCGCCGACCCGGCCGCCGGCGGCCCGACGGTGCTGCTCCAGGACGAGGTGCTGGTCGGCGGCGCCCCGGTCGGGACCGTCACCGTCGTGGACCAGGGCGACGGCACCGGCGTCGCGGCGTGGAGCAACGGCACCACGGTGTTCGTCGTGCACGGCCCCGCGGCCGACATCCGCAACCTGTACGCCGCCTACCCGCTCTGACCCACCCGCCGGCCGCGCCCCGCGCCCGCGCCGCCCCGCGCCCCGGGCGCCCGGCGAGGGGGTACCCGACACGTCGAGCGAGCAGTCGGCGACTGCTCGCTCGACGTGTGCGCTGCTCGCTCGCGCCCGGGGGCGGCGTGGGGTAGACCGGTGCGCGGCGGCCCGACGGCGCGACCGCCCGCACCCTGCGCCCGCCCCCCCGCGGCGCGCACCGCACGGCGCCGTCCCCCGGCCGGCGCCGCCCGACCGAGGAGGACCATGGCACGCATCGGCACCACCGACCTGGACGTCCTGCCGCTGAACCTGGGTGGCAACGTGTTCGGCTGGACCGCGGACGAGCGGGCCTCGTTCGCCGTCCTGGACGCGTTCGTCGAGGGCGGCGGCAGCCTCGTCGACACCGCGGACGTCTACTCCGAGTGGGGTGCCGGCCACGAGGGCGGCGAGTCCGAGGCGACGATCGGGCGCTGGATCGCCGCCCGCGGCAACCGCGCGGACGTCGTGATCGCGACGAAGGTCGGCAAGCTGAGCACGCGCCGCGGCACCTCCCGCGCCGTGGTCCGGGCCGCGGTGGACGACTCGCTGAAGCGGCTCGGCACCGACTACATCGACCTCTACTACGCCCACGAGGACGACCGGGAGACCCCGCTCGAGGAGACGGTCGCCGCGCTCGGCGAGGTCGTCGCCGAGGGCAAGGCCCGGTACGTCGCGGCGTCGAACTTCACGCCCGAGCGGCTGGCCGAGGCGCTGCGGATCGCGGACGAGCTCGGGGTCGCCCGGTTCGTCGCCCTGCAGCCGCACTACAACCTGGTGCACCGCGGCGAGTACGAGGGCCCGCTCCAGGAGCTCGCCGTGCGGGAGGGCCTCGGGGTGCTGCCGTACTCCTCGCTCGCCAGCGGCTTCCTGACGGGCAAGTACCGCGACGGCTCGCCGGCCGTGGACAGCCCGCGCGCGGGGTCGGCCGGGCGGTACCTGGACGACCGGGGCCGCCGCGTGCTGGCCGCGCTCGACGCCGTGGCCGCCGCGCACGCCACCAGCGTGACCGCGGTGGGCCTGGCGTGGCTGCGGGTGCAGCCGGGCGTCGTCGCGCCGATCGCGAGCGCCCGCTCGGTCGAGCAGCTGCCCGACCTGCTGGCGGGCGCCCGCCTGGAGCTGTCGGACGACGAGGTCGTCGCGCTGTCGGACACCTCCGCCTGACCCCAGGGCGGCCCGGCGGCGGTCAGCCCGCCGCCGGCGCCCCCGCGGCCGCGGCCG
>NZ_SZYE01000321.1 GCF_005239125.1 Cellulomonas hominis | reverse complement strand
CGCCGGCGGTTGCGGCGCCGGCGCGGGGTGGCGCCCTCCTCGCGCCCCTCGGCGGGGCCGGTGCTGGACTCGGCCGGCCCGGTCGAGCCCTCGGCCGCCACCGCGTCGCCCGCGCCGGAGCCCGCGCCCGTGCCGGAGCGCCGGCGGTTGCGCGAGCGCCCGCCCTCGTCGCCGTCGCCGCCCTCGGACCGCGAGCCGCCCTCGGACCGCCCGCGGCCCTCGCCGCGACCGCCGTCGCGCGAACCGCCGTGGCCGCCGGAGTCCCGGCCGCCGCGGCCGCCGTCGCGCGGGCCGGACTCACGGCCCGACGAGTGCCGCTTGCCGGTCTCGCCCAGGTCCTCGAGCACCTCGGCGTCGAGGCCCTCGCGGGTCCGCTTGGAGCGCGGCAGGCGTCCGGTGGTGCCCTCGGGGATGCCGAGGTCGGTGTACAGGTGCGGCGACGAGGAGTACGTCTCCTGCGGCTCCGGGAAGCCGAGCTCCAGCGCCTTGTTGATCAGGCCCCAGCGCGGCACGTCGTCCCAGTCGACGAACGTGACCGCGGTGCCCTTGTTGCCCGCGCGGCCGGTGCGGCCGGTGCGGTGCAGGTAGGTCTTCTCGTCCTCGGGGCACTGGTAGTTGATGACGTGCGTGACGTCGTCGACGTCGATGCCGCGGGCGGCGACGTCGGTGGCGACGAGGACGTCGACCTTGCCGTTGCGGAACGCGCGCAGCGCCTGCTCGCGCGCGCCCTGGCCGAGGTCGCCGTGCAGGGCGCCGGCGGCGAACCCGCGCTCGACGAGCTCGTCGGCGACCTTCGCGGCGGTGCGCTTGGTGCGGGCGAACACGATGGTCAGGCCGCGGCCCTCGGCCTGCAGGATGCGGGACAGCACCTCGACCTTGTCGAGCGCGTGGGCGCGGTAGACGACCTGCTTGATGTTCTTGACGGTCTGGCCGACGTCGTCCGGCTCGCTGGCGCGGATGTGCGTGGGCTGCGTCATGTAGCGGCGGGCCATCGCGACGACGGCGCCGGGCATGGTGGCCGAGAACAGCATGGTGTGCCGCGAGGCGGGGGTGCGGGCCAGCAGCTTCTCGACGTCGGGCAGGAAGCCGAGGTCGAGCATCTCGTCGGCCTCGTCGAGCACGACGCACTTGATGCGGGACAGGTCCAGGTGGCCCTGGTTCATCAGGTCGATCATGCGGCCCGGGGTGCCGACGACGACCTCGACGCCGCGCTGCAGCATCTCGATCTGCGGCTCGTAGGCGCGGCCGCCGTAGAGCAGGGCGATGCGGACGGAGCGGCGCTTGGACGCCGTCTCCAGGTCGCCGGCCACCTGCACCGCGAGCTCGCGGGTGGGGACGATGACGATCGCCTGGGGCTTGCCCGGGGCGGGCAGCGTGTCGAAGCCGTCCTCGCCGGGGGCGACCACCCGGTGCAGCAGCGGGACGCCGAAGCCGAGCGTCTTGCCGGTGCCGGTCTTGGCCTGGCCGATGATGTCGTGGCCGGACAGCGCCACGGGCAGGGTCATCGCCTGGATGGGGAACGGGGTGCTGATGCCGGCGTCGGCGAGCGCCTGGACGATCTCCGGGCGGACGTCGAAGTCCGCGAAGGTCACGTCGGCGGCCTGCACGGAGGCGGCGGTCGGGGTGTCGATGGTCTCCACCGCCACGTCCTCGGGCGCGAGGTCGTCGGTGGTGCTGGGGTCGGTCGAGGTCACGGACTGCTCTTCACTCGTGAAGGTGGCGTGCGGCGCGTCGCGACCCGCGAGGGGGTCTGCGACGGGCATCGCCACAGGTGGTCCGGCAGCCGATCGTGCAAGGTCAGTCGAGAGCGGGCCGGGCGCCGTGGGCGCCGCGGTTCGCTCGGCGCACCGTGGTCGGGACGACCGGGCAACCGATGAACACGTCCGATGATACGCGCAGGGCCGCCCGCGGCGCCGGGAGGCGGCGGGCGGCAGGCGCGCCGGACGACCCGGCGGTGCGCCGGCCTGCGCGGTCGGCGCACCCCGGCGTGGCGTCAGCCGCCGACGG
>NZ_SZYE01000320.1 GCF_005239125.1 Cellulomonas hominis | reverse complement strand
GGCGGCGTCGAGCTGGGGGCCGCAGTCGCAGCGCGCCGAGCCGAAGGCGTCACCGGTGAGGCACTCGGAGTGCACCCGGACGACCGGCTGCTCGGCCAGCCCCTGCGCGGCGACCAGGGCGACGTGGCCCGCCCCAGGCGGAGCAGCAGCGGGACGGCGTTGCGCAGGGCGGTGCGCAGGTGGGTGCGGTTCCCGGCCGGTGCCCACTCGCGGGCCAGCGCCAGCAGGTCGTCGAGCGCACCGGCGGGGTCGGGGCGGCGCGCCACGGCGGCGACGGCGGCGGCGCGGGCGACGCCCGACAGGTACCGGTCGCCCACGGCGTCGGCGAGGTCCCGGGCGTCCGCGAGCGCCGCGACCGCCGCCGCCGGGTCGGTGCGGGACAGCACCTCCCCGGTGGTGAACGCGAGCCACGCGCGGTCGGACGGGGCGGCGTGCACGGGGTGCACGGCGCGGCGGAGCTGGGCGAGCGCGGCGTCGGCGGCGAGCGGCCGGTCCCGGTAGGCCGCCACCAGCGCGGGGTAGGTCAGGCCGACGACCCGGTAGTGCGCGTCGGCGGCGTGCTGGGCCTCGGCGGCGATCCGGCCGCCCAGGGAGACGGCGTCCTCGGTGCGTCCCTCGAACAGCGCCAGGTCCGCCAGGACCTCGAGCGCGTGCATCCGGTCGGCGGCCTCGGTGGCCCCGGTGAGCGCCTGCTGGGCGCGGCGGCCCGCGCCGCCGCGGTGCCCCTGCACGAGCGCGCGGGCCGCGAGCGCCGCGAGCACGGCGGGTGCGTCCTCCCGCCCGGGCACCGGCCAGGCGAGCACGTCGGTGCGCAGGGTGTCGACCGCGTGCCGGTGCAGGGCGCGGGTGAGCCGCACGGCGAGGTCCGGGTCGTGGGTCGCGGCCCAGGCGTGCGCGACGCGCAGGTCGGGCAGCAGGGCGGTGAGCTGCGCGCGGGCGTCGGGCTCGCCGGGCCCGCGCAGCGCCCGGTCGGCGTCCCGGGCGACGTCCAGCAGGACGGCGGCGTGCCGCGCGCGCACGGGCTCCGGGGGCGGGCCCACCACCGCGCGCACCGTCTGCAGCATCCGGTACCGGGTGCGGCCCGGGGTGTCGTCCCGGACCAGGAGCCCGGCCGCGGCGAGCAGCTCGGCGGTCCGGGCCGGGACGTCGAGCACGCGCGCCGCGAGGTCGGGCGTGCACGCGGTGGCGAACACGGGCCAGCCGTCGAGCGCCGTGCGCGCGTCCCGGGTCAGCAGCTCGCGCGACCAGCAGACGAGCGCCGCGAGCGACCGGTGCCGCGCCGGGCCGTCCCGGCGGGGCAGGACGAGGGCGTCGAGGCGGGCGTCGAGGAGGTCCGCGAGCTCCGCGACCGGGAGCGTGGCGGTGCGGGCCGCGGCCATCTCGACGGCCAGCGGCAGGCCGTCGAGCCGGGTGACGACGCGGGTCACGGGGTCGGGGGCGCCGGGCGTCGGTCCGCCGGCGCGCGCCCCGGGCGCTGGGGGCGGGGTGCTGCGCCCGGCCGCGACGCGGGCCCGGTCCCGGAACAGCCGCGCCGCCGCCGAGTCCGGGCCCGCCGTGCCCAGCGGCTCCACCAGGAGCACGTGCTCCCCGGCCACCCCGAGGGGGGTCCGGCTGGTCGCCAGCACCCGGAGCGGGCCGGGCTCGGACAGGAGCAGGCCGACGCACTCCGCCACCGCCCCGGCCACGTGCTCGCAGCTGTCCAGGACCAGGACGGCCGCGCGGGTCCCCGCCCGGGCCAGGACCTGGGCGGGGGCGTCGGCCGGGTCGGCGTCGAGGCCCTGGGCGATCGCGGTGGCGACGGCGGCGGGGTCGCGGACCGCGGCGAGCTCGACGAACCGGGGGACCAGCGGCGCGGTCACCCGGGCCGCGGCCTCGAGCGCGAGGCGCGTCTTGCCGACCCCGCCGGGGCCCACGAAGGTGACCAGGGCGCTCTGCTCGAGCAGGGCGCGGGCGGCGCGCAGCTCGGCCTCCCGGCCCACGAAGGATGTGCCCGGCCGGGGGAGCGGCGGCGGTGCGGGGTCGGCCGGCCGGGCGCGCTGCCCGGCCGGGGGACCGTGGTGGTCGCGGGTGCCCCCGGGTGCGCCGGTCGCTGGCGGG
>NZ_SZYE01000031.1 GCF_005239125.1 Cellulomonas hominis | reverse complement strand
CCCGGCCGCCGAGCGCCCCTCGCGCGCCGCCCGGACGCCGCGCGCGGCACGCACCCCGGTCGTGTCCGCACGCCCCGGTCGCGTGCGCACCCCGGTCGCGTCCGCACCCCCGGTCGCCCCGCGGACCGGGTGCTCCGCGCGTCCTGCCCCGGCGGCCGGGCGGTGGTCCCGGCGCGGACTAGGCTGGACGCCAGGCGACCGCCCGCGCGCGGGTGGTCGCGGGGGCACGTCCGCAGAACAGCACCACGGGGGTTCCATTGAGCAAGGCAGAGCAGATCCTGGTGGCCCTGGGCGGCGGCGGCAACGTCGTCGAACTCGAGCCGTGCATCACGCGCCTGCGGGTCGAGGTGACAGACCCGCAGCGCGTCGACGAGGACGCCCTCAAGGCGAGCGGCGCCTTCGGCGTCGTGCGCTCCGGGCGCATCGTCCAGGTCATCGTCGGCCCCGAGGCCGACAACCTGGCCGCGGAGCTCGACGGCCTGCGCTGACGCAGGCCCCGCGTCCGCGCGAGTTCGCCGGTTCCGCGCGAGTTCGCCGGTTCCGCGCCGGCCCGAGGCGCGCAACCGGCGAACTCGGCCCCGGGCCCGCGGCGGGCGTCAGTCGGTCGCGGGGTCGTCCGTCGCCGACACGCGCTCGCGGTGCGCCTCCAGCGCCTCGCGCTGGCCGGCCAGCGGGATGTCCGCGGCCTCCAGGGCCTCGCGGACGGCGGTGCGCAGCGCGCGGGCGACCGCCCACTGCCGAGCGGGCGCGGTGCGCTGCACGAGCTTCACGGTGACCGCGTCGAACGACAGGTCCTCGGCGGTCGTCACGGTGGCGGAGCCCTCCATCGAGGGGCCGAGCGCGGGGTCCTCGGCGAGCCGCGCCGCCGCACCCATCAGGACGTCGCCGACCCGGTCGAGGTCCGCGAAGTAGTCGACCTTCACCTCGACCACGGCGTTGGCCCAGCCCTGGGTCTTGTTGCCGACCCGGAGCATCGAGCCGTTCGGGACGTACCAGAGGGTGCCGTCGGCGTCGCGGATCTTGGTCACGCGCAGGCCGACGGCCTCGACCGTGCCCTGCGCGGGGCCGACGTCGACCACGTCGCCGACGCCGTACTGGTCCTCCAGCAGCATGAACATGCCGGACAGGAAGTCCTTCACCAGGCTCTGCGCGCCGAAGCCGAGCGCCACGCCGACGATCCCGGCCGAGGCGATGAACGGGGCGATGTTCACCCCGACCTGGTCGAGCACGGACAGCACGACGACGGTGCCGATGACGATGCCGGCGGTCGAGCGCAGCACCGAGCCGATGGTCCGGGCGCGCTGGGTGCGCCGGGCGTTCGCGATCGGGTTGACCTTGCGCAGCGCCGAGGCGACCTCGGTCCCGCCGAGCGGCTTGGCGATGCCGCGCTGCAGCAGGGACGTGCCGTCGGCGATGTGCTCGGTGACGACCTTGATCAGGCGCCGGACGATCAGCAGCGCGACGGCGCCGATCACGATGATCAGCGCGATGCGCAGGCCGGGGCCGAGCAGCCAGTCGACGAGGGCGTCGGCGTTGTCGGCGAGGTCGGCGGCCGGGTCGTCGGACGCGGCCGGCAGGACGGAGGGGAGGGACGCGGCGATCACCGGTCCACGCTAGCGGCCGCCCGCGGCAGGTCGCGCGGCCCGCACGCGGCCCGCACGGGACCCGCACACGGAGCCGCGCCACGCCGGCGCCGCGGCCCCCCCGCCGATCCGCGGGGCGCCCGCGCCGCCGACGCCGCCCGCCTCAGCGGCGGGCCAGGCCCGTGCGGTCCGCGACGAACTGGAGCTGCTCGACGGTGAGCGCCACGGTGCGGGACAGCGCGCGCCCGCCGTGCCCGACGCCCTTCTCCCGGCGGACCAGGACCGGCGCCGTCTCGAGCGGGGCCGAGGTCGCGGCCTGCAGCGCCGCGCCCAGCTTGCGGGCGTGCAGCGGATCGACCCGGGTGTCCCCGTCGAAGATCGTGAACAGCGTCGCCGGGTACGCGGTGCCCTCGACGACGCGGTGGTACGGCGAGTACGACAGCAGCCAGTCGAGCTCCCGCGGGGTGCCGGCGTCGCCGTACTCGTCGCTCCACGTCGTCCCGAGCCCGAACTGCTGGTACCGCACCATGTCGAGCAGCGGGGCGGAGCAGACCACCGCCGCGAACGTCTCCGGGTGCTGGGTGAGCGCGGCGCCGACCAGCAGGCCGCCGTTGGACCCGCCCCAGCACGCCAGCCGGTCCGTGGTGGTCCAGCCGTCGTCGACCAGCAGCCGCGCGACGGCGTGGAAGTCGTCGAACACGTGCTGCTTGTGCCCGCGGCGCCCGGCGCGGTGCCAGCCCTCGCCCTCCTCGCCGCCCCCGCGCAGGTTGGCGACGACGTAGACGCCGCCGGCCTCGACCCAGGCGAGCGTGGTGGCGGAGTACGTGGGGTCGAGCGAGATCTGGAAGCCGCCGTACCCGTAGAGGATCGTCGGGGCGGGGGCGAGCGGGCGCCCCTCGGCGTCGAGCGCGTCGGCCCGCGCCACGACGAACGCCCGCACCCGCGTGCCGTCCGCGCTGGTGGCGACCACGCGCTGCACCCGGACGTCCGGCAGGTCGGCGACCACCCCGGGCGGGGTCGCCCACAGCGAGGTCGTGCCGGCCTCGGCGTCGTACCGGTGCACCTCGGTGACCGTCGTGTGGTCGGTGTACGAGAACCAGACGTCCGGGCCGCCGTCGGGCCGGGTGACGAGCCCGCCGGTGGAGCCGAGCCCGGGCAGGTCGACGGTGCCGGCGTCACCGGGGAGGCGCTCGCCGGTCGCCGGGTCGTGCACGGTGATCTCGCTGACCGCGTGCCGGCGCCAGGCCGCGACGAGCCGCCGCGGGGTCGTGTCGTCGCCGCCGCCGTCGGTGAACGCGACGTCCTCCAGCACCGCCTCGGGGTCCTCGGGAAGCAGGGTGCGCCAGTGCGGGACGCCGGGCTCCTCCGGGTCGGCGACGGCGAGCCGCCCGCGGTCGGCGTCGAGCGTGGTGTGCACGTACAGCCGCCCGTCCCGGCCGACCCAGGCGCCGATCTCGGCGTCCTCGCCGACGGCCACCTCGCGGAACGCCGGCACGGTGCCGGGCTCGGTCGCGGCCAGGTCGGCGATCCACACGTCGGTGCGCGGGGCGGTGCCGGCGGACGCCGAGACGATCAGCCAGCGGCCGTCGCGGGACACCGAGACGCCGTAGTAGTTCGTCATGTCCAGGCCGTCGCCGAACACCTCGAGGTCCTGGTCCGCGTCGGTGCCGACCACGTGCCGCCACACCCGGCGGTGGTACTGCTTCTCGCCCTCGGGCAGCAGGTCGGGCGCGAGGCGCCGCACGTAGAAGAACGCGCGCCCGCCCGGCTCCCACGCGACGGGGGAGTAGCGGGCGCGGTCGACCGGCCCGTCCACCAGCGCGCCGGTCGCGACGTCGAGCACGTGCAGCACGCTCTCCTCGGTGCCGCCGTGCGACACCTGGTACGCCAGGAGGTCGCCCTCCTTGCTCGGCTGCCAGGCGTCGAGCGTCGTGGTCCCGGCGGGGTCGAGCGCCACGGGGTCGACGAGCACCCGCTCGCGCTCGCCGCCCGGGGCCGCGGGGTCCGGCTCCGCCACGACCACGACCGCGTGCTCCTGGTCGCCGGTGCGGCGGGAGAAGAACCGGCGGTCGCCCCGCCACGCGGGCACGCCCACGAAGCCCGCCCCGAGCAGCGCGCGCAGCCGGTCGGTGAGCGGCCCGGTCGCGAGCGGGCCGTCCGCCAGGTCGCCGGCCGTGACCCGCGCGCGGTACGCGGCGTACAGGTCGTCCTGCGCGGTGGACCAGGCCTCGGTCTCCGGGTCCTCGGCGTCCTCGAGCCAGCGGTACGGGTCGGCGACGGCGCGGCCGTGCAGGTCCTCGACCAGGTCGAGGCGGCGGGCGGCGGGGTAGCCGGGCGCGGTCGGCGTCGCGGCGGCGTCGTCGGCGGACTCGGTGGCGGCGGGCTCGGCGGTCATGCGCGCCACCCTACGACCCCCGCCGCCGCGGCCCCGGACCGCCGCCGCGCGGTGCCCGCACCCCCACCCACCAGCGCGGCTGCCCGGCGTGCGGGCCGCCCCTCTGGCAGGATCGGCGTGTGGCCGAGCACACACCCTCCCCGTCCCTGCTGGACCTGGCGCGGGCGCACGGCGTCGCCACCGAGTTCCAGGAGTTCAACGGCGGGATGCGCGACGTCGCCCCCGCCACCCTCGTGGCCGTGCTGGGCGCGCTGGGCGTGGACGCCTCGACGCCCGAGCGCGTCGACGTCGCGCGGCGGCACGCCGAGGACGCCCCGTGGCGCCGGGTGCTGCCGCCGGTCGTCGTCGTGCGGCAGTCCGACGCCGTCCAGGTCCCGGTGCACGTCACGCACGGGGACCCGGTGCGGGCGTGGGTCGAGGTCGACGGCGCCGAGGGCCGCGGCCGGCGCGCTGCGGGGGCCGTGACCGAGCGGGTCGAGCTGGAGCAGGCCGACGTCCTGGTGGAGCCGCGCACGGTCGACGGCCGCCAGGTCGGGCGCGCCACGTTCACCGTGCCGGCCGGGCTGCCGCTCGGCTGGCACCTGCTGCGCACCTCCGGCCCGTCCGGGGAGGCCGCGAGCCCGCTGGCCGTCACCCCCGACCGGCTGGAGCTCCCGGCCGCGCTCGACGAGAAGCGCGCCTGGGGCCTGATGGTGCAGCTGTACTCGGTGCGGTCGCGGGCGTCCTGGGGTGCGGGGGACCTGCGGGACCTGGCCGACCTCGCGTGGCTCTCGGGGCACGAGGCGGGCGCGCAGTTCCTGCTCATCAACCCGCTGCACGCCGCGGAGCCGGTGCCGCCGCTGACGCCGTCGCCGTACCTGCCCACCACCCGCCGGTTCGTGAACCCGCTGTACCTGCGCGTCGAGGACGTCCCCGAGACGGCGTACCTGTCGTCGGCCGACCGGGCGCTCGTCGAGTGGTCGGCGGAGCAGGCGCTGGCGCTCGACACCGACGACGGCCCGATCGACCGGGACGTGGTGTGGGCCGCCAAGAAGGCCGCGCTGGAGGTCGTGTTCGCCGCGCCGCGGTCCGCCGCCCGGCAGTCCGCGTTCGACGACTTCCGCCGGCGCGAGGGGCGCGGGCTGGAGGACTTCGCGCTGTGGTGCGCCCTGACCGAGCAGCACGGCGCGCCGCCGTGGCCCGCCGGCCTGCGCGACCCCGCCGCGCCCGGTGCGCTGCGCGCCCGCACCGAGCTCGCCGACCGGGTGCAGTTCTTCTGCTGGCTGCAGTGGCTGTGCGACGAGCAGCTCGCCACCGCCCAGCGCACCGCGCACGAGGCGGGGATGTCGATCGGCGTCATGCACGACCTGGCGGTCGGCGTGCACCCCGAGGGCTCCGACGCCTGGGCGCTCGGGTCGGTGCTGGCGCGCGGCGCGTCCGTCGGGGCCCCGCCGGACATGTACAACCAGCAGGGCCAGGACTGGTCGCAGCCGCCGTGGCACCCCGCCGAGCTCGAGCGGGTCGCGTACCGCCCCTACCGGGACATGCTGCGCACGGTGCTGCGGCACGCGGGCGCCGTCCGGATCGACCACATCATCGGGCTGTTCCGGCTGTGGTGGATCCCGCAGGGCAACAGCCCCGCCGACGCGACCTACGTCCGGTACGACCACGACGCGATGATCGGCATCCTCGCCCTGGAGGCGCACCGCGCCGGCGCGGTCGTGATCGGCGAGGACCTCGGGAACGTCGAGCCGTGGGTGCGCGAGTACCTGCTGGACCGCGGCGTGCTCGGCACCTCCATCCTGTGGTTCGAGAAGGATGGCGAGGGCCGCCCGCTGCCCCCCGAGGACTACCGCCGGCTCGCGCTGTCCTCCGTGACCACGCACGACCTGCCCCCGACGGCCGGCTACCTCGCCGAGGAGCACGTCGCGCTGCGCGAGCGGCTGGGGCTGCTCACCGAGCCGGTCGAGCAGGTGCGGCGCGCCGCCCGGGCCGAGCGCGAGGCGATGCTGGCGGTGCTGCGCGAGCGCGGCCTGCTCGGCGACGACCCCACCGAGCGCGAGGTCGTGGAGGCGCTGCACCGGTACGTGCTCCGCACGCCGAGCGTCCTGGTCGGGGTGTCCCTCGCCGACGCCGTCGGGGAGCGCCGGGCGCAGAACCAGCCGGGCACCGACCAGGAGTACCCGAACTGGCGGGTGCCTCTGGCCGACGGCGGGGGGCGGCTGGTCCTGCTCGACGACCTGTTCACCACCGCGCGGCTGCGGTCGCTGGTGGGCGTGCTGGCGGAGGGCTGACCGGCACGCCCCGGGGCGCCCCGCGGCGCGTGCCGGGGCCCGGCGCGGGGGTGGCTAGGCTGCCGCGATGACCACCTGGCCCCCGCGTCGCGTGCGCGTCGTCGGCACCTCCGGCGCCGGCAAGACGACGTTCGCGCGCGCCCTCGCCCGGCGGCTCGGCGTCCCGCACCGGGAGCTGGACGAGGTGTTCTGGGCGCCGGACTGGCAGATGCGCGACCTCGCCGAGGCGCAGGGGGTCCTGCGGGACTTCCTCGCGGCGTCGCCCGGCGGCTGGGTCGTCGACGGCAACTGGAACACCCGCCGGGAGGGCCTGGCCGACGACGCCGACGTGGTGGTGTGGCTCGACTACGCGCGGCCCCTGGTCATGGCGCGGGTGGTCCGGCGGACCCTGGGCCGGGGCCTGCTGCGCCGCGAGCTCTGGCACGGCAACCGCGAGCAGCTCCGGAACCTGGTGCGGCGCGACCCGGAGGAGAACATCGTGCTCTGGGCGTGGACGAGCCACGCCCGGAACCGCGAGCAGTACGCCGCAGAGGCCGCGCGGGGGACGGTCCCGGTGGTGCGCCTGCGCAGCCCGCGCGCGGCGCGCCGCTGGCTGACGTCCCTCCCGGTGGCCGGCCCCGCGCCGAGATCGGCGGCCTCGCCCGAGATCGGTGCCTAGAAGCACCGATCTCGGGTCGGGGCGCCGATCTCGGCGGGGCGCTCAGGCCTCGTGGTAGTGGCGGTCGGCCGCCTGGGCGGCCAGCAGCCGGCGCACGCCGTCGCGGGCCTCGACCACCAGGCGGCGCAGCGCCGGGGCCGCGTCCGGGTGCGCGGCCAGCCACGCGTCGGTCGCCCCGGCCACGTCGACCGCGCCGTCGCCGGCGTCGTCCGCGAGCTCGGTCGGGTACAGGCCGGTCACGATGTTCTGCGCCATCTCGTTGGTCTTCTCGGACCAGACCCGCTCGAGCCCGTCGAAGTACGGCGCGACGAACGGGCGGAGCAGCGCACGGTCGTGCACGCGGCCGAACCCGCCGATCGTGGCGGCCTGCAGGGCGTTCGGCAGCGCGTCGGAGTCCACGACCGCGGCCCACGCGGCGGCCTTGGCGGCGGCGGTCGGCAGCGCGGCACGGGCCGCTGCCGCGGCGCGCTGGCCGGTCGCGGTCGGGTCCGCCGCGAGCTGGGCGTCGATCTCCGCCTCGCCCGCGCGGTCGCCGGCGACCAGCGAGGTCAGCAGCTCCCAGCGCAGGTCGGTGTCGATCGACAGGCCGTCCAGCCGGGTGCCGCCGTCCAGCAGCGCCGCGACGGCGTCGAGCTGCTCGGGGGTCGACGCGCGGGCGGCGAACGCCTTGACGAGCTGCAGCTGGGTGTCGCTGCCGCCCTCGGCGTCGGTGGCCAGCGTCCACAGCGTGTCCGCGGCGGCGACCTCGGTGGCCGACCGGTGCTCGGCGGCCACGTACAGGTCGAGCGCGGTGTGCAGCTGCCGGAGCAGCACCAGCACGACCGAGGAGTCCGTCTCGTGCGCGATGTTGCCGAGCAGCAGGTCGACGTAGTCCCGCGCCGGGGTCTCGCCGTCGCGGGTCGCGTCCCAGACCGCCGCCCAGACGAGCGTGCGGGGGAGCGACTCGGTGAAGTGGCCGAGGTGCGCGATCGCGGTGGCGAGCGAGCGCTCGTCCAGCCGGACCTTGGCGTAGGCCAGGTCCTCGTCGTTGAGCAGCAGCAGGTCGGGGCGCTTCGCGCCGACGAGCTCGGGCACCTCGGTGCGCTCGCCGTCGACGTCCAGCTCCACGCGGACGGTGCGCTCCAGCCGGGTCTCGCCGTCCGCGCCGGCGACGACGTCGTAGCCGCCGACCACCAGGCGGTGCGGGCGCTGCACGGGGTGCGTGGCGGGCACCTCCTGGCGCACGGCCAGCGCGGTGATCCGCTCGACGCCGTCCTCGCCCACCTCGGACGCGATCTCCGGGCGCAGCAGCGTCACGCCGGACTGCTCCAGCCACAGCGCCGACCACGCGGACAGGTCGCGGCCGGAGGTGGCCTCGAGCTCCGTGAGCAGGTCGCGCAGCTCGGTGTTGCCCCACGCGTGCTTCGCGAAGTACCGCCGGACGCCCGCGAAGAACTGCTCCTGGCCGACCCAGGCGACGAGCTGCTTCAGCACGCTGGCGCCCTTGGCGTAGGTGATGCCGTCGAAGTTGACCTCGACGTCCTCCAGGTCGCGGATGTCCGCGGCGATGGGGTGCGTCGACGGCAGCTGGTCCTGGCGGTAGGCCCAGCCCTTCTCCAGCGAGGAGAACGTCGTCCACGCGGACGTCCAGCGGGTCGCCTCGGCGGTCGCGAGCGTGGACGCGTACTCGGCGAACGACTCGTTCAGCCACAGGTCGTCCCACCAGCGCATGGTGACCAGGTCGCCGAACCACATGTGCGCGAGCTCGTGCAGGATCGTCACCGCGCGGCGCTCGACCGTCGCCTCCGGCACCTTCGACCGGAACACGTACGACTCGAGGAACGTGACCGCTCCGGCGTTCTCCATCGCACCCGCGTTGAACTCCGGGACGAACAGCTGGTCGTACTTGGCGAACGGGTACGGGAAGTCGAACTGCTCCTCGTAGAACGCGAACCCGGCCCGCGTGATGTCGAGGATGTTGTCGGTGTCCAGGTGCTGCGCGAGCGAGCCGCGGCAGTACACGCCGAGCGGGATGGTGCGGCCGTCGCGCGACGTGAGCTCGCCGTGCTCGTGGTGGTACGGGCCCGCGACCACAGCGGTGATGTACGAGGACACCCGCGGCGTCGGCTCGAACGTCCAGGTGGCGGTGCCCTCGTCGCGGCCGCCGTTGCGGTTGCTGCCGCCCTCGACGGGGACCGGGTCGCCGACCGCGGGGGAGTTCGACACGACCACCCAGTGCGCCGGCGCCGTCACCGTGAACGCGAAGGTGGCCTTGAGGTCGGGCTGCTCGAACACGGCGAACACGCGCCGGGAGTCGGCCACCTCGAACTGCGAGTACAGGTACACCTCGTCGTCGACCGGGTCGACGAACCGGTGCAGGCCCTCGCCGGTGTTCATGTAGGCCGCGTCGGCGACGACGACGACCTCGTTCTGCTCGGCGAGTCCGTCCAGGCGGATGCGGGAGTCGGCGACGACCTCGGCCGGGTCGAGCTCGGTCCCGTTCAGCACCACGCGGTGCACGGTCGGCGCGATCAGGTCGAGGAACGTGCCGGCTCCGGCCTCCCGGGCGGTGAACCGGACGGTCGTCGTCGAGGTGAACGTCACCGGCCCCGTCGTCAGGTCGAGCGCCACGTCGTAGGACTGGACGTCGACCAGGGCGGCCCGGGTCCGGGCCTCGTCGCGGGTCAGGTTCTCTGCGGGCACGCGGGGTCTCCTCGTGGAACGTCGGTCGCAGGTCTGCGGGGGACAGCCTCGCTGAGGCGTCGCCGCATCATTCCACCACCCGGCGGGTGCGTGCGTCCGCCGGGTGCCGGCCCCCACGTGACACGGGCCCCCGGTTCCGGGGCATGATGGCGGACGGCGCGGTCGACGGACGGCGCCCGCGTCCGCGCGCACGCACCCTGACGTCGACAGCCCGAGGAGCCCGCCCAGTGACCGTGACGACCGCGCCCGACCGCGACACCGCCGACTTCTGGTTCGACCCCGCGTGCCCGTGGGCGTGGATGACGTCGCGCTGGATGACCGAGGTGCAGCGGGTCCGCGACGTCGACGTCCGCTGGCACGTGATGAGCCTGTCCGTCCTCAACGAGGGCCGGGACCTCCCCGACGAGTACCGCGCGCTGATGGACGACTCCTGGGCGGCCGTGCGCGTGCTGACCGCCGCCAAGGAGCTCTACGGCGCCGAGCACCTCAAGCCGCTGTACGACGCGCTCGGCACCCGCCGGCACCCGGGCGGCCGCACGGACACCTGGGCGATCATCCGGGAGTCCCTGGACGAGGTCGGGCTGCCGCAGTCGCTCGTCGCGTACGGGGACACCGACGAGTTCGACGAGCAGCTGCGGGCCTCGCACGCCGAGGCGATCGCGCTGGTCGGCGACGAGGTCGGCACCCCGGTCGTCGCCGTCAACGGCACCGCCTTCTTCGGCCCCGTGATGACGCCGGCCCCGAAGGGCGAGGAGGCCGGCCGCCTCTGGGACGGCTTCGTCCTGATCACCGGCGTGCCCGGGTTCTACGAGCTCAAGCGCACCCGCACCAAGGGCCCCGTCTTCGACTGAGCGCCGGCCGCGCGCCCGCCCCCCGGGTGCGCGCCGCCCCCGCCCCACCCCCGGAGGTACGACATGGCAGCCCTCGCGAACCTGAGCCGCGGCGTCAAGATCTTCCTCGCCGTCGACGTCGTGCTCGTCCTCGGCCTGGTCGTCGCGGCGATCGTCGTGCTCGGCGGCGGATCCGGCGACGGCGGCACGACCGCGGACCCGTCGGCGCCCGCCTCGCAGGCCGCGTCCGGCGGTGCGACGGACGGCGCCGCGTCCGGCGCGACCAGCGACGTCGCGACGTCGTTCGCGTCCCCGACCGGCAACATCGCCTGCACCATGTCGCCCGACGGCGTGACCTGCACGATCGCGAACATCCAGTACGAGGTGCCCGCGTCCGAGGGCTGCACCGGCACCACCGGGCACACCGTGATGCTGAACGAGTCCGACGGCGTCACGACGCCCTGCGTCGAGGGACCGGCGCCCGCGCCCGCCTCGGCCGACACCCCGGTGCTCGAGTACGGGCAGACGCAGACCGTCGGGCCCTACACCTGCACCAGCGGGTCGAACGGCATGTCGTGCGTGGTGGACGAGACCGGGGCCGGGTTCCGGGTGGCGACCGCGGCGCTGACGACGCTGCCGTGACGGCCGGCCCGCTCGCGCGGGTCCGACGACGCGCCGCGGCGCCCGCCCCCGGGCCGGGGACGGGCGCCGCGGCCGTCCGTCACCAGATGCGCACGCGCTCCTCGGGCGCGAGGTACAGCCCGTCGCCCTCCTGCACGTCGAACGCGGTGTAGAACTCGTCCACGTTCCGCACCACCGCGTTGCAGCGGACCTCGTCCGGGGAGTGCGGGTCGACCGCGAGCCGGCGGATGATCTCCTCGTCGCGGCCCTTGGCCCGCCACACCTGCGCCCAGCCGAGCAGCACCCGCTGCACGCCGGTGAGGCCGTCGACCTCGGGCGCCTCGTCCAGCGGGCGGCCGAGCGCGATCCGGTAGGCCGTGAGCGCGATCGACAGGCCGCCGAGGTCGCCGATGTTCTCGCCGATCGTGAGGGCGCCGTTCACGTGGTGCGACCCGTGCAGCTGCGCGGGGGAGAAGGCGTTGTACTGCTCGATGAGCGCCGAGGTGCGCTTCTCGAACTCCGCGCGGTCCTGCTCGGTCCACCAGTCCTCGAGCCGGCCCTGGCCGTCGTACTTCGAGCCCTGGTCGTCGAAGCCGTGGCCGATCTCGTGCCCGATGACCGCGCCGATGCCGCCGTAGTTCACGGCGTCGTCCGCGTCGGCGTCGAAGAACGGCGGCTGCAGGATCGCCGCGGGGAAGACGATCTCGTTCATGCCGGGGTTGTAGTAGGCGTTGACCGTCTGCGGGGTCATGAACCACTCGTCGCGGTCGATCGGCCTCCCGATCTTGTTCAGCTCGTGGTCCTGCTCGAAGGCGGACGCGCGGCGGACGTTGCCCACCAGGTCGTCGGCGCGGAGCTCCAGGCCCGAGTAGTCGCGCCACTTGACCGGGTAGCCGATCTTCGGGGTGAACGCGTCGAGCTTCGCGAGCGCCTTCGCCTTGGTGTCCTCGCCCATCCAGTCGAGCGCGGTGATGGACTCGCGGTACGCCTCGACCAGGTGGCCGACGAGCACCTCCATCCGCTCCTTGTGCGCCGGGGGGAAGTGCCGGGCGACGTACACCTCGCCGACGGCCTCGCCGAGCACGCCCTGGACGAGCGAGACGCCGCGCTTCCACCGGTCCCGCAGCTCCTGGGCGCCGGTCAGCGTGCGGCCGTGGAAGTCGAAGTTCGCCTCGACGAGCTCGGAGGACAGGTACGGGGCCCGCGCGGTGATGGCGTGGTACGCCAGCCAGGCCTGCCAGTCCGCGACCGGCTCCGACGCCCACAGGCCGGCGAACGCGGTCGCGAACGACGGCTCGCGCACCACCAGCTCGTCGAGCGAGCCCTGCGGGGCGCCCAGCGCCCGGGACCACGCCTCCCAGTCGAAGCCGGGGGCCGTCGTGGCCAGCGCGGCGAGCGTGGTCGGGTTGTAGGTCAGGTCGGCGTCCCGGTCCTTCACGACGTCCCAGTGGCCCGCGGCGATCTTCGTCTCGAGCGCGACGACCCGGCCCGCGGCCTCGTCGGCCGCCGCCTCGTCCGCGACCCAGCCGCCGAGGCGCAGCATCCGCGCGACGTGCGGGCGGTAGGCCGCGAGCACGGACGCGTACTGCTCGTCGCGGTAGTACGACTCGTCGGGCAGGCCGAGGCCGGACTGGTACAGGTAGACGACGTACCGCTCGGGGTCCTTCGCGTCGTTGTCCACCCAGAACCCGGTGCCGGCCGCGGCGCCCGAGCGCTGCAGGGAGCCCAGCACGTCCGTGAGGTCCTCCCGGGTGGTCGCGGCGGCGATCGCCGACAGGTCGGGCCGCAGCGGCTCGGTGCCCGCGGCCTCGACGGCGTCGGTGTCCATGAACGACGCGTACAGCGCACCGATCTGCGCCTGCACCCCGGTGGCCTGAGCGGCCTCGCCCGCCTCGACGATGATGTCCCGGACCTGCTCCTCGGCCTGGTCGTGCAGCGCGCGGAACGAGCCGTCCATCGCCCGGTCGGCGGGGATCACGTGCTCGGCGACCCAGCGGCCGTTGACGTGCGCGTACAGGTCGTCCTGGGGACGGACGGCCGGGTCGAAGGCCGAGGTGTCGATGCCGCTGCGGGTCATGGTCGAGGGGGGTCCCTTCCGGTCGGGCAGGCGCGCGGGCACGCACCGGGAGCCAGCCTAGGTCGCGGGGGTGACGCAGCGCTGCCCCGGACCGCGGCGGCCGGGACGCGGACGCCCGCGACGCCGTGGCCGGGCGTGCGGCAGGATGGCCCCATGCGTATCCATGTCGCCGCTGACCACGCCGGGTTCGAGCTGAAGGTCGCGCTGGTCGAGCACCTGCGCGCCGCGGGGCACGACGTCGTCGACCACGGCGCCGCCGAGTACGACCCGCAGGACGACTACCCGGCCGTGTGCTTCGCCGCGGGCGAGGCCGTGGTCGCGGACCCCGGCAGCCTCGGCGTCGTCATCGGCGGGTCGGGCAACGGCGAGCAGATCGCCGCGAACAAGGTCACCGGCGTGCGCGCCGCGCTGGCGTGGAACACCGACACCGCGCGCCTCGGCCGGCAGCACAACGACGCGAACGTCGTGGCGATCGGCGCCCGGCAGCACTCGGTGGACGAGGCGCTGGAGCTGGTCGACGTCTTCGTGAACGAGCCGTTCAGCCAGGACCCGCGCCACCAGCGCCGGATCGACCAGCTCGCGGCGTACGAGGCCGCCCGCGCCTGACGCGCTGCGCGCGCGCCGCGCGCGCTGCGCGCTGCGCGCCGCGCCCGCCGAGTCTCCATCTCGCGTCTGTCCCGGACCACCGGGGCGCAGACGAGAAGCGGAGACTCGGCGGCTCTGCCGGTCAGAACACCCAGGGGCACACCGGGGCGACCGGCCAGCCGAAGGCGGTCGCCGCGCGGTGCAGCGCGTCCGGGCGCGCGGCCGTGACCTGGCCCGCCGCCGCGAGGGCCGCGAGGCTGCGCCCGCCCAGGTAGGCGGCGCCGAGCTCGCGGACGTCGAGCTCGAGGTCGGGCGCGACGGCCCCCGCCGGCTCGACGCGGGCGCCGTAGGTGCCGTCCGCCCCGGCCTCGCCGGTGACCAGCCGCCACGCGCCGTCGTTGCCGGGCAGCATCGCGTCCCGCACCCCGAGCACGACGTCGAGCGGCGCGGCGTACCGGCGGCCCGCCAGCGCGGCGGGCACGTCGAGCAGCCGGACCCACAGGTTGTCGCTGACCCGGGGGACCGGGCGCCGGGTGTCGACCAGCAGGGCGAGCAGGGGGTCGTCGACCGGCAGCATCCCGGTGGTGACCTTCGCGGTGAGGTCGAGGTCGAGCAGCACCGACCACAGCCGGTGCGCCGCCGCGGCGTCGACGGCCGCGGACAGCCGCACCTGCACGGGGTACTCCGCGCCGCCGTCGGCCCAGGTCTGGGTGCGACGCAGGATCGCGAACGCGCGTGGGCTGCCGTCAGGGGCGTGCACGGTGAGGAGCCGCGCCTGCTCCCCGCCGCTGCGCCACGCCGCCGGGTCGGCGACCGCGATCCGGCGCAGGGCGTCCGACCCGCGGCGGATCCAGCCGGGCCGGCCCCGCCCCGCCGCGGCGTACACGTCCTCGACGAGGCTCTCGTGCGCGGCCGGGTCGAGCGTGACGAACCGCACCGTCAGGTCGGCGGACCCGGGGACGCCCCGCAGCGCGGCGCCGCGCGGCATCGTCAGGCGGAGGTGGTCCGAGGCCGAGCCGTAGCCGAACCGGCCGTAGATCCCGGGCTCGGCGGCGAACAGCGCCGACACGGGCTCCCCGCGGCCGAGCGACCGGTCGAGGTGGGCCCGCATCATCGTGGACAGCAGGCCGCGGCGGCGGTGGTCCGGCCGCACGCCGACCCAGGTGAGCCCGGCGCACGCCACCGACCCACCGGGCGTGGGCAGCGTGAACGCGTAGGAGCCGTGCACGGCGACGATCTCGCCGTCCTCGGTCTCGACGGCCACCGCCCGGTCCAGGGGCACGGCGAACGGCACCTCGGCGTCGAGCGCCGGGTCGCGCGCGGGCTCGGCGAAGGCCATGCCGTCGACGGCCCGGTAGTCCTCGACGCGGTCGGCGGTGATCTCGAACAGGCGGTACCCGGTGGTGGTGGTGGTGGTGCTCATGCTCGCCATCCTGCTGGTCGCCGTCGCGACGGGTCACGCGATTTCGCGCACCGACCCTCCCGTCGCGGCACCTGGCCGCGCCCTCAGCCTGCTGGGTACCCTCGCGGCGTGACGACCCCGGGCCCCCCGACCTCGCCGGTGCCGCCCGGGCAGCCGGCCGCGCGGCGCCGCAGGGCCGCGAGCGCGCTGGACCGCGTGCGCGCCCTGCTGCGCCGGTACGGGGTCGGCTCGCAGCGGGCGCTGACCACGCTGCTCGTCGGGCTGACGCTCCTCGCGTCGGCCGGCATCGTCTGGGCCCGGCCGTGGGTGCCGCCGTCGACGTTCATCCTGATCGAGCTCCTGGGCGCGTTCCTGCTCCGGATGCGCGGCATGGTCGTGCTGTGCGCGGCGATCGTCGTGCAGTTCGTCGCGATCCCGCTCGCGGGCCTGGGGGAGTTCACCCCGGGCACGTACCTGCTCCAGGGCATCGCGATCGGGGCGCTGCTGGCGTTCGCGGCGCACCGCGAGCGGCTGGGCCTGCAGGGCGCGCCGGGCGAGCTGATGCTCGTCGACCTGCGGGACCGGCTCGCGGCCCACGGCGAGGTGCCGGCGCTGCCCGACGGCTGGCGCGTCCAGTCCGCGCTGCACGCGGCGCACCGCGAGGCGTTCTCGGGCGACTTCCTGGTCACGGCGCTGCGCGAGCAGGGCGCGGTGCTGGAGATCGCGCTGGTCGACGTGTCGGGCAAGGGGCAGGACGCGGGAGTGCGCTCACTGCAGCTGTCGGGGGCGCTCGCCGGGCTGATCGGCCAGCTGCCCGCGCCGTCGTTCCTGCCGGCCGCGAACGCCTACCTGCTCGGGCAGGACTGGGAGGAGGGCTTCGCGACGGCCGTGCACGTGAGCCTGGTCCTCGCGACCGGCGAGTACACCGTCGCGTCCGCGGGTCACCTGCCGCCGGTGCACCTGCACGCCGGCTCGGGGGCGGTCGAGCTGGTGGAGGTCCGGGGCGGCCCCGCGCTCGGCGTGCTCCCCGGCGCGGCCTTCCCGGCGGTCCGCGGCCGGATCGACCCCGGCGACTCCCTGCTGCTCTACACCGACGGCCTGGTGGAGACCCCCGGCGGCGACCTCGACCTCGGCATCGACCGGCTCCGCGGGGCCGCCGAGGGCGTGCTGTCGACCGGACGCGGCGGGGCGGACGACGTGCTCGTGCAGATCGGCGCGGGCGAGGGCGACGACCGCGCGCTCGTGCTGGTGCGGAGGGCCTGAGTGGACGAGGCGTACCTGGAGGCGGTGCTCGACGTCGTCGACGCCATCCCGGCGGGCCGGGCCATGACCTACGGGACGATCGCGGAGGTGGTGGCCGACCGGTTCGTCGCCGAGGGCCTGCCCGCGCGCGGCGGACCCCGCCAGGTCGGGCAGATCATGTCCCGCGGCGGCTCGGGGGTGCCGTGGTGGCGGGTGGTGAACGCCTCGGGCGCGCCCCCGGCGCACCACGCCCGCGCCGCGCTGGAGCACCTGCGCGCGGAGGGCACGCCGCTGTCGGCGGACGGCACCCGCGTGGCGCTCCGCCGCGCGATCTGGTTCCCGGACGACTGACCCCGGCGGGCCTGCCGCCCGCCCGCCGCCCGCCCCGCCACCCCTGTCGCCGAGGGAGGACCTCGCGTGCCCTCGGCGCGCGGGTCCTCCCTCGGCGGGCGGGGCGAGCGGGTCCGGGCTCAGTGCGCGGGGACCGCGGACGGGGCCGCCGGGGTGGCCGGGGCCTCCGCCTGCGCGCCGGCGTCCGCCTGGCCCGCCGCCGCGCGGGCCGCACGGTCGGCGCGGCGGCGGAACACCAGGGCCGCCATGACGGCGCCGCCGGCGAAGATCGCCGCCGACCACGCGTACGCGGTGTCGAAGCTGTGCAGCGCGGCCTCGGCCGCCACCTCGGGGGTCACCGGGGCGTGGTCGGCGAGGTACGCGGTCGCGGCGGTCGTGGCCAGCGTGTTCAGCAGCGCCGTGCCGATCGCGCCGCCGACCTGCTGGCTGGTCGACACGAGGGCCGACGCGGCGCCCGCGAGCCGCGGGGCGACGCCGAGCGTGGCCAGCTGGAACGACGCCGGCATGATCGACGCCATCCCCATGCCCATGAGGACCAGCCCGGGCAGCACGTGCGCGGCGTAGGTGCTGTCCACCTCGAGGCGGGTGAACGTGAGCATCGCGCCCGCGGCGAGCAGCATGCCGATCGGCACGAGCACCTTGGGCCCGAACCGGGGGATGAGCAGGTTCGACTGGATCTGCGCGGTGACGATGATCGACAGCACCATCGGCAGGAACGCGACGCCGGTCCGCATCGGGGTGTACCCGAGCGTCGACTGCAGGTAGTACGTGAGGAACAGGAACACGCCGAACATGCCCGACCCCGCGACCAGGATCGCGAGGAACGAGGCGCCGCGGTCGCGGTCCAGCACGACGTCGAGCGGCAGCACCGCGTTGGCGGCGGTGCGCTGCCGGATCACGAACGCGACGAGCAGCACGACGCTGGCGGCGAGCGGCCCCCAGGTGAGCGGCGAGTCCCAGCCCTGCGGCTCGGCCTGCGAGAAGCCGAACACGAGGGCGAACAGTCCCGCGGAGCCGAGCAGGACGCCCGGGACGTCGAGCCGGTGCCCGGCCGCCCCGCCGGCGCGGGGGAGCAGGACGACGCCCGCGACCAGGGCGACCACCGCGATCACGACGTTGACGTAGAGGTTCCAGCGCCAGTCGAAGTTCTCGGTGAGGTAGCCGCCGAGCAGCAGGCCGATGGCGCCGCCCATGCCGGCGATGGCGCCGAAGATGCCGAACGCGCGGGCGCGCTCCTTGGGGACGGTGAACGTGGTGGTCAGCACCGACAGCGCGGCCGGGGCGAGCACGGCGCCGAACACGCCCTGCAGCGCGCGGGCCGCGACCAGCAGCTCGAACGTGCCGGCGGCGCCGCCGAGGGCCGAGGACACGGCGAAGCCGACCAGGCCGATGAGGAACATGCGGCGGCGGCCGAACATGTCGGACAGCCGGCCGCCGAGCAGCAGCAGGCTGCCGAAGGCGAGGGCGTAGGCGGTGACGATCCACTGCCGGTCGTTGTCGCTGAAGCCGAGCTCCGCCTGGGCGGACGGCATGGCGATGTTCACGATCGTGGCGTCGAGGACGACCATCAGCTGCGCCAGCGCGACGGTGGCGAGCACGAGCCAGCGGCGCCCGGCGGGCGGCGTGGGTGCGGCGGACGAGGACATACGGGTGCTCCGGTCAGGACGACGGTGTGGGGGGATGGCACGACCGTAAACCAGGACCGGTGAGTTTCGAAACCCCCCAGTCTCGATTTGTTTCCCGTCGTCGCTGCGGGCATGATGGCCACGTCGAGAGGAGCCCGGATGACCGCGCGCGAGGACGTCGCGGACGTCGGCGCGCCCGCGACCGGGACCGCCACCGCGACCGCCGCCCGCCGGCCCGGCCGGCGCCGCGACGGGTCCAAGGACGAGGTCATCCTGCAGGCCGCCCGCGAGCTGCTGATCGAGCGCGGCTACGACGGCATGACGATGGACGCGGTCGCCGAGCGCGCCGGGGCGGGCAAGTCGACCGTCTACCGCCGCTGGTCGTCGAAGGTGCAGCTCACCGTCGACTGCCTGCTGTGCGCGAAGCAGATGACGATCGACGAGGTCCCCGACACCGGGTCGATCCGCGACGACCTGCTCAGCATCTTCGTGCGCGCCACCCGGATGAAGAGCGACGACCTCATGACGGGCCTGCTCACGGCGGTCCGCGAGGAGCCCGAGGTGCGTGCGGTGTTCCACGAGCAGTTCGTGGCGGGCCGGGTCCGGCTCGCGCGCGAGGTGCTCGAGCGGGCGCGGCTGCGGGGGGACACGGCGCCCGGGGTGGACCTCGACATGATCGCGGCGGTCGCCCCGGCGATGGTGCACTACCGCAAGGTCGTGGCGCACCGGCCGATGGACGCGGAGTTCGCGGAGCGCCTGATCGACACGATCATCCTGCCGCTGGCGACGGGCCGCCCGGCCGACGCGGTGGCGGGCGAGCAGGCCCTGCTCGCCGACGCGCGCTGACGCGCCGCCCCTGCCGCCGCCCGCGCCCCGCGCGCCCCGCGCGTCGCCGCCGGCGAGCTTGCACCTGATGCGGGGTTCACGGCTCAGGAACCCCGCATCAGGCGCAAGCTCGGCGGGAGGGTGCAGGAGGGGGGCGGGAGGGTGCGGGGGCGCGTCGCGGGCGGATACTGGTCCCATGGCGCAGACGCTGGACCCCACCGAGGTCACCGCGCTCCTCGCGGAGCGGCGGCGCGAGGCCCTGGCGCGGTTGGCCGGCACGGACGCCGAGCGGGAGGCGGTCGTCGCCGCCTCCCGGGAGACCGTCGCCGACGACGAGCACGACCCGGAGGGGTCGACGATCGCCTACGAGCGCCGGCTGCTCGACGCCCTGACGCACGACCAGCGGGATCGGCTGCGGGAGATCGACGAGGCGGAGCACCGGCTGGCCGCGGGCACGTACGGGACGTGCACGCGGTGCCACCGGCCGATCCCGGTCGAGCGGCTGCGCGCCGTGCCGACCGCCCGGACCTGCGTGGGGTGCGCCGGCCGCTGACGCGGCGCGGGCGGCGACCCGCCCGGCCCGACGGCGACCCGCCCGGCCCGACGGCGACCGACCCGGCCCGACGTCGACCGACCCGGCCCGGCGTCGACCGACCCGGCCTGGCGGCGACCGGCCCCGCCCCGCGCGCGGCGGCCGTCACCCCGCGCGCTCCAGGAGACCCCCGCCGCGGTGCGCGAGGATGGGCCGCATGTTCGCGCGCCCCGACGACCTGACCGCCATGGGCCTGGCCCTGACCGAGGCCGCGGGCTGCGCCGCGACCGGTGACGTCCCCGTGGGCGCGGTCGTCCTGGGGCCGGGTGGCGAGGTCGTCGGTGCGGGGCGCAACCGCCGGGAGGCCGATGCCGACCCGACCGCGCACGCCGAGGTGCTGGCCCTGCGGGCGGCCTCGGCGGCGCTCGGCCGGTGGCGGCTCGACGACTGCACCCTGGTGGTCACCCTCGAGCCGTGCCTGATGTGCGCGGGCGCGACCGTGCTGGCCCGGGTGCCGCGGCTGGTGCTCGGGGCGTGGGACCCGAAGGCGGGGGCGTGCGGGTCGCAGTGGGACGTCGTGCGGGACTCGCGGCTGAACCACCGGGTCGAGGTGGTCGGCGGGGTGCGCGAGGCGGAGTGCGGGGCCGTGCTCCGAGAGTTCTTCGCCCAGCACCGCGCCTGACCGGGGGACGACGGAGGGGCCCCGTCGCGGTCGGTACCGCGTCGGGGCCCCTCCTCGTGCGGGGTGGCGGGTCGATCAGCCGCCCGTGATGTTGTCGTACGCCCGCTGCGCCGCCGTCTGGGCGTCGGCCAGCGCCTCCTCGGGCGTCTTGTCGCCGAGCAGCGCCGCGGTGATGGCGTTGTTCAGCTCGTTCTGGATCTCCTGGCCGGCGGGCGAGGACCCGAAGGTCTTCCCGTAGTCCACGACGTCGTAGAAGGTCGAGATGACCTGGTCGAAGCCGGCGTCGCCGGTCTCGGTGACGTACTGGTCGCGGATCGCCTTGTCGGCCTCCGGCGAGCCGGTGAACAGGCCGGTGTTGATGCCGCCGTCGGTCGCGATCGTGTCGGCACGGGCCGCGCCGGCCGCCATCCACGCGTCCTGCGAGGTCAGGTTCAGCATCCAGGAGCAGGCGGCGTCCTTGTTCTGGGCGCCGGCCGGGATGACGAACGCCGTGCCCGAGGCGACGGAGAACGGGTTGCCGTCCTGGTCGCGGAACGGCACCGCCTCGATCTGGATCTGGCCGACGTAGGCGCCGAGGACGTTCGGGTACCACTGGGCGTTGACCTGCGCGCCGACCTGGTCGGCGACGTACTGGTTGTTGTCGCCGAAGGTGTCGAACGAGTCGGTGAAGGACTTCACCTTGGCGAAGCCGCCCTGGGCGTCGGTGATCTGCTTGAGCAGCTCGATGCCGGCGACGTTGGACGGGTCGTCGAGCGTGGGCTTGCCGTCGGCGTCGTTGAGCTGGCCGCCCTGGCCGAGGATCCACAGGCCGCCCTGGCCGGTCGCCTGCGGGTCGAAGCCGAGCGTGGTGGGGACGCCGCCGCTCTCCTTGTACATCTTCTCGACCGCCGCGACGAGGACGTCGGGCTGCGAGGTGTCGATCTGGTCCGCCGTGACGCCCGCGGCGTCCATGACGCGCTTGTTCAGGATGATGGCGGGCGGCTGGTAGAACTGCGGCACCGCCCAGACCTGGTCGCCGTACCGGACGTCGTCGACGACCGACGGGTAGTACTGCTGCTCCGGGTCGACGTCGTGGGCGCTGTAGCAGGCGTCCAGCGGCAGGATCAGGTCCTGGGCCGCGTACGTGGTCACGTACCGGCGGTCCATCTGCACGACGTCGGGGACGTCGCCGGAGGCGAGCCGGGTGGTGAACTTCTGCGAGTCGAACGCGGTGGCGTCGAGCTCGATGTCGACGTCGGGCAGCTGCTCGGCGGCGTAGTCGAGGCGTGACTGGCCGACGTCGTCGGCGTTCTCGAAGCCCCAGGCGTTGAGCGAGCCCGAGGCCTCGGTGCTGAAGTCCGTCGGCTCGCCGGACCCCTCGTCACCACCTCCGCCCGAGCTGCAGGCGGCCAGGGCCAGTGCGGCGACCGGCAGCAGGGCGATCGCGGCGCGGCGACTCTTCCTCATGAACGTCTTCCCTTCCTCGGCCGGCGGGGCGGCGTCGTCGCCGGCCCGCGGGAGAGCCCTCGGCAGCAGTGCCGAGGATCTGAAAACCTTCCCACATCGGACGGTAGTTCAGGGCCTTCGGCTGAGACAAGCCCCTCGGGATCACGGTGTGATCACGCCTGTCGAACGCCTAGTTGCCCTGGACCGACGGCCTGCCGTGTGACTAGGCTCATATGGTAACGATGCCACAAAGTGAGGACCCGAGGATGTCGTCCACACCCGACGAGACGCGCACCGACGAGTCGCCGGAGCCCGCGGGCCCGCGCCCCGGCGGCCCGCTGCTGGACCGCCCGATCCGGCAGGTCCTCCTGGTGGGGCACACCCACCACGACGTGGGCTACACCAACAGCCCGCGCCTGATCGACGACCTGCACGCGGCGACCGTACGGCGGGTGCTCGACCTGTGCGACACGAACGACGGGGACGGCCCGGACGCGTTCCGCTGGACGTTCGAGGTGGCCCGCCCGGTGCTGCGGTTCCTCGACGACGCCGCACCCGCGGACGTCGAGCGGCTGCGCCGGCGGGTGGCCGAGGGGCGCCTCGCGGTCACCGGCGGCTACCTCAACATGACGCAGCTGCTCGGCGACGCGGAGCTCGACGCGGCCTACGGCGCCCTGGGCCGGCTGCGCGCGGCCGGCGTGCCCGTGCGCACCGAGCAGCACGGCGACGTCAACGGCATCGCGTGGGGGACGGTCGACGCCATGCGGCGCGCCGGGGCCGACCGGCTCGTCATGGCCCTGAACCCCGACCACGGCCGCGCGCCCTACCCGCAGCCGACCGGGTTCTGGTGGCAGGGGCCCGCCGGCGGGCGCGTGTTCGTGTGGCTGTCGACCCACTACGGCGTGGGTGAGGAGTGGGGGATCGTCGACGGGGACGTCGAGGCCGCCGAGGCGCACGTCGCCGACTTCGTCGCGGCGCTGGAGAAGCGCGACGACTACCCGTACGACACGGCGGTCGTGCACGCGGCCAACGACAACCGGTGGCCGACCGCGCTGTTCCTCGAGGTGGTGCGGCACTGGAACGCGCGGCACCCCGAGCAGCCGATGCGCACCGCCACGATCGACGAGGCGCTCGACGTGCTGCGCCCGCAGGCCGAGGCCGCCGAGGTGCCGGTCGCCCGCGGCGAGTGGTCGGACTGGTGGGCGCACGGCCACGGCTCGACCGCCCGGGAGGTCGCCGTCTACCGGGAGGCCCGGTCGTTCGCCCGGGCCGCGCAGACCACGCTCGGGCTGACCCGGCTGCGCGGGGACGGGGCGCCGGCGCTCGCGGACGTCATGGGCTACCGGCGCGGTCCGGTCCGGCTGCGGTCCGACGCCGAGGTGGCGCGGGACCTGGACCGGGTGGACGCGGAGCTGCTGCTGTTCGCGGAGCACACCTGGGGGTCGTGGGAGACGTACTCCAAGCCCTACTCGTCGTTCAGCCACGCGCACTGGAACGCCAAGGCCGGGTTCGCGTACGGGGCGTTCGACCTCGCGCGGGACCTGGCGGTCGAGGGGCTGTTCCGGGTGGTGGCGAGCGGGGGCGAGGCGGGCGGCGTGCCGGGCGGGACGGCCGGGACCGACGCGACCCGGGTCGTCGTGGTCAACCCCACCGAGCGGGCGCGCACCGAGCCCGTCGACGTCGAGGTGCACGGCCGCACCCGCGCCCGGACCGTCGCCACCGTGCCGGCGTTCGGCGTGACGACGGTCCCGTTGCCCGCGCCGGCCGGTGCCGCCCGTGCCGCGCGGGAGATCGCGTGCGGCGCGTACCGGGCCGTCGTCGACCCCGCGCGCGGCGGCGTGGTGTCGCTCGTGCACCTGCCGTCGGGGCGCGAGCTGGTCGACGCGGACGCGGCGGGCCACGGGCTCGGGGCGGTCGTCACCGAGACGGTCGTCCCCGGGAGCGAGCACCCGATGGTCGTCCGCGACCCCAAGGACTTCCACCCCGACTTCCCCGGGCCCGACTTCGACCGGCGGCCCGCGGCCGGCACCGAGGAGCCGCTCGTGACGGAGGGGGAGTCGTGGGCGCGGATCGCGTGGTGGACCACCCCGCCGGGCCTGCCGCCGGCGACGACCACCCTGACCCTGTACCGGGACCTGGACGTCGTGGACCTCGAGGTCGCCCTGGTGAAGCCGGAGGCCTTCGGCCCGGAGAGCATCCACGTGGCGTTCCCGTTCCGGGTCGAGGACCCCGAGTTCCTGCTCGAGACCGCGGGCGCGGTGTACGCCGCCGAGAGCGAGCAGCTGCCCGACACGTCGAAGGACTGGTACTCCGTCCAGCACGCGGTCGGGGTGCACCGACCCGGCTCGGGCGGCGGGGTGCTGTGGGGATCGGTCGACGCGCCGCTCGTGCAGCTCGGCGGCCTGCACACCGGCGAGTGGGCCCGGACGCTGCACGCCCCGACCGGGTACCTGTCGTCCTGGCTGATGAACAACCTGCACTTCACCAACTTCCAGGCCCGGCAGGAGGGCACCCGCGCGTACCGGTACCGGTTCGCCGCGGTCGACGGGCCGGTGACCCGGGAGCGGGTGCGGGTGTTCGGCCGCGACCTGGCGGAGCCGCTGCAGGCGCGGGCGTACGACGGCCCGGTGACGGTCGACGGCGGGCTGGGGCTGCGGGTGTCGCCGGCGGACCGGGTGCTCGCCGAGGTGCGGCCGATGCCGGACGGGACCGTGCGGGTGCGGCTGCGGAACGTCGGGGCCGAGCCGGTCGACGCCGAGGTGGCGTGGGACGGCCCGGGGCGCGTGCGCGTCGCCGGCGACGGCCGGGTGCCGCTGGGGCCGCACGGGGTGGGCGAGGTCCTGCTCCGCCGCGAGCCCTGACGCCGCCCCCGCGGACGTGACGAGGGCGCCACCCGAACCGGGTGGCGCCCTCGTCGCGCTGCCGTCAGACCGCGTCGTCCGCCGACGGTGCCTCGGCCGGCCGCGGGCGGCCCGTCGCGTCCGGGGCGGAGGCCTCCGTCGCGGTCAGCGCGTCGGTGGCCGCGTGGTCGTCCGCCGGAGACCCGCCGGGGTCGCCCGCCGGCTCGGCCCCGCCCGCCGGCGCCCCACCCGCCCGCGCTGGCGCGTCCACCCGGACGTCGCCCCCCGCGTCGGCCAGCGGCCGCTCCACCAGGTCGACCTCCACCACCGGCGCGTCCGGGTCGGCCGGCACCCGGAACGTGCGCAGCTGGAACGCCCCGAACTCCGCCTCGATCGTCCGCCCCACCACGGGCAGCTCGATCCGGGCGGTGCCCGGCTCGCCGCGGGTCTCGACGGCCCGCACGACCAGGTCGGCCCCGCCGGGCGCGTCGACGGCGTCCTCGGAGCCCTTGAGCGCCGTGATCGACACCGCCCCGCCGCCGTCGGACGCGAACGACCCGGCGTCCGGCAGCGACCCCGCGTGGAACGACTCGAGCATCGCCCGCACCGGCGACCCGAGCAGCGCGGCCCGGCGGCCGGGGTCGGCGGCGTGCCGGTCGCCGGCGTGGGCGACGAGCTCGTAGGAGAACCGCTGGACGCCCTGGTCCTGGTAGGCGTGCACGTCGTCGCCGTCGAGCAGCCGGGGGTCGTGCCAGGCGTACACCGGGCTGCGCACGGCGGTGACCCCGATGCTCGGCTCCGCGCCCGGCGACACGTCGTACCCGTGCTTGTTCGTGGTGACGAGCGTCAGGCCCGCCGGTCGGCCGTCGAGCGTGCCCGTGAGGTCGACCCAGCCCTGGCCGGGCTCCTCCGCGCCGTCGACGGGCCGCTCGAGCTCGGCGTAGGGGATCTGGTAGGTCGCCCGCGGGTCGGTGAGCGCGGTGGGGAACCGGAGCTTGAGCAGGTGCGCCCGCTCGCGCCAGTCCAGGGTGACGTCGACGCGCAGCACGGCCGAGTCGTGGTCCAGCAGCAGCTCCTCGGTCATCGTCGAGGCGCCCCACTCCCGCTCGACCCGCACGCGGGCGCGCAGCGGGCCGGACTCCCGGACGACGACCCGGGCGAGCTTCATGCTGTCGCCCGCCCAGGCGTAGGACACGACGCGGTGGCCCCAGGTGTCGGTCGGGTCGTCGCACACCTGGGTGTGCTGGGCGCCGTCGACCCCGCGGAGCACGTCCAGCCCGGTGCGCTTGTCGAGGTAGGAGCGGATCCAGCCGGTCGCCGGGTCGAGCTCGATGCGGACCAGGTCGTTCTCCAGCACCGTCTCGCTCACCGACAGCGGGCCGGGCGCGCCGGCGCTCCACTCCGGGACCCGCGGCTCGGCCGCCAGGCGCACCCGGTAGAGGCGGTAGCCCAGCGCGGGCACCTCGGCGCGGAACACCAGGGCACCGCGGCCGGTCTGGTTGGTGGCCGCGCGGGACTGGGTCGGCTGGGAGACGACCGTGCGCCCGTCGCCGTCGCCGTCGACCACGTGCACGGCGCCGGGGTGCGAGCCGTAGTGCAGCTCCACGTCGGTCGACACCGGCCACGGGTGCGGGTTGAACACCAGCACCGGCTGCGTGGCGGTGTCGAGCGGGATGTCGACCTGCCGGGCGATCGTGCTGTGCGCCCGGACGATGATCCGCTTGGCGATCGCGACGGCCTCGCCGAGCTGGTCGCGGGCGTCGTCGTAGGCGTGCTCGATCGCGGAGCCCGGGAGCACGTCGTGGAACTGGTTGAACAGCACCTGCTTCCACGCGCGCTCCAGGTCCTCGCGCGGGTAGGGGGTGGCGTCGTGCACGGCCGTGACGGCGGCCCAGCGCTCGGCGGACAGCAGGGCGTACTGCGCGCGCCGCTGCCAGGCCTTGATGCCGGAGTGCGCGGAGTAGCAGCCGGGCGCGTGGTGCTGCAGGTCGTCGGTCCAGGTGGTCAGGCCGTCGAGGAACGCCTCGCCGCGGGCCTGGACACCGTCCAGGTACTCGCGCGGGGAGGACATCCGCAGCCGGCCGAACGAGCCCATCCGGTCGTAGCGGTGGATCGACTCGATGTTGGCGATCGTGGGGCCGCCGCCGTGGTTGCCGACCCCGTACAGCACCATGACGTCGCCGAGCGACCGGTCCAGGGCGCCGAGCGCCTTGTCGACCTGGCCGTCGACGGAGCCGGCGGGGGAGCAGTACTCGAACGGGATGCGGTAGGCCAGCACGCGGCTGCCGTCGGGCGCCTGCCAGTGGAACAGGGTCTCGTCCAGCTCGCTCTCGTGCGGGCCGGGACGCAGGAACAGGTACGAGTCGAGGCCGTGGCCGCGCAGCACCGTCGGCAGGCTCGCGCTGTGCCCGAAGGGGTCGGCGTTCATCCCGACCGTGGCGGGCTTCCCGAACCGCGAGATCAGGTACCGCTGGCCGTACAGCCCCTGCCGGGCGAAGGACTCGCCCATCGGCATGTTGCAGTCCGGCTCGACCCACCAGCCGCCGACGTTGACCCACCGGCCCTCGGCGACCCGCTCGGTGATGCGGGCGAACAGCTCGGGGTCCTGCTCCTCGACCCAGGACAGCAGCACCATCTGGTCGCAGGTGAACACGAAGTCCGGGTACTCGTCCATCCGGTGGATCGCGGACCAGAACGTCGCGCGCGCCTCCTGGTAGCCCTCCTGCCACGGCCAGAGCCAGACGGGGTCGATGTGCGAGTTCCCGATCATGTGGATGGTCCGGTCCGGCGTCGCGTGCGGGCGGGGGGTCGGCGGCAGGTCCCGGGGCTGGGCGCCCGCCGGTGCGTTGGACAGGGGCGCGCCCGTGGTCTGGCGTGGCCGGCTCATCGTGCTCCTCGTGCGTCGTCGCGCGGGTGGTCGGTGTCGATCGTACTCTGCAATCGATCCCATATCGAGGTGCGTGACCGGGGCGGCGGTCGGCCGTCGCGGGATCGCTGTGTCCGCTGTCGCACACATGTGTGGAGATTGACAACCCCACGAGCCCGCTGGTGGGCTGGGCCGCATGCCGAGTCGACGACGACCGCACGAGCCCGCCCGCGCGTCCGCCGTCGGAGGTGACGCCGGGCGCGCCGGGCGCCTGTCCGCCGGGGTGGTCGAGGGGTTCTACGGCCCGCCGTGGCGGCACGACGAGCGGCTCGCCCTGCTCGACGCCGCCCCCGCGCTCGGTCTCGACACCTACCTCTACGCGCCCAAGGACGACCCGTGGCACCGGGAGCGGTGGCGCGAGCCGTACCCCGCCGCCGAGCTCGCGCGGCTGGGCGAGCTCGCGGACCGGGCCGCCGCCGCGGGGGTGGCGTTCGTCTGGTCGGTCGCCCCCGGCCTGTCGATGCGGTACTCCGACGACGCCGAGCACGCGGCGCTCGCTGCCAAGGCCGAGCAGGTGCGCGCCGCCGGGGTCCGGGACGTGTGGCTGCTGTTCGACGACGTGCCGTACGACCTGCCGCACCCCGAGGACGTCGCCGCCTACGGCGCGGGCCAGGCCGGCAGCGGGCGCGCGCACGGCGAGGCGGCCGCCCGGTTCCGGGAGGCGTTCCTGCTGCCGCACGGGCTCACCGCCCCGATGACCGTGTGCCCGACCGACTACGCCGGCTGCGGGCGCTCGCCGTACCGCGACGCGCTCGCCGGGACCCTGCCCGCGGACGCCCGCGTGCTGTGGACCGGCCGGGACATCGTCGTCGGGGAGGTCACCCGGGAGGACGTGCAGGCCGCGGCCGCGGCGTTCGGGCGGCGGATCGTGCTGTGGGACAACTACCCGGTCAACGACTTCGACCGGACCCGGCTGTTCCTCGGGCCGCTCACCGGCCGGCCGGACGACGTCGACGGGCTGCCGCTGGACGGCGTCGTCGCCAACGCGATGATCGAGGCGCTGCCGTCCCGGCTGCCGCTCGCGACCGTCGGCGCCTGGGCCCGGGACCCGGCGGCGTACGACCCGGCGCGGGCGGCGGCCGACGCGCTGGCGGCCGTGGCGGGGCCGCGGTCGGCGGTCGTCGGGC